>CAYXSJ010000009.1:0-12122 GCA_964467095.1 uncultured Methanotrichaceae archaeon
CAGTCCTTGCCTGTCGGGCAGCATGAGCCGGTTACACAGTCCTTGCCTGTCGGGCAGCATGAGCCGGTTACACAGTCCTTGCCTGTCGGGCAGCATGAGCCGGTTACGCAATCCTTGCCTGTCGGGCAGCTGGATCCGGTTATGCAGGACTTGCCTGTCGGGCAGCTGGATCCGGTTATGCAGGACTTGCCTGTCGGGCAACTGGATCCGGTTATGCAGGACTTGCCTGTCGGGCAGCAGGATCCTGTTGGGCAGCTAGATCCGGTTGGACATGAGGCACCAGTTGGATATTCGCAGGTTGTTATGCATTTATGGCCGGTTGGAGCATTGCAACTGGTTGGATTAATGTGGCCGGTAGGGGCATTGCACGTTGGAACCATAGCCTCTGGATGGCCTCCGGGACTGTTACACGTAGGAGATATGTGACCGGTTGGAGCATTGCAGGTAGGAGCATAATGCCCTGTAGGAGCATTGGACGTTGGAACCATGCTATCCATAGCATATGCACCAGTTAACGATATAAGGAGTGCAATTAATCCAATTACCGTCACTCTTTTCTTTATCATTGTATTAACCTCCTTTTCTTTTTTTTCATATATATGATTGCATTTTCTTAATAAATGTTGCGGTGATTACTATCGTTATTATTATCATAGTCTTCACTTGAGGGGGGTTGGATGTCAAGAAACCGACTTGGGAAGACGGCACATTCTGCAAACAAATGATCAAAACCATCATCAAATCAGGATATGAAGAAGATGATCACTGCTATACAAAAGATTGATGTCTATAATATATTTATATGGTGCAAAGAATTCTTCGATGCTTGCATTCCTGCAAAATCCTGTCCGTTATAATCCCTTATGCTTTAGCAATCCGATGCGACAGAACCATCTTTGAAGTGGTCTCAGGAAAAGTGCGATCTCAGTCACACGGGAAGGACTACCCAACACCACAAAATTATCTTTAGATAATTAATTAAAAATAGCAAAAATTAAATACAATGTAGGATGATATTTAATAGGGTGCAGGAAATGGGAAAAGTATTGTTTGTATTCTTGTCAATGGCAGTGCTAGTTTGCACGGCCCTAGCAGTTTTGAATCCACAATTAGCACCATTAGCGGAGGAATCCCTGGCAGGGCAATCTTTAATAGATGAGGACTCCTTAAAGGAAACATCAATCATTAAAGTAATGGATAGTCATGGTGATTTCCTCGAAGCTCTGGAAGGCGTCAAGTATGACTTGCAAGCATCAAACACAGACGTTCAGACCCGTGGTTTGTTTCACGATGGCGTCTCATATATATTGGTTTCAAATCCTTATGATGTGCCGAAAATGGTTGTAGTGAATCCACAAATAGCCGATTGGAACTTGCAAACCGTCCAGGTTAAATATTGCAACTTAGAGATAGAAAAAATCTGGGATCTGCTTCAGATTACAGTCCCAGCTTCCCGATCTGGTTTGATAATCGTCCATCCATCAGGCTTAGAAGAATATTCCGCAGGATATAACTATCCAGTGGAAGCATCAGCTCGCGAAGAGCTGCCTTCGACCGGATACAACTATCCAGTGGAAGCATCAGCCCCTGAAGAGCTGCCTTCGACCGGGTATAACTACCCAGTGGAAACAATGGCCCGCGAAGAGCGATCTTCAACCGGATATAACTGTCAAGGGGAAGGATGCAGCTACCTATGGCAGACATCGATGATTAGAATTAATAACTATGGTCAGCTAACTGTCGATGGTCTTAGTGGACCGGATTTCGATCTACAATCATCAAATATGGATGTCTTAAGCCGCGGTCTATTCTACAATGGAATCATATATATTCTTGTCGCGAATCCCTGTGATATGCCAAAAGATATCATCGTGAACCCTCAAATAAGCAATTGGAATATACAGAACGTACATGTCAAATACGGCACCTTAATGATATCAAAATTTGGGAACCTGCTGCATATCACCGTTCCTGGCTGTCAATCTGCTTTGATAAGCATCACTCCACAGAAGAAGAGGTACTCTTTCGAAACAGGACCTAAGCCGGTTTATAGCTTCCAGTCTGGACCCAAGCCAGCTTATAGCTTCCAGTCTGGACCTAAGCCGGCTTATAGCTTCAGAATTGGATACTAGATTGTATTAGTTGAGGGGCCTTCCCAAAGATGGCCATCATATTCAATTGGTTTGGCGAGCTTTGGGATGACCTCTCACTTCAGTTCTATTTAAATATTCAAAGTGTGAAGAGATGTGTATGGTTCTGCTAAATACTCTTGATGCGCAAGCTTTTTCTTTGCTAACATATAATATGAAGACATGAAGAAGTCGATTGAGTGTTGGCCTATTATTATCTTGATAATCATGAGTTTTCACTGCATAATGGTTCTTGGTCAGGAAAATATTTCTATAAATTGGTTCGATAAAGGTAACGAATTTTTGGATAATAGATCTTATGAAGAGGCGATTTTAGCTTATGATAATGCCATTCAGATAGATCAACAATTTTCAGAAGCTTTTGCTGCTAAAGGCATTGCTCTTGTTGCCCTGGAAAGATACAACGAAGCTATTGAATGCTTTGATAAAGCTATTGAGTTAAACCCTGAATATGGAGATGCCTGGAATAGCAAAGGTCTTGCACTGGCTGACGGATTGGGCAGATACGAGGAAGCGATCCTGGCAAGCGACAAAGCTATCAAGATCAACCCACGAGATTCAGATTTTTGGAATGGAAAAGGAGTTGCTCTTGTTGGTCTTGGCAAATATGATGAAGCCATAAAGGCTTTTGATAAGTCTCTTGAGCTAAATCCGTCAGATGTGTCAACCTGGAAAAACAAAGGTAATGCCCTTTATGATCAGGGGAAATACGATGAGGCCGTAAAAGCATATGATGAGGCTATTGGCATAAATCCAAAAATTGCCGAATTGTGGAATAATAGAGGTCTCGCTCTCCTGAGCCAAAATAAATATGATGAGGCCATAACGGCTTTTAATAAAGCCATAGAACTAAATCCAATAGATGCTTATGCCTGGGACAATAAAGGCCAGGTCCTTAGAGAACTTGGACGCAACTTTGAGGCGGATGCTGCCTTCACAAAAGCTAAAGAACTGGCGTAATGTGAAGTGAAACGACGACGGCGCACCCGCGCGGCAAATTGCGTGGCATGCAAGGCGCAGCCGCACGAAATTGGAACCAGGTCTGGATGATTTAAACCTAGTTGCTATCTATGCTGTTTTGTGCAACGAAAATGTATTCTTTGCTATCGTCGTAGCGGTTAGGATCTGCATGCTTTCCGTCCCTCACATGAACCACGATCACGTAAGAGCCTGCATCCGTTGGGGTCCAAGTCCAGCTAGACTCTGAGATCCAATCGGTCATTGGTCTGTCATTCAGGAAGAACCTGTAAAGCACCTGGTCTCCATCGGGATCCGAAACATCTGCATACCAGGATATGTTTGTACCTACCATAATTTGGCTCGAATTGAGCCAATTGACCCCCCACAGACTATTGATGATCGGCGGGCTGTTGGGCCCAATTGATTCATCACCTGTCAGCGTGTAGTCCCGACTTATAGCACTATCATAAGCAGTTTCCGGGGCGTGCTTACCGTCACGAATGTAGACAAAAACCTTGTAGCCGCCGGCATCAGTTGGATCATTCATCCACGTCCACTGATTATCGATCGACCAATTTTGCACAACCGTCAAGGCATTGTCTGTGGTAGATCGCCTCAGCCAGAACTGGTAGAGTATTGGATCTGACTCAGGATCAATTGCGTTTGCTGTCCAGGTTACAGCGGTTCCAGCTTCCTGTGGGGTTGTCTTATCTGATATCAGATCATTGATGACAGGAGGAGCATTGAATGCTGCAGATACGCTGCCAGGAATGGTATAAGAATCTGAAGCACTGCCTTGCAGGCACCCGTGTGCGTCCGCTGAAACTAAAACTATCCTGTTCTCTGAAGGAGGCTGGTCAGGAGATGTGTACTCGATCACATATGTCTCAGTAAGAATTCCCTTGATTTGTTCCAGAATTGTCGTGAAATCTGCTGAATTAATATCGATCCAAATGCTCTGGATATTATTTGAGATCTCTCTCAAGTCCACGTAGGAACTCGATTTATCAAACGCCGGGGAGATGGGTATGAATGTTACACCCGACTCTAACAGATCTTTCTCAATCTCTTCTTTTGTGTGCTTCGAGAATGCGCTGCCATCATCCCTGTAATGAGCATGGGCATCGGTTATTACCAGTATGACTTTCTGTGCATCAGGCCTGAAACCCATTGCAAGGATCGCTTCTATCGCGTCTAATGAGACCTCTGGCTCATCAGATCCACCTTTTTCTCGAAGGGCATTTACCTTTTTCTCGAATGCCTCGGGATCATCTGTCCAGTTTATCGTGACGGATATCCTGTCTTTGAAGGATACAAGAGAATATTTGGCACCTATCCCAGAGGCCTGGAGGGTATTTATTAGGTTTTTAACCTCTGATTTCATGGCGCTTATCTCTTTGCCCATGCTTCCCGAATCATCAAAGACTACTGCAAGGTCAAGCTTCTGGCCGGAGGCATTGCCCGAAAAATAGAAATTATCGATTGCTATCTCATTGCCACCCTCCTTGACCTTGAAGTTCTCTTTTTTCAAGTTTCCGGCTATGGCACAGAATTTGTCGATGAAAAGAGTGACCCTTATTTTTGGAAAGCCCGTTGAATCAATCCCGAGAATTCTGATCCCACTATCTTCATAGGCGGCATTATCTACCCCACTTGCTGGAGAATTTGGCATGGATTGCCCTTGTGCTTTCTCTGTGGTTATTATATTGACAGATAATAAAATAATCAAAAGAATCATCATGTATTTGATCATAGTATCCCTTTAAGGTATATGGGTCAGTTACAGCTCCAAAGGATTAAATGTTTTTGCATCAGATAGGATTCTCATGGAACTTGATGGTCTTCTCGGTATTGATTAAATAAATGCAAATGCATAAGTTTTTATGGCTGCTAAGCATAATAATCTAGAGGCGATCATGACATCAGATCCAACTCCTGGTAGAATCGAATCACAATTAGCGCAGCCCGCGCATCCACCAAATCTTCTGCTCTCTGAGAAGAGCCCCTACCTCCTTCAGCACGCCTACAATCCCGTGCAATGGTACCCGTGGGGCGAAGAAGCCTTCGAAGCTGCCGCCAGGGAAGACAAGCCGGTCTTCCTCTCCATTGGCTACTCCACCTGTCACTGGTGCCACGTAATGGCCCATGAATCCTTCGAGGACCCGGACGTAGCTCAGCTCCTGAACCAGGCCTTCATCTGCATAAAGGTGGACCGGGAGGAGAGGCCGGACATAGACCAGATGTATATGACTGCCGCCCAGGCCATGACCGGCAGAGGCGGCTGGCCTCTTACTATTATCATGACTCCTGAGAAAAAGCCCTTCTTTGCCGCTACCTACATCCCCAAGACCAGCCGCTTCGGCCAGGCAGGAATGATGGAGATCATCCCCAGAATCAGAGAGCTCTGGGACAAAACCAGAGATGAGCTTTTAGGATCTGCAGACAAGATTTCCAATTATCTGAAACAGGCACAAAACCAGCCGCCGTCTCAGGCTGCATCTGAGAATTTGGATGCTTCATTTCTTGCCCGCGGATACGCGGCCCTGAACTCTATTTACGATTCTCAAAACGGAGGCTTCGGCACAGCCCCCAAGTTTCCCGCACCCCACAACCTCCTCTTCCTTCTGCGCCACTGGCATCGGACCGGTGACAAGAATGCTCTGCAGATGGTCGAGGCCACACTGCAGGCCATGCGCATGGGCGGGATCTATGACCACGTGGGCTATGGATTCCATAGATACTCTACTGATGCTCAGTGGCTCGTTCCCCATTTCGAGAAGATGCTCTATGACCAGGCGCTAATGGCAATAGCTTATATTGAGACCTATCAGGCTACAGGAAAAGAAGAGTACGCCAAAACGGCAAGCGAAATCCTGGATTACGTGCTGCGAGACATGACCTCTCCTCAGGGCGGCTTTTTCTCAGCGGAAGATGCTGATAGCGAGGGAGAGGAAGGCAAATTCTATGTCTGGACTGCAGAGGAGCTGAAAGAAACTCTGGATAAGGAGGAATTCAAGCTATTGATCCGGCTTTTCGATGTTCATGAAAACGGAAACTTCGAGAAAGGACGAAACATCCTTCACCAGAGGTCTGCTCTCGAGGGCGCTGCATCTGTCCTGAATATCAGCGAGCAGGATCTCTATGATCGAATGGAGAAGATTAGAGGAAAGCTCTTTCTTGCCCGGGAGAAGAGAGTTCATCCCTTTAAGGACGACAAGATTCTCACTGACTGGAATGGACTGATGATCGCGGCTCTGGCGAAAGCAGCACAGGCTTTGCATGATGCAAAGTATGAAGAGTATACAAAAGCCGCAATAAAAGCGGCCGATTTTATCCTGGAAGAGATGCAGACAACCGAGGGTCGACTGTTGCATCGCTACCGGGGCGAGGCTGGCATTTCCGCCAATCTGGATGATTATGCCTTCCTCGTCTTGGGCCTCCTCGATCTTTACGAGACGGTCTTTGACATCAAGTACCTGAAGGCGGCGATTCAGCTAAACCGGGTCATGGTGCAGCATTTCTGGGATAAGAATCAAGGAGGCTTTTTCTTTTCCGCAGATGATGCAGAGGCCCTGCTGCTGCGCAAAAAGGAGTTTTATGATGGAGCGATTCCCTCAGGAAATTCCATTGCCATGCATAGCCTTCTGCGGCTCATGCACCTGTCCGGACAGGCCGAACTGGAAGAGCGGGCCTGGGATCTGGCGCGCAGCTTCTCCGCAGCGGCAGGCGAGCAGCCATTGGGCCACAGCATGCTGCTCTGCTCCCTGGATTATGCCATCGGGCCGGCATCCGAGATCGCTCTGGTGGGAAGCTCGCAGGATGCAGGCATAATTGAGATGCTGCAAGCTATTCGATCCCGCTATCTTCCTAACAAATCCGTTGTGCTGGTAATCGGAGAAGAGATCAGAGAGGCCCTGCCATTCACAAAAAATTTGGTCCAGCATGAGGGAAAGGCAACGGCCTACGTTTGCACAGGCCGTGTCTGCAGTCTTCCCGCTACAAGCCCGGAAATGCTGATGAAGCTATTCGCGTAGACTTCACTCATAAGGAGGGAAACTGTGATTTTAATGAATCCAAAATAGCTGCAGATGGCGATATATCTGAGCAGCATAATGCCCAGGTCGACAATGATAAATACTACCATCTAGAAAGTATAAAATGAGGAGATCCAAATTTCTGAGAATGAAATGGCATCCGATCCGGACGGGCACCGTAGTCTTAGCAAATACCGTAGGGTATCCTACGCCGGAATAACAACAATCTCGCCTCAGATTGAACACATAAAGTGCGGATTTTTTGTCCCTAACACGCCCATTTTCTCACACGCAGGTCATGCGGTGATAATTTAATGAACAAACGAAAAGATCATATTCCTAAGAAAGACATTATGTACACTTTAAAGGAAGATGACTCCCAATATATTGTAAATGAGAGTTACTTCTACAAGACCGAGCCGTACTATACCATCGTCAAGAATGAGAATGATGGCATCAAGACCACGCCCAGCAGCAGCGATGTGCTGGATGCCTATGTAGTTCCCATCTGCCTGGAGAAGGCAAAACTGGCAGGCATCCCTGTCTGCGAATGGATAATATCCAACCAGTATGTCTCGCTTCCCGCCATAGTGTACGGCTTGAACTACTTCTCCACACCATCTGACCACTTCCTGATCAGCGACCTGGAAGCAGCGAAGAAGGTCATCAAGCATGTAACCAACCGGGGCAGGTATCCCTTCTGCTACCAGAAGATAAGCGATACCTCCTCTGTAGCAAAATGCGTATCCATCTTCGGCAAGACTGTAAACTGCTGCGAGCAGGTGAAGTCGCTGGCGGAGAAGATCTACGATGTCTTCAGGCTGCCGTTAGTGGAGAATGTTCTGGTCAAGGATGAGTCGGGCTACCGACTATCATCTCTGGCACCGGTGAAATATTCGCAATTATCCAAGGATGAAACGGAAATGTTACAGGACCTTCTGGATAAGAGGGTGAAACGCTTTGAGTAAGCTAGGCATATTTGTCAATCGACAGACGTTAAGCAGCTCTGAGCAGCTCACGGCCGTGGTAAAATGCCGGGACGTTGCTGAGAGCATGGGCCACTCTGCCGAGTTCATCTTTCCCGTGGACATGAAAAAGATACCCAAGCTGGATGCACTCTTCATTCGCGCCAATACCGATCCCATGAACACCACCTATGTGGCAGCCAGGATTGCGCAAATGTACGGCATACCGGTAATAGACGATCCCAGCTCCATTCAGATCTGTGCCGACAAAATCAACATGTACATGCACCTCATGAAAAAGAATGTCTCCATGCCCAGGACAAAGTTTCTAAAAAAGAAGGAGATGGACGATGTGCAGGCTGAACAGCTCTTCGAGGAGCTGGGCACGCCTCTGGTGCTAAAAGAGCCATCCACGTCCTTCTCGGCCAGGGTGGAGAAGGTCTCATCCGTAAGCGAGCTACTGAAAATCTCCCGGAGATTCTTCAAGCTCTCCGACTGGATTGTAGTGCAGGAGTACATCGAGAGCAGGTTTGACTGGAGAGTAGGTGTCATTAACGGGCAGTTGCTCTACGCCTGTCGATACATCATCCCCTCCGAGACCTTCAAGATCCAGGCATCAGTGAATGGGCATATCGTATATTGTGATGTGGAGAGCGTGCCGGCCGATCAGGTCCCGCCTGAGGTCATTGAGCTGGGACGGGAGGCAGGAAATGCCATTGGCAAAGGATTGTATGGTGTGGACATCAAAGAGAGCAATGGTAAGCTCTACGTCATTGAGGTCAATGATAACCCCTCCCTGGAAGGAGGCGAGGATGCCCATTATCCGGACATGTTCCAGAAGATAATCTCATATCTGATGACGGGAGACGCCTGCAGCTATGCCGATGAGCTTTCCAATAAGGTACAAGGCCCGCACGGTTTTGAGGGTGAGTACGGCCTGGGAGCTTCCGCAGGCATGTCCAATCCATCCGCCCTGGCAGAAAACGAGGTCTACTCTTACAAGATTGATTTCTCTGAGCGGTAGAGGAAAATCTCTTTTTTTGGTCGAGCATTTATTGATTATGCAATGATTGAGAGATGATATTCTGATGGAAGATTACCTTTGTGATGCCATAAGCCAGGCCTGCAGCGAATGCCATCTGGACGGAGGCTGCTGCTTTGAGGCGAGACCCCCCTTAAGCCAGGAGAGAATAGATGTATTGCTGAAAAACGGCGTGTCAGAAGACGCAGTGGAGTTTGCCGGATACAAGAGGCTACGGCTGAAGCAGGATGGCTTTTGCGTGCTATTTCAAAATGGAAAATGCAGCATTCACTCCATCAAGCCCGAGACCTGCGTCGCAGGACCTTTTACCTTTGATATCGAAGACAACGTCCTGCAGATCTTCCTTAAGAGGGAGAACATCTGCCCCATGGTTCGGTTTCTTAAGGCCAATCGAAAAGCCTACGACGGACTGTTCGAGACCGCCGTGGAGAAGATCATGCATCTGGTGAAGATCATTCCCCCCTCAGAGATGGCGGAAATCTTGAAGATCGAGGAGTCGGAGACGGATCTTGTGGCAGAGATCAAGCTTGGGGATTGAAAAGAGATGAAGTGCGCCATGAAAAAAGCTATGCATAAGGCTCTTGCAGTTGCATCGCCCATAGGAACGGAGCACGAGTACTCCATAAACGATAAAAACCACCGGCCTCTGGCCATCTCCGACCGGATCATTCAGAAGATCGCCGGACGGGTGCAGCACGAGGTGCCTTTCGGCGGCATCCTGGTCTCCAAGGAGCTGCAAAAGCATGCGATCGAGCTGATCCCGGCCAGGCCGGGGAGCCTCAGCTTTTTGGAAAACAATCTTTGCCAGGGTCTGCGCGAGCTTTACCGGGCCACGAATCATGAGTACGGCTTTATGGGTCTGGGAATGCATCCGCTGCTCAAATTGGATGAGACGACCTACTGGGATCATGATGAGCAGGAGTATTATCAGACATACGACCGCCTCTTCAATATCAGGCAGCACGGCTGGCTGAATATTCAGGCTCTGCAGGTCAATATACCCTACACCGGCAAAGATGAGCTGGTCGCCATGTTCAACAAGATTCGATCGCTTATGCCTTATCTTGTGGCCGTATCCGCCTCTTCGCCCATGGTAGAAGGAAAGCTCACCACTTACATGGACAACCGGCTGGTTTACTACCGACAAAACCAGGCTGCCATTCCTGAGATCTGCCATGACATATTGCCCGAAAAGCTGGAGAGTGTGGACGATTATGTGCAGATTAACCGATGGATCTACTCCGAGCTGAAGAAATGCAAAGCAGAGATTCTCTGCCAGGAGTGGGTCAATTCCAGAGGCGTGATCGTGCGCTTTACGAGAAGGTGCCTGGAGGTCAAAGCCATAGATGAGCAGGAATGCCTGCACTCGGACATGGCGTTCTCGGCCTTTTTGCTGGCCCTGCTTAGATCCGACATAGCGCTGGAGGAGGAGGAGAGCAGTCTTCTGGCCATGCTGGAGGATGCCATGCAACGCGGCGTAGCCGGAATGCGACCGGAGCTGGAGAAGCTGCTTGCTGCAGCAGAGAAGAGCGCAACCATTGAAGAGCTGCGATATCTGCCTTTGGTGGCAAAGCGCATTGAGCAGGGCAGCCTGGCTGAGATCATGGTGCAGAAGCTGAAAGGAGAGACGAACGGCAGGATCGAACCGATACTGGAGCAGATGCAGTGGTGCCTGAAGGAGAACAGACCCTATTCTGCCGAGCCGGGAAGATGCGGCTAGATAAAAAATTGTTGAGCCTTAATTTGCAGTAGGGAACCCTATTTCTTTTCTGGATACGGGTTTCCCCAGAATTGGGCTGGCGTTCTCAGCCTGTTTCCTTGATCACCGTGTTGTCGCTAGCAGTATTGTTGCCACAAACAGCGGATTGCACAATCTCATCTTTAGATCTTTGATTTATTAATGTATTATTGGAGAACACGCAGTTGCTTGAGAAGGCAAGATTGATTCCGTCGTGACCTATACGCGAACCTTTAACTGCCACCCCATCGGAATTAATAACAAAAATCCCTATGGCATTTACTTCCTCCACTTTTGCGCCCGAGCAATTTACCAGCCAGATATATCCTGCATCCAGATTTCTAATTTCTAAATCGCTTTGGTTCTCATAGTAGTATATCGGCCTTCCTTCTATTGTGCTGTTTCTAAAGGCAATGGCATAATCCTCCGGCACAGATCCCGCCAGAGAGACTGTGGAATTGATTAACTTCATGTTTTCAAAGCTTATCTCTCTTGACCAATCCATTGACAGCGTTGCATTTTTAGCTGTACTGTTGTGGAAAGTGACGTTCTTAGCATTCATCATCCAAAGGCCAATTCCTTCAACGCTGCAGTTCTCAACATTGCAGTCTTCTGCATCAAACAGGTCGATCTCCTTGATCCCTTCGCAGTTTCTGATGGTGCAATTCCGGGAGACTGCCAACTCATAGTCGCGCTCTGAAAGAGTCTCATTCAAGATATCGTATAATTTGTAAGAATAAAGAGGTGACATCAGGCCTTTAATCGTAATGCAGTCAGAGATGCAGTCATCGATCAGGCCGTTTTTTACCCCTTCCAGGAAAATGTTTCTGCCTGTACTATTCTTGATGGAAACGTTTTCGGAATAGGATAAACGAAAGCTTTCGCCACTGAAGGCCGTGCAATTTTCGATCCTCACGTTCTTTGCATATTGCGTGCCAATCCCCACAGGCAATGATGATCGATTTCCTTTCCCCAAATTCTCAAATGTGAAATCCTTGATAACCAGAAAAGCATCAATGTTGCGAATCAACAGTCCATTTGCAGGCAAGTCCCTTAAATTTAAATTCTCTACAATATATGGATCGCTGGAAATGCCGGTACCTGCAGTTAGCCCTTCATTTGCAACGGCAACTTCCTCGCCGTTAGGTCCCACACGAATATTTTCTATCTTTTGATCATCGGTAACTGTAATTATATTTGCATAACAATCAGAACATACTTCCGATCCTGAGC
>CAYXSJ010000009.1:12222-14241 GCA_964467095.1 uncultured Methanotrichaceae archaeon
TCGGTAACTGTAATTATATTTGCATAACAATCAGAACATACTTCCGATCCTGAGCATGAGATAATCATAATCAAGCTCAAGAAAGATATAAGGTATTTTATCAAAATCTCATCCCTGCCTACTTAATAGTTATTCGCTACAAATTCTATATGAACTTATCCCTTTTCTTATTCCTTTTTTGTCTTGGGGAATTCTTTGGGAAATTCTGCCTTATTTCCTAAGGGCAAATAGCAGGGTTCAACTGCGATAGGGTATCGCGGCATTGGGCAAAATTTATCAGTCAAGTCTGCAACAATTATGGTAATTATGAAGAGCATAATTCCAATGAAGGCTGTCCTGGCGGCATTTGCTGTCGCAGTTATTTTCGTTTCAGCAGTCCAGGCAGGGGAGATGGATATGAAGAGTCTCGTTGTCAGATTGGGCTTTGATAGGCTTTCCGATCAATATACCTGTAATGGAATCGACATATCGCCAGGTATTGGAATTCAAGGGCTTAACGCCACATCTCTGGCAGTAATTGTTGAAGATCCGGACGCGCCTTCCGGCACCTTCACCCACTGGCTTATCTGGAATATCCCGCCGGTGGAGACTATTCCGAAGGCCATAGCCAAGAATGCCACCATCAGAGAGCCTTTCTCAGCCGTACAGGGAATAAACGACTTTGGAGAGATAGGATATGCTGGCCCCTGCCCGCCTCCTGGAAAGCCGCACAGATATTTCTTCCGGGTATTTGGTCTGGACAGTATGCTGGATTTGCCGGCAGGCTCCTCTGTCAACGATCTTGAGAAGGCGATGCAAGGCCATGTGCTGCAGAAAGGAGAGGCAGTGGCAACCTACGCGAGGTGATTTCTTCCAGACCTTTTTCGGTTCCTTTCTGTTTCTATTGGGTAATTAGTATCGTCAGCCATTTGGCTATAACCAGTGGCGAGCGACGTTTCAACCACAAAGCTCACAGAGTTCACAAAGAACGCGCAGAGCGACTGCCTAACAATGCATAGAATCCAGAAAAATTTGCTGGCTCTGCAAAAAAAGGTAGATGGGTCCCTTCCGGCGAGAATCGCATGCACCAGGCCCCCATCCTCCTGACCTTAAGGCTGATTTATGGGCACAGCTCCCTTAACCAGACCGGTTATCAACGAGAACCCGACACCATTAGATGAAGGATTTAAAGGCCTGATCTCAATGCCCCAATTTCCTCTGGCGGCATTTCTCAGGAAGTAGTAATCATAGTTCGTGCCTGCGAGGTGCATTACATTCAGGTTATCTCCTTGAGCCGGAAGGGCGATTCCATTCGGCTGGATCAAAGTCAAACTGAAGCTGGCATCTTTCCAGGAAAGACCTATCATCTCAGCCCGCTCCGAGATTGGCAGCTGGCTTTGGTATCCCGAAATTGCCTGATTTTCCATTCCCAGCACTCTTACAAGCCTCAGAGGCGATGCGCTTGAATATGCTATGCCGTTCTCTACCTTCAAAGCGTCAAGAGCCATAACAGACTGGCCCCAGGGCAGGTTTATGGCCGTCCCGGCAGGAATTGTGTAGGATTGGGCTGCTGGAACGGTACTGGCAGGCGCGACATACGGATAATAGGGCGCAGCATAGGTGTAATAGGGGTAATAGGAGTAATATGGATACCTGCAGACGCCATTGATGCATGTCTTTCCCTTTCCGCAGACAATAGGCGAATTTTTGCACACCCCAATAGAATTGCAGGAGTCTTCTGTGCAGGGATCGCCGTCATCGCATTTCCATTTATTTTGACAGCCGCTCTTGCGGTCGCACGTATCAGTGGTGCAGGGTTTGCCATCATCGCAATTTATAGTCGTGTTCACGCATTTTCCATCTTCACAGGCATCAGTGGTACAGGCATTTCCGTCATCGCAAATTATAGGAGGATGCACGCAAACTGTGCCATCGAAAGAGTCGGTAGTGCATTTATTGGCATCACTGCAATTTGTCGTTGTGTAGTAGCATTTTCCTTCATAGCAGTAATCGAAGGTGCTGTCATCTCCATCATCGCAT
>CAYXSJ010000009.1:14341-28044 GCA_964467095.1 uncultured Methanotrichaceae archaeon
GAGATCATGAACACAGCCGTAAGCTCCGTAAGAATCTCTGGTGCATGGGTTATTGTCGTTGCAATCCGTAGATGTATTAATGGCGTACGTTGGCATATTAGACTGCGAAGTGTCTTGTCTAGGAGCCTCCGCTTTTTCTGTCGATTCGTTATTAGAGCCTGATTTTAAGGAGGCCCATAGAGAAGAAATGCTATTATCGCAGCTCTGGGGCGTATGCAGACATAGCGTTCCATTGCATTCGTCCTTAGTACAGGGATCTTTATCATCACAGTCCCAGCACTGCGCTGAGGCGCAGCCGAGCAATAATAAATTACTGAGAATAAATATAACAAAAAATAAGCACAGCTTATCACTAATCATCTCTCTGTCCACACTAATCACTCCCAAGAGGCCGAGAGAGAGTTCTTTTTATATCTAACTTTCGCTCTTGGGTAGCTGATTTTGGAGCTTAATGACTGCCCAAATGTCAAGAGAAAGAGCTCAATGTAGTCTGCCGGCTTTTAAGCTGCTCCCTGAGAAGGTCGCTTTGCAAAATGAATTTCTTAATAGGCAATTGAAGTTTGCTGCAAATATACCACAAAGCGCTCTTCATATCCTCGAAGGGTAAAGCCTTTGCTTGCATGGCATTTCTCACGTTCTCCCTCACGTTAAAGACGCCTAAAGGCACATATCCCGGATAAGCCTCCCGCAAGATGATCGCACCTGCCTGTTTTTTCTCCCGTTCTAAAGCCTCCAAAACAGCCATCTTGCAGGAATAGTAGCATCCACCCACACGGGAATAGCCCTTCTTGCCAGAATTGTTCTCGTAGTCGGAGAAGATCAGCTCTTCATTTCCCAGTATGCGCAAGAAGGCCTCCATCCACTCATACTGCCAGCCGGTAGGCAGGAGAAGGACGGCATAATAGTTATTCAGACTGGAAAACTCTCTCACCTGGCAGCAATCGATGATCTCATGATCCCTGACTTTTCGCAAAAGCCGGTTGGCCAGGGTGCTGTCGCAGGCGGTGATGGACCAGCGCGTGGGAACCAGACGCCGTCTCTTTCGGGTGCCCATGGTTCCCATGGAGAAAGCCTTCTGAATGCTGGAGAAGGGCAGGCCCTTCTGGTGCAGATCAACGACAGCGTCCGCCGCCAGCAGGTCGCCGTCGTAATACACCTTCTCTAAATTCTGATCCCACCTGGCATTGCCGATCTCAAATCTTTCCAGAGGCGCACTGGGCCCGAAGGGAGTGTGCACATCACTAAAGGACATGCCCTTAGGGGCGTGGTGGAACTGCACCTCGCTCTCAATGGAGGAAGCAGAAAGGGAGATGTCTCGCAGCTTATCGATGAAGCGATCTTGCAGCTGAGATACATTGACGGTCCTCTTGCCTCTGATCAGGTTTAGCCGGTATCTTATGATCTCCTCTTGAGTCTTCTTTTCCGGTATCCAGGACTCGGGCCGGTCCATGATGATTGTGTCGCCATGCATTGGTGCGATCATGGGGCCGGCGTAAACCTTGGGATAGTTCCAGCTGCCGATGAAAACTGATGGTGGAGTGCTTCCATCAAGCTGTGTACCCACCTCCTGCGAGGGGATATACATACTGGCCGTCAATTTTTTTAAATAAGCTTCCTTGCCTTTGATCACGAATAATAGGCAGGTAAATTTCGAATAAAAAGATAATGCGCGCGGGGCGAAAGTGTTTCCATGGCATTTCTCTTCCCGTCAATCACGGGAACAAAAATTTCACGGTTAGCTATTTACATCTAAAGCGTCAATAATTTGTTGAGGTGTCCTAAGATGAAATGGACTGTGTTAATAATAGCATTAATGATGCTCCTTTGTACAGCAGCATCCGGACAGTTGCCTTCATATTCTACCAGCGCACCTGGCGGCGCACCCACGCCCAGCACTCCCAGCAGCGCAGATTCTCTTGGTCTGCAAGCACCTGCAGTAGAAACGACGATGCAGCAAACCCCAACCGTGCAGGAGAAGACGCAAACTCTGATGAGGTCGAGCCAGGAAGCAGCTTATGCCTCCGCACCGCAAGGATCGAGGGCAACCGCCACAAGTCCCGTCTATAATAAGGTAATAGTCCCTTCGGGTGGCTATGCGCCCAACAGCCTTTATATCTCCTATGCAACTCGAACCGTAGCAAGCTGCAATCTTTATGCCAACCTGCCTTTATGGATGAAGACCTCGGGAACTGGAAATATCTGGTTTTATGAATGGTATCCAAATGGCAGGCTCAGTACTCAGTATGCAGGATATGTCTATTACCCGAACTGGTACAAGAGATGGTTCTACGGCGATGTTCCGGGCTGGCACATTCTCCAGTATTACTGTAGCGGCTGGAGCAACTATGCCTATATTTATGTCTACGGCCCAGGCGGTTACTGGGTAAATCCGAACCCAAGTCCGGAACCTGTACCTTATCCGTATCCCTATTGGGACAGCCAGATAACCTATACCTATCCTCCCACCGGCCATACCTACTACTCCTATCAATGGACCACATCCACTGGAAGCTGATCCGGGGGAGCAAATCAACCGAAAACAGGAAAATCGGCAGATCGGCAGGCAACATAAGCCTGCGATTGCCGTCCCCTGCCCGGCAGGGGACCGAAGTCTTTTTTCTGAAGGCCACGAGTTCTGAAGGCCACAAGGCCGGCATGTATTGCTCTGCCTGAAGATCACTTCACCTCGGTATTCTCAAAGAGATATGCACCCAAAAACAGCATGACTGCGCAGCAGACCGCCAGAACTGCCATGTCCAATGCAGGTGAAAATGCGCTCGTGCCAATCAGGCTGTACCTCAAACCGTCCACGCCGTAGGTAAGGGGGTTGAGGTAAGCTAGGTCTCGTATCAGCCCGGGGAATCTCTCCACTGGGAAGAGCGCCCCGGATAGGAAAAACAGTGGAAAGATGAGGAAGTTCATGATCAGGCTGAATCCGGACATATCCCCCATCTTTGAAGAGAAGGCCAGGCCCAGGCCTATGAATGTCGCTGCTATGAGGACCATGAATACCAGGGACAACAGGAATCCGGCAAGGCTTGGCATCTTCATTCCCAGGAATATCCCTGAGATGAGTATTATCACTGCCTGAAGAATGCCTGTCGTCAAGCCTCCTGCTGTTCGCCCCAGGACTATGGCAATTCTGCTTACCGGGGCGACCATTATTTCTTTTAAGAAGCCGAACTCCCTGTCCCACAGAACGGAAAGGCCTGCAAATGTGGCTGAGAAGAGCAATGTCATACCAATTATCCCGGGTGTCAGGAAGCCGACGTAGCCTATATCAGAGGAAATGCCGGGCATGGTTGTACCTTCGCCAAATCCGATTCCCAGGAAGGCCAGGAAGAAGAAGGGCGAGGCTATGGACCCAAAGAGTCGGCTCTTCAGACGGAAGAAGCGCAACATTTCCCGAAGCCAGATGCTGTAAATAGCATTAATGTCCAGCCTCATCATCTTCTCCTGTGCATCATGTTCCCCATCGAGTTGGCTGCTCCACCAGTCTCTCTTATCTTTCTGCCCGTGTACTTTAGGAAAACGTCCTCCAAAGTCGGCTTATGAAGTCCCACTGAGGTGATAACAGCGCCGCACATATTTGCCTCCTGCATGATCCTGGGAATCCTGGATTGGGCATGGTCCACCATCAGCTCGAGACCTCCATTGGCGAATATGCTGGACTTGATCCAGGGGAAGGATTGCAGGCATGACATAAGTGCCTGCGCACCACTTAAAACCTCCAGGCTGATTGTATCTGATCCGATCATATCTTTGAGGTTTGAGGGCGTGTCCAGGGCTACTATCTTGCCGTTATCGATGATTGCCACGCGGTCGCAAAGGGCGTCTGCCTCTTCCATGTAATGTGTGGTGAGTATGATGGTAACTCCCTTCTCTTTGTTCATATTGCGAATGTACTGCCAGATATGTCGCCTGGTCTGGGCATCCAGGCCAAGGGTTGGCTCGTCCAGGAAGAGAACATGTGGATAATGCATCAGACCCCTGGCAATCTCCAGCCGCCGCTGCATGCCACCGGAATAGTCTTCCATCTTGATGTCAGCTTTCTCAGCCAGATCCACCAATTCTAAAACCTCCTCAATCCTTTTCCGGCGCAGGGTGCCATCCATTCTGTACATCCTGCCGTGAAAGTCAAGGTTTTCCCGGCCAGTCAGCATGCCGTCCACAGCCGGGTCCTGAAAGACTACGCCGATCGAGGATCGTACTGCATCTCTCTCCCGGGTCACGTCGTGCCCCCATACGCGGGCCTTCCCCTCTGTTGGCGAGAGCATGGTGGTGAGCATCTTGATGATGGTGCTCTTGCCGGCTCCATTGGCTCCCAGGAGGCCGAAGAGCTCGCCCTTATTTATTTCCAAATCTATGTGATCTACGGCGGTCATATCGCCGAACTTCTTGGTCAGACCTTGCATGGAAATGGCATTGGGTTCAATTCCACTTGCGATATTGCTCACCTCTAGAGCTGCTCTTCATTACTGGAGGCGGTGCCTGCCACCAAGAGGCCCAGCAGCCTCATTACATTCTTGCGAAAATCATCCAGGCAGCCGTCATTTCTCAGCTTCAGATCGGCGGTCTTCATGGCCTCGCACATGCCCCATCCTTTCTCCCGGCATTCCCTCCGCTCCAGGGCTGCCGCTGCAAGGCTGTCCGGCTCTTTGCAAGAGGGGCTGATCTTCGGATCGTCTGGTCGGCCCCGCGCCTCCAACCACTTCAGCCTGGCCTCGGCTGGAGCGCAGACCTCAACCAGATGAAACTCATCGGCATGGGCACGAAAGAAGTCCGCCTCCTCCCGGGAGCGCAGACCGTCAACCACTACAATGTCTTTTCCAGTAGCTTTTGCCCTCTCAAGGGTTTTTTTGGCCACAGCATCAGGGCCTTCTGCGGCTCGCAAGGCATTGCCGATGCGGCCTAAATTCTGGTCGGTAGGCTCCAGGCCCTGCCTGGCCGCCTCCTGGCGAATGATGTCTCCCATGACCACCACTGCATAGCCATGCTCCCTGGCAATCTGAGAGGCTTCTCCCTTGCCTGAGCCCGGCAGGCCTACAAAACCGATGAGCTTCATTTTATTCACCATTGATTATCTAATTTTTCCAGGTTATCCTGGGAGCAGCTCGAATCCGAACATTCAGCTTTGCACCGTCTGTACTGTCTGTACCGCATTCTATCTCGCAGGCTTTGGCCATCTCCTGCAAAGCCTCTATTGAGACCGGCTCAAATCTGGCTTCCCCCTCTCGAGGGAGTCCCTGCTGAAGTGTCATGCTTTCCAGGCGACTATCCGGATAGAGCGCCTTGTGGCGACAGAGCGTGCAGGCAATCTTCACCAGTTGAGAGGAGGAGGGCATCTCCGGAAAGATGGTACTGCGCGCGTCCAGTGCCACTGACAATTTAAGGCAAATCTCAAGGCTTTCTTGAACCCGCGCTGCAATGTCGCCTCTGCCGGTAGCCTTTTCGTAATCCGGCTCAAAAAGAGCCGTCTTGAGATCTAGAAATACCTTATCCACCAGTCCTTTTGCCAGCAGCGTTTCCAGACGCTCAGGAAAGCAGCCCGAGGTCTCCAGGCCCGTGGCCAGATGCAGGCTCTTTGCCAGGCGAAAGAGCCGGATGCATGCCTCCGGCTGCAGCAGCGGCTCGCCTCCGGATAAGACAAAGGCATCGACAAAAGGCTTGCTGCTTGCCCTTTGTGATGCCTCATCAAGTTCTATCTGCAGAGGAAGAGCAGAGTGAGCCGTGAGGGGAGAAGAGGCACAATTGAGTGCATCGACCCTAATCCTGGTTCCCCTGGCCCCTGGAAAGCCCTTGACCTCGGATACAATGCGTGAGGCAATAGAATGGAGGGCAACCAGGCTCTCTCCAGTCTGTAGCTTCTGGTTGTGGCAATGGGGGCAGCGCAAAGGGCAGCCACGTAAAAACACTACCATAGCGGCACGCCCCAGCCAGTCTATCGTAGAAAGAGGGACAATCCCCCCGAAGTTTACCAACATTTCCTTCCTGGGGAAATATCAAGCTTCATCGGCATTCCTGCAATCCTGGTCAGCCTCTCCTGCAGCTCTTTCTCATCTGATGCAGCCTTTTCTTCCAATGAGGCCAGATCTTTTTTAGCTAGAGCCAGGGCTGCCTCCAGGCTCCTCACGCTTTTTCTTGCCAGGCTCATCTCTTCTTTCAGTCGCAGGGGCTCGCGGCTGCTCTCTATTATCTGAGAATTAAGATCCGAGATCTCCTTTTCGATCGCTTCCTGCCCGGCCCTGGCGCTTTCCAGCGATTTTTTCTCTATGAGCAGATCGATATGATCAAGAATCTTCTCCTTTTTTTTGTCCTTCAATCCGAGTGCTGCCAGATGGCTGCGCAGCTCCTCTAAAGAGCCGGCAATGTCCTTGTCCAACACCTGCGAGGGCGACTCTATGAGCTGCTCAAAGACGTTTTTATGCTTCAGATTGATTCTGTCGCTTGATCCTTGCTTCATCATTCTGGCCAGCGCCTTGGTCAGAGGGGCAATAAGATCGGCAAGCTCTTCCTCCGCCTGAGACTTCTCCTGCTTTTTTTTCTCCAGGCTTCTTTTCAGCTCTTCCGTCCGTCTTCCCTCATCGCTTTCTGCCAGCCTCTTTGCCTCCTCTTCCTGTCTGCCCAGTTGCGACTTTGTCTCCAAGAGGGTCGCTTCATCTTGCAGAATCTTCTTTTTCAGCTCATCTATGCCCAGTAGCTCTTCTTGCAGCCTTTCAGCAAGCTCTCGAGAGTACCAACTCTCCTCTGCTACCTTTCTCTTTTTGCCGATCTCGCTCTCCAGATCGACCAGCAGACGGCTGATTTGTGTCAGGTCGGAGTTGATGCTCTCGATGTTTTTGGGAAAGAGTGCGGCCACATACCTCTGCGCTCTGCCAAAGGTGGTCACTGTCCTCTCCAGGCCTTTAACGAGAGTCCAGTGGTGCTGAAAAGCAGAATCATTGTCCTTTTTCTTGGGAGGCGATAGCTTCTCGCAAAGCGTTGCAAGCTGCTTTACGACCTCGCCGCGCGCCGCCAGGCCCGCCCGCAGAAGCTTGGGGGGCGTGCCCTCATCTGCATCAGCCGCTGCCAGGTCTGATATGTCTTTAGATAGTGACCCGGCCACGACCTCAATGCGGCCGTAGATCTCATTCAAGCGCTCAATGCCGCCGGATTCCTTCCCTCTCTCCTCCAGCCAGGAATTAATTCCGGCAAGCTGAAGAATGGTGGGCTCTTCTTTGGCCGACTTTTTCCCAAAAATATTCTTGAGCCAGTTCAAGGCTGTATCTCCTCTCGTTCCACTCTTTCCGCTCTTTCTTCTTTTTCTTCTTTTTTAAGCTGAGAGATGACCCTCTCGGCAATCTTGGGACCAAGGAGGCGAGCGACCTCGATCTGGTCGGCTGCCTTCAGCTTTTCTATGCTGGTTATGCCTGACAGGTAGAGCTTCCTGGCCCGGACGCGGCCCACTCCCTTCAAGTTCAACAGGCCAAGAAGATCCTGGCCTGCACCGTAGTGAATGCGCTCCGCCAGTTGCTCTGCTTTAAAGGTTATGCCCAGTTCAAGATGCTTGGACAGCTCAGCTAATGAGTGCATGAGCCACTCTGCCGTCTCAGTTGAGCGGCGGATGTCTCCCGGTCCGATGTGGTATCTGCTGGCAATCTGCTCCTCATGCACCTCGCCAATCCAGTCCATGAGCATAGCAGCCGTCTTGGCCTCGCGGAGCAGATAGTCATAGTTGTCCTCCTCATATAGCTCCAGTTGATGCTGATCGATGAACTCCTCCACCCATACGTCTGCTGCCTGGATATAGAGAAGATCCATATCAGGAGTCATGGTGAGAAGGTGAATGAGGCCCAGATCGGAAGGCTTTTTCCGCCCGGCCCGGTCCAGTTCGTAAGCACTGGTGAATCTGTCTAATTTGTCTATTGCCCTTTTTTTCCCAAGGTTTTCCAGCATGATAACGGCGCTCAGAGGATCGATATATAGCTTTGATACCAGAGAGCCGAGCCTTGTGGGCAGAAGATCTCCCTCATCGCTGCCCTGGATCATGCCGTTATCCTTCAAAAAATCGAGGACCTTCTCCAGTGTGACATCCAGATTCCAGGGGTCCTGCTGCTGGGCATAAAATGTGGTAGAGATGAAGGCTTTTAGCTCCGGCTCATTTCTGGCGAAACCGGCAGCGAATGTGGAGAGCAGATGGGTTCTGAGAGCGCTCTCGCTGGCGAGCTTTGACCAGATCTCTTCCGGGGTGCCGTGGATGTAGTGCTCCATCAGATCCTGCATCTCTGAGCTATTCTTGGCCATCAGAAAGGATTCGCCATAAGGATCAAGCCCCGGCCTTCCAGCGCGTCCGGCCATCTGGCGGTATTCAATTACGGGAATGGGCGTCATTCCCCGGCCGTACTCATATCTCTTGTAGCTCTTGATGAGCACTCTGCGAGCCGGCAGGTTCAGGCCCGCTGCCAGGGTGGGGGTGCTGGCTATAACCTTGATCTTGTTGTCCCGGAAGCCCTGCTCTACCAGCCGCCGCTGCTCAGACAAAAGGCCGGCGTGGTGGAAAGCTATGCCGCGGGAGACGCAGGAGGCCAGGCGCTGTGCCGTTTCGCTCTCGCCTGTGGCCAGAATGCTTAAAGAGAGCTCCTGCGTTCTTGCATCGGCCGGGATCAGGCCGCAGAGCCTGGAGGCCGCAGCCTCGGCGTTCTTTCTGGAGTTCTCGAATATGAGGATCTGGGCCGACTGGGAAAGGGTATCCTTGACCAGAGCCAGGGCTTCATCCTTCTTGGCATCCAGCTTCTTGGCATCAAGAGAGTCCTCGCCGTTGGAGAAGACCAGCTTTCCATTGCAGATGATGCCCTCTCGCAGACTGATGGGCCGCCAGTCGCTGTTTACCATATCTGCATTCAGCCAGGCAGCAAGCTCCCGGCTGTTGGCCACGGTAGCAGATAGGCCAATGATCTGCAAATCTGGATTGCAGTGCCGCAGTTTGGTGATGGTCATCTCCAGGGTGGGGCCGCGACCCACGTCATTGAGCAGATGGATTTCATCTACCACCAGAACAGCCAGGTCTCTCACCCAGGAGGCCCCGTTTCTCATGAGAGAGTCGGCCTTCTCAGAGGTGGCGATTATTATCAGATTTTTGCCCAGGCGCTCATCTCGCTTGTCGAAGTCGCCGGTGCTGATGCCAACGTGTATTCCCAGTGCCCTGAACTTTTTAAAGGAATCATATTTCTCCGTGGCCAGAGCGCGAAGCGGTACGATGTAAAGCGAGCGGCGACCTTGCAGGGCAGCTTTGAGCATGGCCAGTTCTGCCAGAAGTGTCTTGCCGGAGGCGGTGGGCATGGCCAGCAGCATGCTCTTGCCATCCAGAAGGCCCCTTTCCATAGCCTCTGCCTGAGGCGGATAGAGCTCTTTGTAGCCACGATCCTCGTAAAGCTTGACGGCCTCCGGGGAGAGCCACGAGGCAAGGTCTTTTATCTCCAGCATCTGCGTCTCCCGCATCCAAATCCAAAGCGCCCACATTTTAGCATTTAAATCTCAGCATCCAAATCTCAGTCGTCTGTCTCCAGGCCCCTCTAATCTTAAATACTACGTGAAAGTAGTACCTGCGGGATAATTCGCAATATCCTTTAAAGTAATCATCATATAAATGCATCTTCCATGGAGCGAAACTAATGTATGCTGATCGGATAAAAAACCTCCCGCCATACCTCTTTGCTGCTATCGACAAGGCAAAGCAAGAAGCACGGGCAAGAGGCGTGGATGTAATCGACCTGAGCGTGGGCGATCCCGATTTGCCGACGCCCGGGCACATCGTCAAAGCCCTGAATAAGGCGGCCAGTGATCCGTCAAATCACCAGTATCCTTCCTACGAGGGCAAGCTGGCCTTCCGGACGGCCGTAGCTGACTGGTACAGGCGGACATTTGACGTCGACCTGGATCCGAAAAAGGAGGTGCTCACCTTGATCGGCTCCAAGGAAGGAATTGCCCATGCGCCTCTGGCTTTCATCAATCCTGGTGACGCTGCCTTGGTGCCCGATCCCGGCTATCCGGTTTACCGCACGGCTACCGTCTTTGCCGGAGGCGAGCCCGTGATCATGCCGCTTCTTCGGGAGAACAAATTTCTGCCTGATCTGGAGGCAATCGCTCCTGCGGACGCCCGCCGGGCCAAGATCATGTTCCTCAACTACCCCAATAATCCCATCGGCGCATCTGCGGACAGGAGATTCTTCAAAAAGGTAATCGACTTTGCCAATGACTACAATATCATCGTCATGCACGACAATCCCTACTCTGAGACCTATTATGATGGGGAAAGGTCGCTGTCCCTTCTGGAGATGCAGGGAGCAAAGGATGTGGCGGTGGAGTTTCATTCGCTCTCAAAAACGTACAATATGACCGGCTGGAGGATCGGCTCGGTTGTGGGGAACAGCGATGTGGTGGCGGGCATTGGCAAGATCAAGAGCAACATCGACTCGGGAACCTTTGGGGCGGTGCAGGATGCGGGAATTGTGGCCCTGAATGGTCCAATATCGGTGGTGGACGAGATCAGAAAGGTATACCAGCACAGAATTGAGATACTCTACAAGGCCCTGAAGGACCTGGGGCTGCAGCTGGAAAAGCCGCACGCTACGCTCTACCTCTGGGCCTGGGTGGGTGGAAGCTCCATCGAGTATGCAGGAAGGCTCTTGGACAAAGCGGGCATTGTGGCCACGCCCGGTGTGGGCTTTGGAGAGTATGGCGAGGGCTACATAAGATTCTCCATCACCCAGCCGACGCCCCGGATAGAAGAAGCAGTGGTGAGGCTGGAGAAGATGAGCAAGTAAGGAGTCGCGAGATTCCTTATGTCTTTATGACTTATAAATTCCGGAGGGAATAAAGTTGTTAGAAAATTATTCTGCTAAGGAGATCGAGGCTAAGTGGCAGAAGACCTGGGAGGACAACGCAGTCTTTCAGCCCGAGCCGGATGATCGCCAGAAGTTCTTTTTAACCATACCTTATCCGTATCTCAATGGAAACTTGCATGCAGGACACACCCGCACCTTCACCATTGGCGATGCTGTGGCGCGCTTCATGCGCATGCAGGGAAAGAATGTTCTCTTCCCCATGGCTTTCCACGCCACCGGGACGCCGATAGTAGGTCTTAGCGAGCTCATTGCCAACCGCGATCCATTGATCTGGGATGTTTACACCAAGCTGCACGGCATTCCTGAGGAGGAGCTCTCGGCACTAAACACGCCTGAGAAGATTGTGCTCTACTTCCGCAGGCAGGCGAAGGCGGCCATGCAGTCGATCGGCTACTCCATCGACTGGAGGCGGGAGTTTACCACCACCGATCCGGCTTACAGCAAGTTCATCGAGTGGCAGTACGGCATTTTGCGCCGCCTGGATTATGTGGTCAAGGGCAGCCATCCGGTGCGCTGGTGTCCGCATGACCGAAACCCGGTGGAGGATCACGACATTCTCAAGGGCGAGGATGCCACCATTATGGACTTTGCCCTGATCAAGTTTCGCATGGGCGACTGGATTTTGCCCTGCGCCACCTTAAGGCCGGAGACGGTCTTCGGAGTGGTCAACCTCTGGCTCAACCCGGATGTCAATTATGTCCTGGCCAAAGTGAATGATGAGACCTGGGTGGTATCCAGAGAGTCTTACGAAAAGCTGACCTTCACAGACAGGACGGTGGCCTTGACCGGGGAGATCTCGGGGAAGGAGCTGATCGGCAAGAAGGTCACCAATCCGCTAACCGGCACGGAGGTTCTCGTGCTGCCCGCAGGATTTGTGGACCCGGACAACGGCTCGGGAATCGTCATGTCCGTTCCGGCTCATGCCCCTTACGATTATCTGGCGCTTCAGGATCTGTACGGCAAAGACCTCTCCCAGTATGGCATCACCGAGGATCTGAGGGCCATCAAATTCATCTCGCTGATTGAGTCGCCCGGCTACGGGGAGCTTCCGGCTGTAGAAGCCGTAAATGAGCTGAAGGTTAAAGATCAAAATGACCCCAAGGCGGAAGAAGCCACCAAGATGGTCTACCGGCGCGAGTTTCACAATGGTGTTCTCAAGGCCAACACGGGAAAGTATGCCGGAATCGCCGTCAGCAAGATCAAGGACGTTCTCCTGGCCGATCTGATCGAGCAGGGCATGGCCGAGATCTTCTATGAGTTTTCTGAGACGCCGGTCATCTGCCGCTGCGGCACGCGCTGCGTCATCATGCTGGTGAGAGACCAGTGGTTCCTGGAGTACTCGGACCAGGAGTGGAAGGCCAATGTGCTGCGCTGCCTGGCTGGCATGAAGATCATACCCGAGGAGTTTCGGGCAGAGTTCATAAACAAGGTGGACTGGCTCAAGGACAAGGCCTGCGCCCGGCGGAAGGGACTCGGCACTCATCTGCCCTGGGACAAGGAGTGGCTTATTGAATCTCTGGGCGATTCCACCATTTACATGGCTTACTACATCCTGGCCAAGTATGTGAATGCGGGAATGAAGATCGACAGTCTGCCTCCGGAGTTCTTCGAGTACATTTTCATGAACAATGGAAATGCCGCCGCTGCAGCCTCTTTAACCGGCATTCCACAGGAGACCGTGCAGCAGATACACGACGACTTCGCCTACTGGTATCCCGTAGATTTGCGCACATCCGGAAAGGATCTGGTGGCCAATCACCTGCTCTTCTTCCTCTACCATCACGTGGCCGTCTTCCCGGAGAGGCTCTGGCCGAAAGCGATCGCCGTCAACGGCTTCGTCTCCCTGGAGGGCAAGAAGATGTCCAAGTCCAAGGGGCCTATTCTCACCCTGCGTCAGGCAGTCGCTGAAAACGGGGCTGATGTAACAAGGCTTTACATCCTGGGCAACGCGGAGGGAATAGCGGACGTGGACTGGAGAAATGATGCGGTCGAGGCCACTTTTGCTCATCTGGAGAGGTTCTACAATTTAGCTCGGGAGATTTTAGCAGATGGCAGCATCGATGAAAAGGCGGAGAAGACGCTCATCGACCGCTGGATGCTCTCCCGGTTGCAGAGGCGCATCGCTGAGGCGACAGAGTCCATGGAAGGAATCCAGACGCGCAGAGCGCTGCAGAGTGCTTTTTACCTGCTCTTCAATGATCTGCGCTGGTACCAGAGGCGGGGTGGAAAGAATCAGCTGCGCGCCGTTCTGTCGGCCTGGGTGCGGATGATGGCGCCCTTCACGCCGCATGTCTGCGAGGAGCTGTGGGCTTCCGGCCTGGGCGAGGGCTACGCATCGCTCGCTGCCTGGCCGGTGGCTGATGCCTCCCTGATTGACGTGAAGGCTGAGAAGGCGGAGGACCTCTTGGAGCGCACCCTGAAGGACGTGCAGGAGATCGTGAGCGTTACCAAAGCAACTCCGCAGAAGATCACGCTCTACACTGCGCCTGCCTGGAAGAAAGAGATGCTGCGCCTGGCAGTGGCGGCGGCCCAGGGCGGCAAGCTGGACATGGGAGCGCTCATGAAGCAGGCCATGGCCTCGCCCTCTATTTCGGAGCACAAGAAGGATGCGCCCAAGTATGCGCAAAAGTTAGCAAAGGCGGCGCACTCCTTGAGCGCGGAGGCGCTGGGGCTGGACGAGTTCGAGACGCTGGCCAGAGAGAAGGCGTACCTGGCTACTGCCATGGGAGTGCCGGTGGAGATCCTCTCGGCTGATGAGGCGGGAGAGGACCCCAAGGGCAAGAGCAAACAGGCGGAACCGGGGAGGCCGGCGATTTATAT
>CAYXSJ010000010.1:0-26588 GCA_964467095.1 uncultured Methanotrichaceae archaeon
TATCGTGTCGAAAGACAATCGTTAGAAGGGCAAAAATAATTATAACCTAAAAAGTTCATCTACTTCTGTGATATAATGTTTGAAAGGATCTTGATTGCAACCGACGGCTCCAAGCATAGCGAGAAAGCCGCAGAGGCGGGAATCGAGATGGCCAGGCTCTATGGCTCTGCCGTTACAGCCCTTTTTGTTGTGGACCTCGGCAAGGAGTATGCCCCCCTGGGGGACCTGACCTCAAAGGTTGCCGACGACATGATCGCAGGCATAAGGAGCACTATGCAAAATCAGGGAGAGGAGGCCACCAGGAGAGTAGAAGATCTGGCAGTGAAGGCCGGCATCGCTGCAACCAGAAAGATCACGGAAGGCTATCCTGCCGAGGACATAATCCGCATCGCGGAAGAGGGCGATATGAGCCTCATCGTCATGGGCGGAATCGGAGCTACGGGCCTGGAGAGGTTCCTTTTGGGCAGCGTGGCAGATAAGGTGGTCAGAAGCTCCAAAATTCCCGTGTTGGTGGTGAGAAAGGAGTAGTCTGGCTGAGCAAGTAGGTAGGCTGAAGGCCGATGATGGGAAGAATGTTCACCAGAGTTGCTATGCTGCTCGCTACAGTTCAGGGTCGCCTGTTTTGCAGGCTCCACTTGAGAAGCACTCCTTCGTCCAGCCGCTGCACACAGCATAGCTTCAGCTTGGGAAAAACCTCTTTGAATCCCTGTCCATCCACCAGGGTGGGTGCATTCTCACCGCCAATGAGCATAGCTCCCATGTAGACATAAAGCTCATCCACCAGGCCAAGCTTGAGAAGCGACCAGTTGAGCGTAGCTCCGCCCTCTACCATGAGGCGCTTGATGCCCTTATCATAAAGCCGGGAAAACAGTTCCGTCAGATCTACCTGCTCTCTCCCGCATACTATTATCTCACATTTTGAGCAGTCGCACTTAGGGGAGAGTGTATCTCGCCGGTCCTGCGGCGCAGAGCCGGCAACAGCTACGATGCATCCCGGTCCAAGAACCCTGGCTGTGGGAGGCGTTCTTGCCCGGCTATCGGCCACAATCCTCAGCGGATCTTTCGGCCAGCCTTTTTCCCTCCTGGCCTCGCGCAGCTTTGCCGACTTCACCCTCAGGCTGGGATCGTCTGACAGCACCGTTCCCACGCCAACCATGATCGCGTCGCTCTCCGCTCTGAGAAGGTCAACCCTGGCCTTGTCCGCCTCGCCTGAGATTCTCACCTGGCTGCGCTCAAAGGAGCTGATTTTGCCGTCTGCGCTCATGGCGCTGTTGATGAATACGAAGGGCCTGGTCAATGCTTCCATCTATTGGCAAAGAGGAGCTAAATAGCTTGCCGGCCTGTTTTGTGATATGCCTCAGGCACGCGATATCCTGCTGCAAGGAACCATAATCTATGGAGATGATTTCACACCAATGGAGGGCTACATCAGCATCCGGGATGGAATCATCCGAGAGTTCGGCTCAGAGCATGTAGAAGCCGATTTTGATGGCATTGTCTGCCCGCGCTTCGTGAACGCACACGTCCATGTGGGCGACTCAGCCTTCAAAGATCCACCCTTTCTGTCGCTCTCAGATCTTGTCGGCCCGGATGGATTGAAGGCAAGAATGCTGGCCCAAATGCCGCGGGAGCATCTCTTGGATGGGATGAGAAGAAGCCTTCAGCAGATGGCTGCCTCGGGTACGTATGCTTTTGCCGATTTTCGGGAAGGTGGGGCAGAAGGAGCGGCCTTGCTGGAGGAGGCTGTGCGCGGCCTGCCCCTTCTTCCCAGAATCCTGGGAAGGCCAGGCCCAGGCCAGATAAATGTCCCTGAGAGCTGCTGGGGCCTGGGCATAAGCAGCACCCGAGATCACGATCTGGACCGACTCCGTGCAACAGTGGCCGCAGCTCGCCGGTCTGGCCAGGCGGTGGGAGTGCACGCAGGCGAAGCCGGTAATGATGATATCGGCGATGCTCTTGCCCTTCGGCCGGATTTCCTGGTGCACATGAACCGGGCCGGGGAGGCGGATCTGGGCGATGTGGCCCACGCCGGCCTTCCGGTGGTGGTCTGCCCCAGATCCAATCTGGTGACCGGCGTGGGTCTGCCTGATGTGAGCCGGATGGCAGAGCTGGGCATTACAGTTGCTGTTGGAACAGATAACGTTATGCTGAATTCGCCGGACATCTTTGAAGAGATGCATTTCATCAGTAAGGCTCTGCTGCATGACGATAGACAGGTATTTAAGATGTGCACGCTAAATGGTGCTAAAATAACTGGGCTTGATCAGAGGCTGGGGTCCATTCGGGAAGCAAAAGAGGCTAGAGTGATGGTCATAGACAAAAAATCCAACAACATGTGGGGATCGATGAGCCCACTTTCCAGCATTGTGAGAAGGGCCGGGCCGTCTGATATCATAGCTATCCTTTAGAGGTAAATCATGTTTAAGAAGATTCTAGTTGCAACCGACGGATCAGAGCACGGATACAGAGCGGCCAAGGTGGCATTGGAGCTGGGAAAGATCGCGGGTGGAAAGGTCACAGCCATTTATGTGGCCGACACCAACAAAACCAGCCATCTGCCGGATGATATGCTGCTATTCAGCATCCGAGAGCTTTTGCTTAAAGAAGGAAAAGAGGCCTTGAAACAGGTGGAAACGCTGGCCGAGGAAATGGGCGTTGCCTTTGACAGCATTATCGCTGAGGGCAATCCCGGAAGCGAGATCATCAGTCATGCGCAGTCAGCAGGCATGGACATCATCATCCTGGGTGCTGTGGGACGCACCGGCCTCGATAAGTTCCTGCTGGGCAGTGTGGCCGAGAAGGTGGTCAGAAATTCCAAGATTCCCGTCTTGACCATTCCGAGGGGGCGGACTTGAGCATTCTCGTCAGGGACATAATGGTCCGGGATGTGGCTTATGTAGCAATCCCAGGCAGCAGGGACGATGTCTTGAAGACGCTACAGGACCACAAGGTGTCCGGCGTTCCAGTAATTAAAAAGGGGGAGGTCGTGGGCATGATAACCAGAACCGACCTGCTCAGGAACCGGGAAGAGGACCAGACGGCTCTGCTCATGACTCGCGATCCTGTGGTGATAAGCCCGGACGAGCGTATAGTCGAGGCCTCAAAGCTGCTGATCAAGCACGACATCCGGCGGCTTCCCGTGGTGGAGGGTAAAAAGCTGGTGGGCATCATCACCGTTGCCGATCTCGTTCGCGTGGCCGAGGATTTGGACATAAAAGAGAGCATTGAGCCCTATTTAGAGAAGAAGACTGCGGTTCTCTGGAGCGAGATGCCTCTACCTGTGGCAGGATCAATTATGGAGTTTGCTGCTGTTCAGGCTTGCCCGGTCATTGATACCAGCCTCAAGCTGGTGGGCATGATCTCTGATCGCGATCTAATCAAGGCCAGTGTCATAGAGGACTCGGTAGAGAAGACGGACATGTCCGCGGATGGTGGAGAGGACACCTGGATGTGGGACCGGGTGATGCAGACCATCAGCAAGTATTACACCGTCTCGCGGATCAAGCTGAAAAATATTCTCGTCTCCGAGGCTATGGTGCCACCCATCATGGCTTACAAAAAGGATGAGGTCGGCAAATGTGCAGCGATAATGCACAAGAATAGAATCGACCAGATGCCTGTGGTCACATCCAGCGGAAAGCTGATGGGGATGCTCAAGGATAAGGACATACTGATTGCTCTGGTCGATTACAGCCAGAGGGCAACGGTGTGAAAAGACTTTTTTTTAAAAAAAGATCAAGTTAAGGCGGCGATACATTGCTAGTTAAACAAGAAGCAAGAATTAAGATAAAATATAATTAAAAAATAAATATTAATTACACTCCAACTATCTTGGTAACTCGGGATCGGAGGGTGGTGGATGTATCGGATCCGTCGTGGTTTTTTTGCATCTATTCGCGAAGCCGGCACATACTGGATTATTTTGATTCTTTGGCAGCTTACACCATATTGTCCACGGGTCCCATCCAAAATTCACGGCAAACTGTTCTCTGGTAAGATTTTTGTTGCCCTGAGGATCTCCCCAAAACGTTTCACCAGTTTGAGCGTCCGTAACAGGTCCTCTTGTAGAGGTTGAACCTATTCCTTTATATGGAATGCAATCCAATTTGTCCTTGATCTCTTTCTTAATAATCTTGAAATTTCCATGCACCTTTCCGCAATTACAGCAAGCATAAATCTTCCCCTCGAGTTCATCTGGAGAATAGCTGACCCAGTTTTCATGCCTGCAACTTTTGCAGTCCCATTTTGCTTCCATCTTTTTCACATCTCCAAAGCGAACTATTCTTTTTAATGTTGTTTTTTTAGTGCTTATAATTTTCTGTCAAGGATGTCTGTGACCGAAAATTACGTCGCTTATAAATAATATTGCCGGGGTATTCATTCCCGGCAAGAACGACTAATCGAAGCAATTCAATTAGCCCCTTCATTCTAAATAAGTTTTTTTATCTTTTCTATATAATCATCCGCATCTTTAATTAATTCTTTGTTCACCTCAATCTGTTTATATTCCTCAAAGGCCACCAACGCATCGTTCAACATCAAAGTAGAATTGTTGTTATACGATGTCAAATTCGGACGTTCGTAAAGCAAAACTCCTTTGTTATACCAAGCTAATTTATGCTTTGGATTTTTTTCCAGGACATTGTTAAAGTCATTGAGAGACTCGTCATACCTACCAAGCTCTTTAAAAACCTTGCCCCTTAAGTATAGAGCATCCGTCAAACCAGGATATATCCTGATTATTTCGTTCAAAACAACAAGAGCTTCTGTAGACTTGTTTTGCCCAATTAGAACAATTGTTTTGCTTATCCATGCCTCTTTAAGTTCCGGATTCAGCTTGATGGCTTCGTCGTAGGCCTTAACCGCTTCAGAATACATTTTCATTTTACTGAGTACATTGCCTTTATATCGCCATGCCATTGCAGCGTCTGCCGATTTACTGTCAATTCCAATAGCTTTGTCGTAATTAGCGAGGGCTTGAGCATAATTTCCGTTGTTATACTGCTCATTGCCATCATTAATTAGGCCCGCAGCTACCATTTGTGGTGTTTTCTCGTACCCAGTCTCAAGTGTCAACTCATATACACCCGGATCGGCTAGCGTTTTTACCAAGCTTAACTTCTGCATTTGATCTACTTCATATCCTGGCCACTCCTGTACGTCCTCCGTTACTTCAGAGCTTAGGGTTAAATTGCCACTTATTCGAGATTCTGCCAAATAATTGGTACGAGCTCCAATCTTATCAGAGAGGGACTCAGTTAGGTTGCCATATCCTGATTTAACCACATAGTTTGTAGCGAAACTGCCACCGTTGCGTTCTATCGTGGCCGAAGATTCGATAGATTGGTTGGAACTTATTGATAGCGAATGTTGGGCATCTGCTGCGCTTCTCCCAGAAACATAATAGTAATTGGTTGAATTATTAAAAAATTTAGAACCTTTATTTGAGATATTTTTGCATAGGTATGTCGTCGCTAAACTTGACGTATCCTCTCCAATGCTAAATGTTCTCGAATAGCTCTGTTCTCCCCTTGCACTAAGCCGATCCTTGCCATCTCCTATATTAGTCTGTGCTGACAGCCCGCCATCGCCGAAGACACTAATATCCTCTTTCATCTCGATTGCATTGGCCATAGAAATCAATATTAATAATATTGCAGCTAAACATAGCTTCATGTTTCGTCCCTCCGATGATACTCTCTATCCTGCCCAAGTTGCACCCTTCTGAGCTTTCGGCTGCCTCAAAAAGCTTGCAAGTGGCAGCCTAGTCTGCATTTATACTTCCTTGAATCCTTAATAGTCACTTCTAGCTATATATTTTTATTGGGGCCTCACAGCTACTTAATAATTATAAATTGATATTTATAAACAAATGGGCAAAATCTTTTTTCTCTTTTACTTATACGAGCTGCTTCTCCTGAATAATTTAAATGATTCCCAAAATTTTTATGATAATTTTTTATGATATTGGTTGGAAATCCATCTCATTATATATCTATGAATCAACTACTATGAAAAAGGAATCCAAAAGGCAAATAAACTTGCACCACCTCGCCCTCCTTATGTCCCGCTTTCTCGTGGTCCTCGGCACCACCTCCCACTCAGGCAAGAGCACTTTCGTTGCCGCCCTCTGCCGCCTGCTCTCAGATCGAGGGCTCAGGGTTGCGCCCTTCAAGTCCCAGAACATGAGCCTCAACTCCTGGGTCACCCAGAACGGCTCGGAGATCGGCATAGCCCAGGCGGTGCAGGCCTGGGCGGCCCGTGTGGAGCCGACGGAGTTCATGAATCCCATCCTGCTCAAGCCCAAGGGCGACCGCACCTCTCAGGTTATAGTCCTGGGCAGGCCCGTGGCCGACAAATCCGCAGAGGAGTACTATCGAGAGATCGATGGGCTCAAGGAGGTTGTGGACCGATCGATCAAAGAGCTGGAGAAGGACTACGACTACATAGTAGTAGAAGGCGCGGGCGGGGCGGCGGAGATCAATCTCTTCGATAGGGACCTTGCCAACATCTACGTGGCCCGCTACCTAAAAGCCCCCATAATCCTGGTCGGGGATATCGAGCGGGGGGGCGTCTTCGCCAGCCTTTTCGGCACCGTTCAGCTCTTGCCTGAGGACATCCGGCCTCTCGTCAAGGGCCTGGTAATCAACAAATTCCGGGGCGATCCCGCCATTTTAGGCTCCGGCCTGAAGACGCTGGAAGAGCTCACCGGCGTTCCCGTGCTGGGCGTCATGCCCTATCTCGACCTGGACATACCCTCCGAGGACTCCGTCTCATTGGGTGACAAGAAAGCTGGGCCGGCGGGCGAGCAGATCGAGATCGCCGTGATCAGGCTGCCGCGCATCAGCAACTTTACCGATTTCGAGCCTCTGGAGCGGCAGGCGCGTGTTCGGTACGTGAGCCTCTCCGAGCCGCTGGGCCGTCCGGACGCGGTGATCATTCCCGGCACCAAGAACACCATCTCCGACCTCTTGGAGATGCAGGAAAAGGGCATGGCCGATCAGATAAAATCCCTGCCGAATACTCCGGTTCTGGGCATCTGCGGAGGCTACCAGATGCTGGGCCGGGAGATCATCGACTGCGGCATTGAGGAAACTGTGGGAACGGTGCCTGGGCTGGGTCTGCTGGATGCTGTAACCCGCTTCGATCTTTATGAGAAGAGGACGGTACAGGTGAAAAAGCCGGTCACGGGCGGCGGTCCCATCCTGGAGCCGATCCGGGGCCAAATTGTCACAGGCTACGAGATCCATATGGGTATGACCTGCCCCGACGGCCAGAAGGCCTTCGGAGACGACGGCGCTGTATCGGAGAGCGGAATTGTGATTGGCACCTACCTGCATGGCATCTTCGAGAACGAGAACTTTCGCAATACGTTTCTCGAATTCCTGCACCAGCGAAAAAATCCCGGCCAGGGCCACAGCCCGGGCCCGTCCACCAAGGCGGAAATGGGAACGAGGAAGGCGAAGGGTGATGGCTTTGCAGAGCTGGCTGCGGCTGTGGAGGCAAACTTAGATATGGCGAAGATCTGGCGGATGCTTGACCTATAATGAAACTGGGCGTGCTCTTCTCCGGCGGCAAAGATTCGGTCTTTGCCTGCTTCCGGGCCATGGAAAAGAACCAGGTAGCCTGCCTGATAACTCTTGTCTCGGAGAACCCAGACAGCTACATGTTCCACACTCCCAACATCCGCAGTACCGACCTGCAGGCCGAGGCCATGGGCATTTCCCGGCTTGCCTGGCCCACGAGAGGTGTCAAAGAGGAGGAGCTGCAGGACCTGTCCGCTGCTATCGCTGCCGCTCGGGAGAGATATGCCATAGAAGGAATCGTTACCGGTGCCATAGAGTCCGTCTACCAGGCAGCGCGCGTGCAGAGGATCTGTCGCGACCTGGATCTCTGGTGCTACAATCCCCTCTGGCAGACAAATCAGATCGATTACCTCCGGCTGCTGCTAAAGGAAGGCTTTTTCATCATCTTCTCCGGGGTCTATGCCTATCCCTTCGATGCCTCCTGGCTGGGCGCGCCGTTGACCGAAGAGCGCATCAAAATTCTGGAGGGATTTCTGAAAAAATACAAGATCAATCCCTCTGGTGAGGGCGGGGAGCTGGAGACGTTCGTCCTGGACGGCCCTATTTTCCAGAAGAGAATCGAGGTCCTGAAGGCATCGCAAAGCTATGCCAACTACAGAGGGCAGTTTGTCATAGAAGAGATGCGGCTGGTAGAGAAATAAGTCAGGGAAACAAGTGCGGAATCAATGTGGAATATGAGCAAGGAAATGCAAGGGGATATTCCTAGCAAAGAGCAAGCTCCTGTGGAATTGAGGAAGCATAGAAGATCGTGCATCCTCCTGGTTGACCTTTGCTATGCGAGAGACTCTCTATCCCAGTACGAATTTGTCCATCCTATTAGAGATACGCTGGAAAAATCAGGCATTGTCTGCAATATTTTGCATTATACCGAAGTCAAGGCTCAGGCTCTTGCCAACCATGATAAAATTATCCTTTGCGGAACTGCCCTGAAGGATAATGCCTATGCCGATCATTTGCAGCTCTTCTCCTGGATAAAGGATTTTACAAAGCCCATTCTAGGCATCTGCGCCGGCATGCAGGTCATCAGCGCAGTTTATGGAGGATTTATTGTGCCTCATCCAGCCATTGGTCTGGAGAAGATCGAGATCATTAGGGCGTCGCCGTTGCTGGGTGAACTGCGCTGCATAGAGGGCTACCATCTCCATAACTATGCTGTGACGCTGCCGGAGGGATTTATTCTTCTGGCTGGAAGTGTTGATGCCGTCGAGGCTTTCAGGCACCGATCCCATCCAACTTACGGCATTATTTTCCATCCGGAGGTGCGGAGCCGCTGGATATTGGAGCGTTTTGCCGATCTTTAGAGTCGGCCGGAATGTCTCTTCCTTCGAAACCGATTTATGTAATGAATCCTCACTATTAGCGCGCTATGCAAGACTACTCCATTAATCAATTCCTGGCTTCAGCCGGGACCCCTTCGCTGGACATCGAGATCTGCGATGTAACCCTTCGCGACGGTGAGCAGATGCCGGGGGTAGTCTTTCGCGCCGATGAGAAACTGGATATAGCTCTGCGGCTGGATGAGATCGGCGTCGAGGTTATAGAAGCCGGTTTTCCCGTTGTATCCGCTGCAGAGATGAATGCAGTAAAAGAGGTCTGCAACCTGGGACTTGATGCCAAGATTTCCGCGCTCTCCCGGTCCGTCAAAAAGGATGTCGACGCTGCCATCGAATGCGGCGTGGACATGATCAGCGTCTTCATTGCTACCTCTGACCTTCATCTCAAGCACAAACTGCATATGAGCTGCCCCGAGGCCATATCATGCGCCCTCCAGACCGTGGAGTACGCCAAGGATCACGGCCTGATTGTGCGCTTCTCAGCCGAAGACGCCACGCGCACCGATTTCGAGATTTTGAAGAAGCTGTACCGGAAGGCAGAGGAGTACCATGCCGACTACATCAGCGTCGCCGATACCGTGGGGATCATGAATCCGCGCACGACATACTACATGATCAGCGAGCTGAAAAAAGTTGTAGATATCCCCATCTGCATGCACTGTCATGACGATCTTGGACTCGCCCTGGCCAACACCCTGGCCGGAGCGGAAGCGGGGGCAAAGCAGTTGCACACTACGGTAAACGGCATTGGTGAGAGGAGCGGAAACACGCCTCTGGAAGAGCTGCTTTTGGCTCTGCGGCTTCATTACGACCAGGCTGCCTACGATCTCACCAAGTTAAAAGACCTCTCCAAGCTGGTGGAGACCTACTCGGGAGTTCCCGTAGCTAAGAATAAGTCCGTAGTGGGCACGAATGCTTTTGCTCATGAGTCGGGAATCCATGTGGCAGCCGTCCTGGAAGAGCCCAGGACCTATGAGCTATACTCGCCGGAAATGGTGGGCGCTGCCCGGCACATCATAATAGGCAAGCACACCGGAGCCAAGGCGCTAAAATATATCACCCAGAGGATGGGCTACTGCCTGAAGGACAAGGAGCTGGGCGACCTGTCGGAACGGGTGAAGATGTGCAGCGAGTTCAAGCATCCTATAAACTGCGAGGAGCTGCGCAAGTTGATATTGAACATGGAGAATATCGAGGTTATTTATCCGGGACCGTAATCGAAGGGTATATCTTAGCCAATGCCAATCCTGAGCGATCAAGATGCTGCGTTGAGGTATATTCATGAAAGCTCTCATACTCTCCGGCGGGTCTGGAACCAGGCTTCGTCCTCTTACTTATTCTCAGCAAAAACAGCTCATACCGGTGGCTAATAAGCCCGTACTCTTCTATGCCATTGAAGATGTTATCGAAGCCGGTGCCGATGAGATCGGCATAATCTTGGGCCAGAATAAGGATCAGGTGATAGATACAGTGCGAGCCGGGCACTGGGATGTTCCAATAGAGTTCATCTACCAGGGGGAGCCTAGGGGTCTTGCCCATACCATATTAGTGGCAGAAAAATTTCTGGACGACGATTTTGTGATGTATCTGGGAGATAACATCCTCAGAGACGGCATAGTGCGACATAGAGAGCGATTCAATAGACTTAAAAGCGATGCCAGTGTGCTGCTCACCCAGGTTAATGATCCTCAGCGCTTTGGAGTTGCCGACTTAAACCAGGATGGAAGCATTAGACGTCTGGTGGAAAAGCCCAAAGTCCCTCCTTCCAATTATGCGTTGGTAGGCGTTTACTTCTTCAAGCCGGTGATAATCTATGCCTGCAAAGCCATCAAGCCCTCCTGGAGAAATGAACTGGAGATCACCGATGCCATTCAATGGCTCATCGAGAACGGTTACAAAGTCGATGCATCTTTTGTGGAAGGGTGGTGGAAGGATACCGGAAAGCCTGAGGATATCTTTGAGGCCAATCGCCTCATCCTGGATGACATCACCACTAAAAATGATGGCCAGATGGATGGTTCAAGGGTGATGGGCAGGGTCATAATTGAAAAAGAGACACGGATCGAGAGATCGGTGATAAAGGGGCCTTGCGTAATAGGAAAGGGCAGCGTCATATCCGATTCTTACATAGGCCCATATACCTCTGTGGGATACAGATGTCGCATCTGTGGGACGGAGGTAGAGGATACCATAATTATGGATGACAGCCGGATAATCAATGCAGGTAAGATCGTAGAGAGTCTCATCGGCAGAAATGTCTTGATCCAAGAGGGCGTCGCCCTGCCCAAGGGAAACCGGCTCATAGTCGGCGACAACTCCGAGATATCGCTGTGATTAAAATGAAGCTTCTTGTTACGGGCGGTCTCGGATTCATAGGAAGCAATTTTATAAGGTTGATGCTACATGAACACGATGACTGCCGGATAATAAATGTTGATGCCTTGCGGTACGGATCCAACCAGGATAACCTTTTGAACTTTAAAGGAAATGACAGATACACCTTCCGGAAGGGAGACATAGCCGATAGGGAATTCATCACCGGTTTAATCAAAAATGTAGATGCTGTAGTCAGCTTTGCCGCAGAGACTCATGTGGATAGATCGATTGCGAGACCCGACTCGTTCCTGCACAGTAATGTTCAGGGAGTATTTAATCTCCTGGAGGCACTGAGACTTCACAACTCTGCAGCCAGGTTTGTGCAAATATCCACCGACGAAGTTTATGGGGACATAATGGACGGCTCTTTTACAGAAGAGAGCACCCTTCGCCCTTCATCGCCCTATTCCGCCAGCAAAGCGGCGGGAGACGTTTTTGTCCAGGCCTACGCCCGAACTTATGGTCTGCAGGCCATGATCACCAGATGCACCAACAATTACGGGCCGTATCAGTTCCCGGAAAAGCTGATCCCCAAGACCATCCTGCGAGCCAGAGATGGCCTGAAGATCCCGATCTATGGAACTGGGCAGAATGTGAGGGACTGGATCTACGTAATCGACCACTGCCGCGCAGTGCAGCAGGTCCTCCTGAGGGGCTCAAGGGGCGAGATCTACAATATCTCTGCGGCAGAGGAGAAGACCAATCTGCAGGTTGCAGGGACCATCCTCCAAATGCTCGGCAAGAACGTTGATCAGATCGAGTTTGTGGAAGATCGGCCGGGCCATGATGCCAGATACAGTCTTGACTCTACAAAGATCAGAAACGAACTGGGCTGGCGTCCCCGGGAGAATTTTGCCGATGGAATCAGGAAGACCGTGAACTGGTATCTGCAGAACGTTGGGTGGTGGGAGCCTCTCATGGATGATAAGGTACTCAGTCCCACGCCCTGGAAGTTGAACTGGTAAGATCAATGAAACTATTAATAACCGGTGGAAGCGGGCTCTTGGGAAGCAAAGTCGCCGAGATAGCCCTGGCCAGAGGTGATGAAGTCTTCTCGGGATATGCGCACAATATGCCTAGCTATGGAAAACCGGTCAGGTTCGATCTCCTGGACGTTCCGGACATTTCCGATATGTTGGAAAGGCTCGCGCCCGATGTCATAATTCACAGCGCGGCTCTGACGGATGTGGACCGATGCGAACGCGAGAAGGATCTGGCCTATAAAATGAACGTCGAGGGCACGCGAGCTATAGCAGCAGCTGCGGAAAAGGTCGGTTCTTTTCTGATCTATATCTCCACGGATTATGTCTTTGACGGACTGTGCGGCATGTATCGAGAAGACGACATACCGAATCCTGTAAGCTATTACGGCTACAGTAAGCTCCTGGGTGAGCAGTTTTGCCGCGGGTGCATCGCCAGGACCTGTGTGATATATGGCAGCCGTCCCGCAAGCGGCAAGGTTAATTTTGCCTTATGGTTGCTAAGCAGCCTCAAATCTGGCAAACAGGTTCGCGTGGTCACGGATCAGTTCATAACCCCCACATTGAATACCAATCTGGCGGCAATGGTCCTGGAGGCGGCGGACCGAAGACTATGCGGAGTCTATAATCTGGCCGGTGCCACCAGGATATCTCGATATGACTATGCTCTGGAGCTGGCCTGGGAATTCGATCTGGATGCGAGCCTTATTCTTCCTTCCAGGATAGAGGATTTGTTGTGGGCGGCCAAGCGGCCGATAGATTCATCCCTGGATACTTCAAAGGCGAAGAGGGAGTTGATGGAAAAACCGCTTCCTCTAAATGAGGCGCTTAGAACTTTGAAAGCTGAGGTTTTAAGAGCTGAGATTTCCCGAAGCTAGTTTCCTGATCCGAGGTTATACGATGCTGCCAGGAATTGTGATTAAGCCCTTAAGGCGATTTGCGGATGAGCGAGGATTCTTCACTGAGATCATGAGAGCGGACTGGAAGGATGTGATCCAGGATGAGATCGTTCAGGCCAATATGTCCGTAAGCTATCCGGGAATGGTGCGAGCCTGGCATCGGCATGAGAGGGGGCAGGTCGATCATTTCCTGGCGGTAAGGGGCGCCATGAAGATCTGCGCCTATGATGATGAAACACGGGATCTGGACGAGATCATATCTACTGGAGACAATCCTCAGGTCGTCAGGATGCCTGGGCACTACTGGCATGGATTTCGAGTCGTGGGTAGTGAGCCTGCTACTCTGGTCTATTTCGTGAACCGGCTGTATGATTATTCGAGTCCAGACGAGGAAAGAAGACCCTGGAATGATCCGACTATTTTGCCTGCGACGATTAACGGCAAGAAGGATGATCGCTGCGGCAATCCCTGGGATTGGTTTGGACCGGCGTTTAAGTGATCTTAAGTGAACACCATCCAGAGGATCGCTAAGAACACATTTTTCTTATTAACCTCAAACATCATTGGGTTTGTTTTAAGTTTCTTTTTTTTAATGCAAACCACCCGGTATCTGGGATCGGAAAACTACGGAATACTATCATTTGCTATTGCTTTTGCTTCAATTACTATTTTCTTGGCAGATATCGGAATATCAACTGTGATCGTCAGAGATATTGCTAGAGATAAAACAAAAACTCAGAAATATCTTGGAAATTGTATCTTATTAAAAATTATCTTAGCTATCATTACTCTTCTGAGCACGGCTGTAATCGGCTATGCATTCAACTATACATCCGCAACGATGCATATTGTTTATGTAATTACCCTGTCTCTTATATTCGTCTCCTTTCATGGAATCATCGGTTCGATTATTCAAGCGTTTGAGGTGATGGAATATATCTCATTAGGAAGTGTAATATATAATTCAGTGATGCTAATTTGTGCTTTGCTGGCAATTTATTTGGGCGTGGATGTACTTGGATTTTCATATGTTTATCTGATCTCAAGCATAATTATTGTAGGCTACTATGTCATCATAGCCATGAGAAAGCTTCCATTGCCAAAATGGGATATTAATTTAGATTTATGGAAATATATAGTAAAAGAGGCAATACCATTTGGATTATCCTCTATATTTATAAGAGTTTATTATTATATCGACACATTAATGATATCTCTAATGATATTAAATCCCAATGAGGTCATGGGATGGTACAATGCTGCGTATCGGATGGTTTTAATACTATCCTTTCTTCCCGTAACTTTTTTAGGATCGATATATCCGATCATGTCCCGTTATTATGTCACATCCGATAAATATCTTGGCTTCATATTTGAGAGGTCCTTTAAGTATTTGATGGCATTGGCCATCCCTATTGGTGTGGGAACCACAGTACTTGGAGATCGATTAGTCTTTTTCGTATATGGGCCAGACTATGCGCCCTCCACCATTGCGCTACAAATCTTAGTATGGTCTGAAGTCCTAATTTTCTTAAGCGCTGTATTTGGATATCTCCTGAATTCCACAAACCGGCAGGTAATTGTTACAAGACAGACCATGTTTGCCGCAGCATTTAATATAATTTTAAATCTTTTTCTGATACCTAAATATAGTTATGTAGGCGCAAGCGCGGCAACTGTATCTACGGAGCTTTTTTCCTTTTTCTTCTTGCTTTATTTTGTTTCAAAGGAAGGCTATCGGCTTCCTAAGCATATGTTTGTCCATTTTTCCAAGATTCTTATTGCATGCTTTGTAATGGTGCTATTTATCCAACTATTCACCAATCTTCCTATATTGCTACTAATATTTATGGCTGCAATTGTTTACTTTGTTACAATAGTCCTCATAAGGGTAACGGATGACGTGGATATCCAGATGGCAAGGCAACTAATTGGTGGAGTAAAGGTACATGGTGGCAGGAAAGAGGCTTGACTTTACATTGTCGCATTACTTGAGATGATATGGAGTAAGAAGGTAGTGTACTTTCTTTTCTGTAAAATGATATTAAGGCCCTATATCCAATATACCTTTGGAAACAAGGAGGATATAGAGCCATGGAGATATTTGAATTGATAGAAGATTACCTTGTCGATCAAGATGATGGACTCGAGAAGCTATTGACTTGGTTCTTGAATCTGATTATGCAGTTGGAAGCAATACAGCAATCAGGCGCGGAGCCCTACGAGCAAAATGAGATGCGAACAGCTCAACGAAATGGATATAAAGAGCGGTCCCTCAAGACACGCGTTGGCGAACTTATTTTAAAGAAACCGCAATTTAGAGAGCGTTCGTTTAAATCCTGTGTTTTTGGTAATATTCTCGTGTGGAGTTAGCTTTGACAAATGCGATAGCATAGTCCTACCTACAAGGCGTTTCAACAAGACGCATCCGAGAGGTAGTAGCTCACTTAGGCGTTGAGCGTCTTTCTGCCTCTACCGTATCCCGGATAGCTAAAGAGCTGGATGAAAAGGTTGCAGAATTCCTCAAGAGACCTATCGAGCGAACGGTACCATAAATTTATGTCGATGCGAGCTACTTCAAAGTCCGTGATGGTGGAAAATATGTTACCAAGGCTTTTCTTATCATCACAGGAATTCGTGATGATGGATATCGCGAGGTCCTTGGAGCCAAGATTACGGACAATGAGAGTGAAGGATTCTGGTCCGGGTTCTTTGATGAGCTAAATGATCGCGGTTTGAAAGGTGTTAAACTGGTAGTTTCAGATGGCCATATAGGAATACAAAGTGCAGTTTCGTCAAGGTTCTTGGGTGCAACCTGGCAAATGTGCCAGGTCCATTTCAGCTGCGCGGTGCTGAATAATATTCCAAATAAAGACAAGGAAGAGGTCGCAGAGAAACTCAGACAAGGATTCGAAGATGAAGCAAAGATGGCGGAATTAGCTGCTGAACTTAGCCAGAAGAGATATTCAAAGTCTGCGGATACGATTGACCGGTTCAGCCAGGACATCTGGAATCACAGGGCTTTCCCAAAAGAGCATTGGAAGAAGAGTAGTCGGTGCTTTTCCGAATGATGGAGCGCTTCTCAGGCTTGGAGTCACCATCCTCATGGATATCAACGAAGAATGGCTGACTGGTAGAAAGTATTTATCTATGATAGAGGAGTGAATGGGTGTGGATACGGGGCCAGAAATTTTACAGAAAACTCGGCACACTACCTCAACAGATGAAACTGCAGACATAATTTCCGATTATCGAGATAAAATGATAAAATACATCCGGCAAAGCAACCAGGGAATCTGGATGCTTGGCCGCTCATACAACAAGGCCCTTGAGATCAGCCAGGGAAAATACATCGCCATCCTGGAAGGAGACGATTTCTGGCCTCCTGATAAGCTGGAGCTGCAGATAAGGGCAATGGAAGAGACCGGAGCGGTCCTGGGCTGGGGCAAGGCCAGGATCATTAACAGCCGCAGCATGGCGATGGCAGTCTCTCCCGAGGATATTCGGCCCTTTATGGGAATGTCCAAGGAGCAAATGATGGGCGCTCTGTTCTTTGAGAATCCCATCCCCTCACCCACCGTGGTTTACCTCAAGAGCGCGCTTGATCAAGCAGGTGGATTCAAGCAGCCCGCAGGTCTTCCGTATGTAGATGAGCCCACATGGCTGCAGCTATGCCTGCAGGGAGAATTTCTGGCAGAGAACGAGATCCGGGGGTGCTACCGCAGGCATGAAATCCAGGTCACGGCTTATATGCTGACCACCATAATCCGGGCCAGACGCTACTCCATTGACTTCTTTCACAGTCTGCTGGCAGATGTAAGGGCAAACTTGGCCGAAAGGGTTCCCGGCCTGAATGAAAAATTGTTGCGAAAGGAAGTAGAATATGATTACTATCTGGGAAGAGCAAATGAGTTGGAAGGGAAATACGCATAGGCAAGAATGAACTTTTTGAAGGCCTTGGGCAGAGGTCACGCGTCCCACAAGGCCAAAGCCCTGATTGGGATCATCAGCAGCCTGTGCAAAATAGATCTGGAACGGCTGAATGATCTCTCTAAGAAATGAAGAATACGAAAATAGAGGGAATGCATGGCAGTTCATCCTGTGGTATCAATAATAACACCTACATATAATCATGAGGGGTATATCGCCCAATGCATCGAGAGTGTCTTATCTCAGACTTATCCACATTGGGAGCAGATAATAATAGATGACGGCTCCAGCGATCGAACGGGCGATATTGCCTCCCAATACAAGGATGAGCGAATTAAATACATTCGGCAGAACAATCGAGGGATTTGGCGGCTTGGCGAACTATACAACGAGGCACTGCGACTTGCTAAAGGTGAATACATAGCCATACTGGAGGGCGATGATTTCTGGCCTTCCAATAAGCTTGAACTACAACTCAAAGCACATTTTGGCAGCTCTGCCGTCTTAAGCTGGGGGCGGGCAAAGATAATCGACAGTCAGAATAGAGAGCTGGCGGTCTTGCCTGAGGATATACGGTCGTTCCGCGATCTGTCCAAAGAAGAGGTGCTAGGCAGATTGCTCTTTCATAATCCAATGACCTCATGCACCATAATCTGTCGCAGAAGTGCTTTGCTCTCCATTGGCGGATTTAAGCAGCCACAAAGCGTTCCTTATGTTGACGGGCCAACATGGCTGGAACTCAGTCTCGTTGGCGACTTTCTGGCAATCGATGAAGTCTTGGGCTGCTACAGAAGGCATGCGATACAGGTCTCAACGTCCATGAAGGCCTTCATGATCAAGGCCAGCCTTTATTCCATCGAATTCCATAACCGTCTGCCCTTGGAGGTTCGGACATCATTGGCCGAAAGAGTATCGGACCTGAGTACTAGATTAGAGCAGAAAGAGGTCGAAAGCAACTATTATCTTGGCAGAGCATACCTGAAAGAAGGGAAGCGAACAGAGGCAAGAGAGAGCTTCTTGAAGGCCATCGGCAATGCCAAATCAAATATCAAAGCCAAGGCCGTTTTGGGATTAATCTGCAGCCTTTGCGGAAAGGATATGGAGTGGCTGGCCGAGATGCTGAAAGAGACTCGCATGGATGGCTCGTAGATGGGATATCGACTCTATGATCCGAAGAGCTCAAGCCTTTCTTTTTCTCTTCCATCAAGATATATTTCAATAAATTTGTTCGCGGACTTTTCCCAGGTAAATCTCTCTTCGGCGACCTTTCTGGCATTTCTGGCCAACTCCCTGGCCTTGTTTTTGTTCTTTAGGAGATAGACCACCTTCTCGGCGATCTTCTCTGCATTTGGCTCTACCAGAATGCCATCTTTCCCATCTTCGATTGCTTCAGGTATTCCACCGACGGGTGTGGCAACAATGGGCTTTTCCATGGACATTGCTTCAAGAAGGGCGATAGGTAGGCCTTCTCCCAGAGAGATATGGGTGTAAATGTCAGAGATCGCCAGGGGGATCTGCGCGTTCTTGACGTCTCCGGTGAATATTACGGCATCCTTTAACCCTAATTCTTGAGCAAAGCTTTTCAGTTCCGGGACAAAGCCTCCGTTTCGGGTGGCTAAAAGAATGGTGTTGGGGCATTCGTCCCTGATGATCTTTAATGCTTTTATGAGGATCTTGAGCCCCTCTGCTTTGTAGCGGAGGGCCGTCAGACCCAAGGCCAGCAGAATTATGGAGCCTTGGGGGACTTCGAATTCCTTAAGGAACGCCCTTTTATCGCTCTGCGTAACCTCCTCGTGATCGACGCCTGCATATGTTATGGCAGAGCTGTGAAATTTCATGCCCCATTTCTCTTCCACCTTGTTCATCAGTGTCCTGGAGACGAAGGTGACGCGGCTGCATCGGCTGAGCAAATTTTGAAGGAAGAAGCGGCGCAGAGGACTGATCAGGTTATCCTGGCCCGGTTCGGTATGGAAGGTATAGATAAGGGCGACAGGGTGAAAGATCCTGTAAAAATAGCCGGCAATCAGATAATAGTACATTCCACCATGGGAATGAATGACATCCGGTTTCAATCTTCTCAGGGTGAGATACGCCTGCAGTATCTTCAAGGGGAATGCAGAATTTGACTCATTATATTTTATTTTATAATTTTTTTGATCTTCTCCATTTGCAAATATCACATCAACGTCCAGTCCCTTTTTTTGCAGCTCATCCACCAGATTTGCCAGGTAGATCTTAATGCCACCGCCCGATGAATTTTTCCAATAGGTAGTTGTAATCAGAATCTTCAACTTTTTTCACCTCTTCATTTGCCTGCTATCTCTTCTATGGCCTGCAATAATCCTCTCTCTCTTCTCTTCTCGGGAAATATTTCTCGAATCCTATTTCTCGCGTTTTGGCCTCTTATGCTAGGCGCCTTCAAGGCATTGGCTATGGCTATTGCTGTTGCATTTGCGTCTCCGTACGGCACGAGAAAGCCTGTATTCCCCATGGCCGTGGGTATGCCGTTTCGATCCGTGCCCACGGGAATGCACTCGCAGAGCATTGCTTCGCACAGGGCATTAGGCAAGCCTTCCCTCAACGATAATTGACAATAGCATTTAGCTTTTTTATAATATTCGATCAATTTTTCGGTAGATAAAGGTTCTTTAAATTCTACATTTTCTGAAGCAATGTTTTTTAAAAAGGCAAGAGCTTCTCCACGCATGCCTATTATAAGGAATTTGGCTTTTGGAAGCTGTTTTGCCGATTTTACAAAAGTATGTAATCCTTTTAACGGTACCCTAGAACAGCTCTCGCCTAGCGATACAGTTAAAACCAGATCTTCTTTCGTGGGTCCGGGCACAAATTTCTCATAATCGTATCCTGTAGGCAGATAGTCGATATTGTGCCCGTCAATTCCTGCATTCTTGATAGCATCCTCTTTCAGAGAAGGATCAACCACTAGCACCCTGTCTGCGTGCTGCAAAGCCTTTTTCGTGAGTAATTTCTTTGTCCAGCTCTGTGTGAACCGGCCGTAGTTGATCTCAGGGACGCGGGCGACGTCGAAACCGCCCACGATAATAATAGATTTTTTTCTAAGCAATTTGGCAAGCAGCACCGCGGCAAAAGCATGGCCCCCGGCAAACCATATCAGGACGAGGTCGCAATTGGCCACGGCCTTCATCAATTTCACGGCATCGTCGGGCCCAGAGATGTTGACCTTTTTTACTTCATGGACCCGGGAAATTATATCGTAATCTTTCTTGATGAAGGATGAAAATGAGGCGTAATACACAAAAGCAATCCTCATTTCGATGCCCCCTCTCCCAAAACCCTCTCCAGGGCCTGCTCATAATGCTGGGAGATGTTTCTCCAGTCGTATTTCTCGGCCAGGGACCTGCATCGTTTTTCGTCGATTCCTGCTGCCAGGACTTTCTTCACCTGCGTAACGAAGCTCTCCACATCATCGTAATAGTATATCTGATCCCCTAGCAGCCTCTCCAGAGAGACCATGCGGCTGGAGAGCACCGGCCTGCCGCAGGCCAGATAATTGAAGACCTTGCCCCCTGCAGCATACTCATTCTTCTTCATCATCTTCAGGGGGTTGAGGCCAATATCCATAGCAGAAATATAGCGGGAGAGCTCGGCATACTTCACAGCGCCCGTGAAGACTATCCTGTCCTTAACACCCAGATCTTCTGCCATCTTCTTTATCCCGTCCCCGTAATCGGTAAAAAGTCCGGGGCCCACAACGAGCAACGTGGCATCGATTTGCGGCAGAGCCGATACCACCGTTTCCAGGTCCACCCAGTGTTCGAGGGAACCCACGTAGCCAAGAACCACACCCTTCAGGCCCAGGGAATTCTTGGCCTCCTGCATGGAGAGTGGCCTTAGGACCTTGGTATCCACGCCATTGGGAATTACAGTTATGTCTTTTACACCAAGGTCCCGCAAAAATTCAGATAGCTCTCTGGTAACTGTGATGACTGAGCGAGCATGGCGGAGGTTGTACTTGGTGATCCGGCTTACCACCTGTTTGACTATCTCTCCCAGGGCAGATCTTGGATAGTAAATCGATGCAGACTCCTCCAGATGATCCAGATAGTCGAAGACAACTGGCGAAAGCGCGAAGTTTGCGGCAAAGGATGGCAGAATATTGGTGGAGAGGATGACGTCTATGTCCTGGCTCTTCACAATACTCCTGATCTTCCACAAGTGATATGGGAAGTTCAAGAGGTAATAGAGGGCCGGGTCTTCGACCTTTATCCAGTTCGCGTTTAAAAGCCGGCATTTCGTTTCCCTTGCCTCAAGATTCGAAAACCTCTTCAGGCCGAAGTGCAGCACATACACATCGTGCTCCCCGGCTAGATTATCGAAGATGAAATTGAGCCGATTGGGAACTGGATGCCTGATCCAGTCCGTAGTGGGTATTACCAGTATCTTCATCGTATCTTTTGTCTCGCCTGCTGTTTTATTATCTGCTCATATAAAAGCCTGGGCCTTTCCATTGTTTTTCATTATGATCTATTCATATTTTTTAAGTATTTCTGACCGAAAAGATCAAAAGCAAGCTATGCTCCAAGTATCCGTTTAAGATATCCTGGCTGTGATAGATTTGAAGGGAGTCATATTGGCGGCTGGAGAAGGCCGCAGATGCAGGCCACTTACCCAGACCAGATCCAAGGTCATGCTTCCTGTGGGAAACCGCCCTTTCATGGAGCACGTCATTTTAGCTCTGGCTGCAAACGGCATTCGAGATCTCTACATTGTAGTGGGCTATCAGAAAGAAAGGGTTATGGATTATTTCGAGGATGGTCTTGATTTTGGCGTAAAGATCACTTACCTCGAACAAAATGAGCTTTTGGGGACGGCTCATGCCCTGCGCAAAGCTGAAAGCCATGTGAATGAGGAATTTCTCGTGGTCAACGGAGACAATCTCATAGATGCAAGGGCGGTCAAGGAGCTGATCTCGGCCAAGGGAGAGAACGTGATACTGGCAGCCCTTCGCCGGCATTCCGGGGACTATGGGATCTTAATGGTGGAACAGGAGAGGGTAAAGGCAATAATTGAGAAGCCAGGAAGGCCATGTTCCGGAATTCTCAATACAGGTGCCTACAAATTCAGCCCTGCCATCTTCGAGGACCTCCGTCATACCTCCATATCGGAGAGGGGATCTTACGAGCTGACAGAGACCATATCCCAGATGATCGCGGACGGAAAAGAGGTCGTACCCCAGATCAGCAAAGGCATATGGGCTGATGCCATCTTCGCCTGGGATCTGCTCAATGCCAACAATCTGGCTTTAAGCATGAAGGATACAAAAATCGCCGGGGAGGTGGAAGAAGGTGCCAGAATCAAAGGTCCTGTGGAGATTGGTGAGGGCAGCATTATCCGCTCCGGATCTTATCTGGTGGGCCCAATCTCCATCGGCGAGGACTGTGATATTGGCCCAGGTGCCACCATCCTGCCGTCTACTTCCGTAGGTGACTCGGCGAGGATAGGCTCACATTCCGAGGTAAGAAACAGTATAATCATGAATGATACCAGGATCGGCTCAGGAACCATTATTTCCGACTCGGTGATTGGAGCAAGCTGTACTTTGGGAGACCAGCTGGTCATCGAGACGGGGCCCTGTGTAGTAGAGGTGGAGGAAGCCTTTCAAAGGGCGGAGTTCGGGGCGATATTTGCCGATGATGTGACTGCAGGAAGCAGAGTTCTGGTCAATCCGGGAACGATTGTGGGGACGGGGGCGCGCATAGGCTCTGGCTCGTCCATTCGCGGCTGGATTGAGAGGGAGAGCAGGGTGATTAGCTGATGTGCGGAATTGTGGCTTATATCGGCGACCAGTTGGCGGGACCAATTCTCTTTGATACTCTGAAAAGGCTGGAGTATAGAGGTTATGATTCGGCGGGAGTGGCGATAAAGTCTGATGGAGAGATTGAGGTACTCAAGTCGGCCGGGCGAATAGCTGAGCTGGAAAAGGTCTATGAGAGTCTTGGCAGTCCGGGAGAGAGTATGGGCATCGGCCATACCCGCTGGGCAACGCATGGGAAGCCGAGCGATCGGAATGCCCATCCTCACACCTCTGGGGAGATAGCCATAGTGCATAATGGCATCATTGAAAACTACCTGGACCTGAGAGAGCTTTTAACAGAGATGGGCTATGAGTTTTCTTCTGAGACGGACAGCGAGGTCCTGGCGCATCTCATTCACTTTTATTATAAAGGCGATCTTTACGCAGCCGTTTGCAAGGCTTTAGAGCATGTGGAAGGCTCTTATGCAGTGGCCGTTCTGGCAGCCAGCTCGCCGTACCTCGTTTGCGCCAGAAAGGATAGCCCTCTGGTGCTGGGCAAGGGCGAGAGGGCTGTCTATGTGGCATCCGATGTTCCCGCGCTTCTTCCTTATACCAAAGACGTCATTCGCATGAAGGACGGCGAGGTTGCCCGCATCTTTGCGGACAGGGTTGAGATAGTGGATGGGGATGGCCGACCCCGCCAGGCGGAGATCGAGCGCATCACCTGGGATGCAAACGCTGCAGAAAAGGGCGGCTATCAGCATTTCATGCTCAAAGAGATCCATGAGCAGCCGCGGGCCATTCGCGAGACCATCGCCGGGCGCATTTCGGAGATCGACGGGGATGTGCGACTTAAACTGGGCATGAGCGATGAAGAGATAAAGGGACTGGAAAGGGTGGCCATCATCGCCTGCGGAACATCCTATCACGCGGGCATGCTGGCTAAGAACCTGTTTGCTCGTGCCGCCGGCCTGCCGGTTGATGTAGAGGTGGCATCCGAGTTTTTGAATCTTCAGGTGCGGCCCAGCACGCTTCTTTTGGGCATCACTCAGTCCGGAGAGACAGCCGATACTCTAATGGCGCTGAAGAAGGCCAAGACCTGCGGCGGACGGAGCCTGGCCATAACCAATGTCGTGGGCTCAACTGTGACCGAGCTGGTGGACGGCACGGTTTACACTCGCTGCGGCCCGGAGATCGGTGTAGCTGCCACCAAGACCTTTACCGGCCAGCTTGTGGCCCTGATTTTGCTGGCCATACGTCTGGGCCGGGCGCGTGGCCATATAACGCCAGATCAGGCGAGAAAGATGCTCATTGAGCTGACCAAGCTTCCCGGCCTGGTGCAGAGGGTTTTGGAGAAGAGAGAGGAGATCAGAAAGATCGCCGAGCTTTATGCAGGCGCAAGCTGCTATTTCTTCATCGGCAGGGACTATCTCTATCCTATCTCTCTTGAAGGTGCATTGAAGATGAAGGAGATCGCCTACATCCCATCGGAGGGATACGCAGGAGGTGAGCTCAAGCACGGGCCGCTGGCATTGATCACGGAAAAGACGCCGGTAGTGGCGCTGGCCACCTGCGGCAAGAAGATTCAGTCCAATATCAAAGAGGTTAGAGCACGCGGCGCAGATGTAATTGCCATGGCCTCGGAAGGAGATCCGGACATCGCCAAGGTGGCAAGCCGTGTGATTGAGCTGCCGGAGACAGAGCCCATCTACTCTGCAGTGCTGTGCACCGTGGCCGTGCAGCTTCTCTCCTATTATACGGCAAACAGGCTCGGCCTGCCCATCGATAAGCCTCGCAACCTGGCCAAGTGCGTGACTGTGGAGTGAGCTTCCCGGCGGTTGGGAAGCCTGCACTTTTTTGAATGCTAATTACAAAAAAGTGAGGCCATAATGGCACAGCCAAGCGGCCTCTTTGTGATGTTCACTGCCTGGGGTATTGAGCCTCTGCAGGGACTGTAAAACATGTGCAATCGAATACACCAATGGCAGATTTGAAAGCCCTCTGATCCAGGGGATTCATGCCGGCAAAGCCTCCTGAGCAGCAGGGCATCCAGTCGTCTTCTTTCTTGATGGTTTCAAAGCGTGACTTCATGCGCATGTTCTTGACAATATCGAATACACCTACGTATCGCTCGTCACCCTCATTCTGGATCTCATTATCGACATCCACTTGCCTGTACTTGAAGTTGGCAATACCTGTGCTGTGTGCCTGAAGCCTGTATTCCGTGTCCCTGGTTGCCATAACTTCAGCTGAGTAGATGGCCTCGTCCGTGGCCAGAATGCTGGCATTAAGCCTCTCCAGGCTCATATTCAGTTTTCTTTCCTTGGAGAACTCATGGCTGTAAAGGAAGTTTGCGCCTATGAAGTCCTGATTGTTGCCCACAAAGTCGCGGTTGTTGATCTCCTTTCCCGAATAGCTCATGCTTTTTGAATTGCTCAGTCTGACCGGCCACTTCTCGATGAATTCAATTGTGTAAATGTCGGTTCCAGCCGGCTTGAGTATGGTGGCATTTACGGAGCTATTTGTGTGTGAATCAAGCTTGAGGAGCTCTTCGGAGCTGAGACGGCCTTGAAGAGCGGCGGTTCTCTCTTTAATCCAGATCTTGTTGATACTGAGGTCTTTGTAGTAAGAATGGTAAGGGCTGAGAATTCTTGTCCCGAAATTCACAGGCGAGATCTGTCCCTCTACCTTCTGGTCCATGGAAAAGCTCAGATTGCTGCTTTCACGGGTAAGATACCATGAGCCTGAGTCAGTCTTGACAGCTCCGGACCAAGAAGCTCCCTGGCATGTAAAGATGAGGGCTGCAATGAGCAGCCCGAATAGTATCGACTTCATATGTTTACCACTTCCCTGCTTCCGCTTGCTGCTGATTTATAGGCCCAGATCCCTTTCGCAGAACCTCCGCTATAGGTTGCTACAGACGGACTATGATCAGTCGCGGACTTCCAGACACGCCCGGCAAAGACAACGGGATTTATTCCTGTGACCTGCAAATTGGCTCTATCATGATTACTGGTTGAAGCAGATGATCCTCCTATGACATAGTTTGTACCATCAACCTTAGCGGTTAAAGGATGGTCTGGCCAGGTTGCAGCTACGGTTCCACTGCTGGTTCTGGCTCCTCCGTATGCTCCCCAGGGAATGGTTATTCCATAGTAGTCTGCTGATGACGATGAGGGCAGGAAGTTAACTATGGTGCCGCCAGTTAAAGATCCGCTTGAAGCTGCCCCTATCAGGGCATTATTGCTTCCAGTTGCCGTCAATCCTGAGCCTTTAGCGGTTAGCGAATCTGTGGACACTTGCAGACTGGAAGCAGTGACCTGGCTATTTCCTGAGGCGCCCGCTGCTACTAGCACACCTGAAATGGCTGTTATGGAATCTATCTTGGCAGAATCAGACTGAATTGTGACTTTATATCCTGCCGCCGCAGCCTCAAGGGATTTGCTTCCAGAGGCATCGAGATTTGTGCCGGTGACAGACGAGCTGCTAACTCCGAGACTACTGCCAGCTTCGACGCTGCCAACCTGGCCGTCTTCGGCGACCATTCCTACTACGCGGCCTGCGTCAACTGTAATCTTGTTCGACTCAATTGCTGTCGAGAAGCCGGTAGCTGCAGCGGCAGAAGACTTTGTACCTGAGGCCATAAGGCCCGTGCCGCTTGGATACAGACCGTCAAATCCAAGGCTGTCGGCTTCAACCTGGCCGCC
>CAYXSJ010000011.1:0-26437 GCA_964467095.1 uncultured Methanotrichaceae archaeon
CTTAATGAAGGGCGAGCTGAGAATAGGGCTTTGTGTCTCGGAGATTAAGGATATGAGCCGTAAATTTAGCGATCTAAAAGCGAGCGATCTGGCCAGGTTGCCTGATTTAACATATGATCACGCATATATTGGAGAAGAGATAATTTGTATGCACCTTTTCAATAAAAAGAAGATGCACTGGTATCTGGCAGAGTATGGTCCCATAGGCAAGAAATTCTTCGGATTCTTCGAGAATAAAGCAGATGGATTGGCCTCGGGGCAATGCAGCATCGAAGAAATACTCTCCTGGGCGAAAAAAGGAGATGCCTGGGAGCCGATGGTCGATGAAGACTGGAAGCCGATGATTGCTAAAGAGATTCCCATTCTAACAGAATATGTAAAAATGATGATTTGCCAGCCGGATTTAGCATAAGGCTTAAGATGTCAAACCGCATATATAATGGTTTGGTTTTAAAAGCATGAGATTGAAAATTCTGATTGCCTTATCTCTGGCGATTCCTGCATTATTTGCCATCAATGCCGCAGCCATCCTGGATGGGGGATTGGGACTATCTGCGGACCAGCTCATCGATGCCAGCAATGGGATCTACATCCAGAATACAGGTATCCCGGAAAATCCTCAGGCAGCGAGAAAGCTGTGGAGCGAGGAGAAAGGCATCGATTTCACCATGCCCGGCAAGCTATCAGAAAACGGCACCAATCCGCAGGCGTCCCGAAGCCTTGCACTGACCGGCGAAGGACTGGAGCATCAGACCGCAAGTACTGCATCACCAGCGGCCTCGCCTGCTATATCGCCGACCACTTCTCAAGCAGCAAGTGTGGCTGGAAACTGGTCCTTTAGGCTTAGAGACAGCAAGAACAGAATCCTGGCCCTGACGCTTTTCCAGTCAGAGAATGCAGTATTCGGAACGGGAACCATGAATGATGGTGGCGATACCGTGAAGGTCTCAGCTTCCGGCTCAGTTGCTGCCGATAAATTTGGTCTTGATGTGATATCTTCCGGAACCATCAGCCTTTTCCGGCTTACACTGAATGCAACCGGCAATTCCGCCTCTGGCGAATACAGGGCGTTTTCGACTGACAGCAATCCCTGGATCGGAATTGTGGAAGGCATTCGAGCAGAAAAATGAGGAAAAAAGCCTAGGGGAAGATCTGCGGCTTCACCTGACCTCCGCTTATCTCCAGATAGGTGTAATCTTGGCAGGGTGATTTCTTCCAGGATCCCGTGTTTATGGCCCCATTTTGGACCGTTTGGAAAGGCTCATGGGTATGGCCGAAGACGAGCGTCTCATCCTTTTCCATCCCGAGGTAGAGAGTTCTGGCATTTGAAATGGCGATCTGATCAACCAGGGAACGGGCTCTTATCATTCGTTGTTCCGGTGGATTGAACATCGAATCCAGGGCGCCTTTTATATCGGTAGGCAGCCTCTTAAGGCCCTCTAAGGTGGACTTGGATGCTTCGTAAGTCTGCCAGAGCTTATCGGCAGCGTTGCCCGTCTCATCTCCTGCCAGACAGAGGCCCTCCGAGAATGCTTCGTAGGCGGACATGGATTTGTAATAGGGATTGGCCAGAACCTCGAGCTGGTATCCATGTATGAAGAAGAATTTCTTTCCGCTTTCCGCCAAACGCAGCTCTTTTGTTACCCGGAAGGGATAATTATCTTTGAGAAGCGTGCCCATATTCAGCATATGGAAATCGTGGTTTCCGGCCAGATAATGGATCTTGATCTTGCTTTTCATTTCCATTAACTTGGAAATCACCGGCTCGCTCTCCATCATGGCTTTGACGAAGTCTCGCCGCCATAGATCGACGATATCGCCAAGAAGGACCAGTTCTCCCCCATCTTTAAGTTGATCTTTGGAGATATGATCAAGGAAATCCAGAAACTTGGCATCGTCCTTTTTAGTCTTTTGATCATCCCTTTCCGCCAGATGTACATCAGAAACAACTATTATCATAGTAATAGGTTCACGCCTCATCTTATTTAAATTTATCTCAGTATATAGCGAAACCGGCTGTTTTGGGCGTAGAGTAGCGGACCGCTTAGGGGGCCTGAAAAGTAAGCTGCGGACAACTCACTTTCGGTTTTTATTCCTAAATATACAATATACATTCAGTTTAATAATTATTTAATCATCTACCAAATGCGAAAGCTATAACTTGCTTGCGTCCAGACTTTCCTTGTGGACTGGCTTTTCCTCTCGCTGGCGGGCGCATCTGCCCTTGCAGTTACGGGAATCATCGACAAGGTCCTTTTAGGCAAGTACGTTCGAGATCCTCTGGCCTACCTGGCGGCTCTGGTGATAATGCAGCAGGTCCTGATCGTGGCCATTCCTGCTTATGTGGGATGGGGATTTGTCTACCCTCAGAGCCTTTATGCCCTGGCGGCAGGCGGCTGCCAGGTGGTCCTCTGGGCGGCGTACCTGCTCGCCCTTCAGGTGGAAGAGACCAGCAGGGTGGCGGCCTTAGTTTACGTCTTTCCCGTCTTCGTCTTTTTGGGTGCATTTCTATTTTTGGGAGAGACGCTTGCCGCCAACGATTATGCAGGAGGCGCTCTGCTGGTCTGCAGCGCCTTTTTAATTTCTTACCGTCAGGCACAGGGAGGCGGGCCGTCCATCGTCTCCCCGGCTTTAAGGTACATGGCAGTCTTCTGGGTCTTTACTGCCGCCTACGCTCTGGCTGCTAAATACCTTCTCTCCTTCATGAATGAATGGCATTTGATCCTCTGGTCCTCCCTGGGTAGCTTGCTGGCGGTTTTGCCGCTTTTGGGGCGCGAGCCGGTCCGAAAGGAGTTTGCAGCATATTTCCGCAGCGGACCGTTTCTGCTCGCCGTACTTTTCGCAGACGAGGTCTTCGACTTCCTGGGCCGGGGAGCCTTCATCTTCGCCTATGCCGTAGGTTCCGTAGCCCTGGTCTCCAGCGTGTCTGCTTTGCAGCCTTTCATCACCCTGGTCTATGTCATCCTCCTGGGGCGGTTTGTTCCGGGAGTGCTTTCCGAGGAGCTGGATAGAAAGACGATGGTTTTCAAGACGGCAGCAGTTCTCTTGATAGCGATAGGTGTTTATCTGGTATCATGAGTTTATCTGGTATCATGATCTGATATTTTTCTAGAGCTAGCGCAGAAGCTTTTCCACCTCTCCCTTGAAGCGTCCTCGATCGCTCTTCGCTGTGTACCTGATGTGAATGAGCACATCATCAATATCAAGGACGTTATTGTTGACCAGATAGGGATTGTTGGCATGAGGCATCTCCAGCCGCCAGGATGAGACAAGTCCCGTGCCCTCGAATGGGAAGTATCGATTGTCGAAGATGAAGTCCATGTAGAACATGCCCGCATCCCTTTCATTGACCCGGGATACGGCCACCTGCTGATTGGCCCTCCAGTTCACCCTCAGCGTCTTCGTGTCGGGCTGCTCGGACCCGTCCCGGCCCATTAGATATTTCACGCCATTCATGTCCGGCTTGAGCAGGGTTTTGTTGCCCAGTTGAATCAATGTCACATTGACCGACTGGTAAGGCTCCAGCTCCCTTTGCGTAACGACGGTCAGCTCAATGGTCTTTATGATCCGGAAATAATGGCCGGGGTAATCCCGGTCGAAGAGCTCTTCTTTGAGCTGGAACTCACAGGCACCCCTGGCCATGAGCAGCAACAGCGATCCAGGATAGGTATTTTTCATGGAAACGGTCTTCTCGATCTCAATGAAGCGGCTGTCCTGCCCCAGATGGGATTTGTCCATCTGATCTATCTGCAGGAGCAAAGATTCTCCAGCCAGGAGGCCCTTTCTCAGGCTATCCCAGTGAGTTGATGTGATGTAGGTATCGGTTGAAGGGATTTCATACTGCAGGCACTTTTCAGCCGACTTGGCCATGTCGTAGGCGACTTTATAGGACTGGAAGTAGAGAGAGGAGAGCCTGCCTATCATCCAGTTGTAGAGCGCTTCATTGGAGAACTTGCTTCGGTAGAAGTATTCAATATCCATGTTATGCTCGATGGTCTTCTTATGAATCTCCAGCTCTTTTTTAGCTGAATTTAAGTGGATATTGCCGCGATCTATCTGGGTTTGAATCTCCTTTTCCTCGGAAATTGCTGCCTCCTTCTCAAATTTCCATTCCTCTTCTCTGCGGTCATATTCCGCCATTTTTCCAGCGCATTCCCCGGCACGATCCATCTCTTCGGAGATGCATTCGAGGGTATCGCCCGTAGCTTCAAAGGCTGCCGCGAATTGATCGCTGCCCCATTTGGCAACTGCTACTGGTGATGCTGCCAAGCCTGCACCACCTGTGAGTCCATCGGGGATCAATTTAGCAAAGCCCTGAAGAGTTTTAAAGACTGCCTCAGCGCCCCTCAATCCAGCGGAAATGTATTTATAAGCTATCTCAAATGACTCACCAAGGAGAAGTCCCTCTTTTATGAGATTATCGTAACGAGTCTTCCTTGCTCCGACCCGTGTCTTGCTCTCGGTCAGAGCTTTGATCTCTTTTTCGACCTCCTCAATCCCATCCTCCTTGATTGATGTCATCAGATTCAGGATGGTCCTCTCCTGAGTATTCTGCAGATTGGCCAGCTTTTCCGCATCCCTCTTCTCGATGGCATCCAGGAGCGACGAGCCCAGGCTTATGGCATTGCCCGCCATCTCCTTGGCCATGGCTACCACGATGGGGTAACGGTAATGGGGCACAGCCACATTCAACTCGGCGAGGGCACCGCTGATGCCTCCTCCCGAAGCCATGGCCCCAACCAGCTCGGAGGGCTCAATAGGGGGCGAGAACAGAGCAAGCTGCCGATAGATGCCCTCGAAGTTCTGGCTGTGACGGATCTTGAAAAGCCGGTCCTCCACCAGATCCCAGTAGCCTATGAACTTCTCGTTCTCTGGCACACAAAAGTCGGTGATGATGTTCCTGTGCGGGCTTTGGACAAAAGCACCTCCGCTGCCAGACACAATCTTCTCAACCTCCGTCATGAACTCGGAATCGTTCTCATAATCCTCAATAAAGTCCTCGTAGGTGCCGATCTCCTCGAACCTCTTGATGGTCTTGACCCGGGGCCTGGGCCCCAGCAGATTGTATGCCAGTACATAGAGGCCCACCGCCTCATTGATGGACTCGCGACTGTCCTGCATGAACAGAGAGTCTCCCCAGTCCAGCAGGTTGTCGATGTACTTCATTACCACTGCCTTCTTATAAGCGGTCAAACGCAGCGCTGCGATGGCATGGGGATCAAAGGGGTCCTCGCGGTAGGCGGCAAGGGCTGAGCTATCGGTCAGAAGCGTCTTCAAACTCTGGAAACGATCCTCCTTGAAGGGCAGGTATCTCCAGTATCTGTCTTTGCCGCTCCCGTCGCCAGCTGCATCATCATTGGCCGTTGGATTGAAGATGTAGTGGTACCATCTCTGCGCCTCCTCAAAATTTTGATTGGAGTTGAGCTTGTTGGCGATCAGGAAGGGTATATGGAAGAAGACCTCCTCGAAGTAGAGGCGGTATGTGCCCTTGAAATCTATGGTGCTTGGGCTTCTGATGCTGGTCAGGCGCTGGGGAACTAAAGCGGAATTGGGCTCATATATCTTCCAGAAGTCCAGCTCCTCAGTCATCTGCGAGCCTATGCTGAGCAAGCCGTCTATGCCCCCGGTAAACAGTCTCTCAGAGAGCCTATGGACTGCAAAGGTGTTCAATCTCTCAAATGCGAACTCTATAGTCCTGGAGCCCTCGGGATTTGCGGAAAGATTCCATACCTTGAGGGTCCCATCATCAGAGACGGATGCGGCGAGACTGCCGCGGGCGGCGACAGCATTGACCATTTGGCTGTGCCCGGTCAGAGTCCTGATGAGAGTGCCTTGATCTAGATCCCACACCTTTACGGTATTATCTTTGGATCCAGATACAGCCCTCAGCCCCTCTGCCGTCCTGAAGATGTCCATGGATGTGATGAGATCGGAGTGACAGTGCGTTTGGCCTCCCATATCACTGTGCAAGACAGTTCCACTCTCAAGATCCAATACATTGAGCTTTTTGCCCGATTCCACGCAGACCGCTCGCTTGCCGTCATCTGAGATGGCCAGGGCATCGCTGCCCTCGTAGATATGACCGCTAAGTGTCATCAGCAAGGCTTCATCTTCCAGATCCCAAACTTTGATGGTGCCGTCCTCGGACGAAGACAGAGCCTTGCTGCCGTCGGGCGTAATGGCCAGAGCGCGTATAGTCTTTGTGTGGCCCTCAAGTGCCGATATTCCTCCTGCATTTGGATTGCCCAGATGCCATATCACCAGCCGATAGTCAGAGTCGGAATAATCTGATACGGATATGGCGGTATTGGCATTTTGGGAAACGGCCAGCAGGTGAATGGATGTATGAAGGTCAATGCTCATGGAACCGATTTCTTGTCCGCTTTTGCAGTCCCACAGAGTCAGTTCGGTCCTCCCCATGTCAAAAGAAGTGGTTACAGCTCTCGCTGCATCAGCGGTCAAGGCTATTGCAGAAGATAATTTGAAAAAGGAAAATGTGTTGTCAAAGAGATGGATGGTCCTCATATTATTTGATATCATATTCACTTCTGTGACCTTTCCCTGAACTGATTGGAAAGCATGTGTCACATTATTCGGATCATCTGCACAGATTATCCTGTTACCATTGTTTGATATGGCCAGGGAAACAGTTCTCACATTTCCTAATTTGCGTGTCTTGATGAGAGAAGTCAAGGCTAATAGCGGATTGTCCTTTTCCAGCTCAAAGGAGACTACAAGCTCTTGGGGCAATCCTCCCTTAGATGGAGCCTGGCCATACGCCACTTTCATGATTTCTGCAGTGGTTGGTATCGGCAACGATATCGCTTCTTCCCCATCATTTTCGCTGATAAATGCCCGGACCAGCAGCTCCTCATCCCCGGCATTTACAGCATACCAGCCTGGCTGGTTGCTCACATCGGAAAAGGCGCATTCAGTCCCTTCCAAGTTCCTCAATAGTATATTTTGGGCATTGAATGTCGAGGGAAGTGTGGTAGGCCTTGCCAAAACCTCCTCATCGCTTGTGGCAAAGTCGTTGATGGATAGTCCATTGGTTTCAGTCAGATGCAAGATCGCCTTGGATGATCCTGCATTATTGGCATCAAAGCTGAGATTGACATCCAAGACCACCTGGTTCCAGCTGGGCTGGAGTCTGAGAATGAAACTCTTGTCTTTGAGGTTATTTCTTAAGCTGGCTATCTGGTCCCCGAAGAACAAAATCAATCTCTCTCTATTGGCAATGCGCTGCAGCACTTCATTCCACGGCAAGAGGGCAAAAGTAAGTCCAGACGATGAGATCAGGGTCATGATGCAGTCCGAAATCATCTGATTGAGAGGCAGGCAGAAGAGACCCTGCGCCCCTTCCATTCGAGTTTCTTTGCACTCATTTATCTCTGCTATGGTCCTTTCCCTATCCCAGAGCCGCACCTCGCTCATCTGGGAAAGGAAAAATTCACAGACATCAACCTCCTGACTGCCTATATGCAACGTTCCCTCCCTTGCCAGGGAGTTGCTATTGTTGGGATTTAGATCGAAGACCTTCTGTCCATTTTTATATATCCCAAGCTGGTTATTGCTCTTCTGCACAATAGCTATATGATTCCAGGATCCAAAATCGATCTTAAGCCGGGGATCGGCACCCTGCAGAGGTTCAATGATCTTATTGAAGAGAGTCAGGCTGAGAAAAACGTCCTTCGATTCCCACTTGGGCTTGGCCAGCTCGGCACTTACTGCATTCTGGGCAGCATCATTTGCATCTTTAGCCATCTGCTTTGCATCATCCACAGCTTCATCTTTGGCATCCTGGCAGTCATCTACAATTCCTTTAAGCCTCTGCCATTCATCATATGCAGCTTTCTTTTCCTCATCAGAAATATTCGGGTCGTCCTTAATTCTATTGTAATCCTCCTCTGCAGCATCGGCATCGCTCTGGGCGTCGGACAAATCAGATATCTTTGTTATCACATCATTAGCAGCATGCTTGGCCTGATCAGCGAGATCTGCTACTTGAATGTGATTGTCAAATTCCGCCTCAGCTGCCTTGGCCCTGGCCGACTCAAAGAAATCGGCCGCTATGGAGAAATTGTCTTCTTCGGAAGACTGGCCATTAATTATCGATTCCCTGGCCATTTGTGTTTTATCGGCTACATAAGTTGCCGCAATCAGTCCCCTATCATCATAGGTGGATAATACGCTTATATTATTCGTGGCATCAATCTTGAACTGACCCCAGTTGTAGTCGACCAATATGACAGATCGCATGCATTCTTCTTTTGCAAATGAAGCCGGCCAGCCGCCTGGCCTTTGATTTTCAAACCTGACCCAACACTCCCAGGTGATGGAGCTCATATCAAACTCGGGAATAATCTTTTCGATAAACGTCTCATGGTCGATTTGCAGCACAAGAGCGTTCTCTTCCACCACGTCCTCAGATACATCTTTCGGCAGTGAAAGATTCACTATTCTCTGGGCATAAATCCTCTGCCATTTGGCCCGATTGTGCTCTGCTTCGGACAGTTCATTGTCCAGCTCCTTCCAGGACTGAGGTGGCTTCCATTCCTGGCTGAAGTTGAAGTAGGAGTATTTTATTGCAGTATTGTAGACGTCAATGGTACTGCTGCTGTCCTCCACACCTTTCTTCACCTTGGTAAACTCCGTCCAGAAGAGGAATAGCTTGCCGAAGGCATATACAGGCGTTAAGAAGTCGGAGTTTATCACAAGATCTATCTTTTTCCAGGGCAGCCAGCGCTCGCCCTTGCCATCCTTTATGCGTTTCCTTAAATAGAAGATATTAGGCTCGCTGCTGGTCCGGCCCACCAGATAAAGGGTCTCCGGGCGACTGTCATCCTCCAGGTCGACATGCAGATAGCTGCCCACAATCTTGAGATTGGCCACCTCGGCAAATTTTTCCAGGTAGTGTACATAGGCTGCTTCCACCAACTCCTGATTGATGTCTGATTGCATCAGCTCCTCCTCCAGCTCCTCGAAGAAGGGCGTCTTGCTATCACGCAATTCCGGCTCGATGTAGTTCTCAGGATAGAGGAAGACCTTGCGATTGGCCTCCCAGACGCGGTAGTTCTTCACCCATTCCCATTCCGGCAAGGGGATGGTGGCCGGGTCCACACCCGGCTCCAGATTCATCAAACAGCGCTGGACGTAGAACTGCAAGGCAGCCGTAGCCTGCACAATGCGGGAGGTCTCCATCTCGGCACCCACCTGCAGGTCCATCAGGAAGTATTCATGGTAAATGTCCGGACCCTTACGGAATCGATTCCGGCGATATACATTGATTTTTGCGCTCTGCAGCTTAACGATCAGCTCCAGGGAGAGCCCTTCACTGCTACTGAGATGTGCTGTGCCGTCCTCGGTGGCTGTTGCATCCCCGGTGATAGCGATGGTCACATGCTTTCCGTCCTCCGGGCCTAGCTGAAGCGTTCTGTCATCGATTTTTATAACTTCAGCATCTTGCACAAAGTCCATCTTCAGCGTACGCCCCAAAAATATCTTGAGTTGATCGAGGTCCTCTTCCGCAGCATCCGGGATTATGACATCGTTCCAGCAGAATAGATATTCCTCCCAGTACTCCGGCAGCTTATGCAAGGCTAGGTCCAGCAATGCGTCGCGGCGCAGCACAGCCAGTTGGTCGTGAATGGGCTTAATGATGCCCGGCCACTCCTCTTCAGTGTAGGCGGCGCGCAGGACCTCCAGCAGCTCTGATGCCATCCGGCTGTAGAAGTCATATTCTTCTTGTGATTCCAGGACCGGTGTATTGGCAAGTTGCATGGGCAGGTCTATTGCCGTCTGCATGGCTCCAGCTATATCGAAGCACTCCTTTAAGCGGCAAATGCCGGAAATGGTGCTGTATTTCGAGGCATTCAGGTAGGAGACGAGACGTTCCAACTGTTGGGGCTGCCAGCCGGCCAGATCATCCAAAGCTTCTTTTATGGCAGAAAGGTCTCCTGATGGCAGGCTGAGCAGATCGTCGAGCTTTCCTTCCGTGTCGCTAAAGGCCGAATGAAGCTGTTTGTAGCTGTAGAGGCTATACAGATCCAAAAGAGTCGGCTGCAGCAAATCGCTCACAGAAAAGCGTTCCGGATAAGATAGGAGCAGGCTCATCTCCTCTGCCGTCAGCTCAAAAGCACCGGCCAGATAGATCAGCTTGCTGATCTTGAAAAGAGCAATCTCAAGCTCTGGAGACAGCTCAGACCCCGGTTGCAGAAGCATGTTAAGATCCATGAGAAGCTGATCAGAATCCTGCCCGCCCTCACTGCCAAGATACTCCGCCATGGGCAAGATCAGCTCCTTCTTTGCATCAAACAGACCCGCCAGCTCTGAGAGGACAATGTTATTGAGGCTTTCTTGCGAGCCTTTCAAAGCAGTTCGGATGGGGCCGTCCGCATCCAGGAGCAGCTCTTGATGGGCTTTTCTCTGCACCAGGGTCTCAGTCACTTTAGGCAGCATATCTTTGATTCTCTGATCTGGATCTTGGCCGTCGAAGATTGTCATCAGGCTGTCTGTGCCGTATCCATCCTCTTTTTCCAGGACCAGGCCGAACTGGTTGATGAATCCATGCGACTGCAAGCGCCCCAGTATGTCATTGCCCATGCCCGCTCTGATCTGATCAAACTCCGCCTTGAGTACCTCAAACTCACTCATCCAATTCTCTATTTCAGCCAGCTCAATGAGCAGATCGGATAGGCTTAGCTCATCAGTGTATGTCTGCGAGACCGCTCCAATGGATGTCACTATATTCCGGTTCAAAAGGAGCGTGAAGATATCATCGGACAGGGCTTCGCTGATCTGGTCGGATTGGAAGGTTTTGCTGGTGACGACAAAGCCGGCAAACTGACGGAAGACGCTCTCTGCCAGAGAGCGGATATCAGCGGCACTGTACAAAGAGATATTTGCGCTGTCCGGATCATTGACATTGCAGGCGAAGTAGACCAGGTCCGTCACAGCCAAGCCGCTACTATTCAGCCACCCTGCCACATTGCTGATTCTAAGAATATCCAGTAGCGAATTTGGCAGATCCACTCCTTGCATGGGAAGCAGATTCAAGAGGTCCGCAACGCTCAGATTTAGCATTCTCGCCAATTGAGGTAGCTGGTAGATCTGGCCCAGATATTTATAATCCAGCTCAATGATATTTTCATCCTTGCCGCTCAGGTATTCCACGATGAGATTGAGATCCTCATCGGAGAGATGCATTGCCCCCATCAGACGCGAACGTATCCGACTGTCTCTCTTCCGGTCTTCCTGGCCGCTTTTATCCCATCTCATTGGCTCATCCAGATAATAATCCCAGGGTTCTAAGACAGTACCCTCCGGATTAAAGATCTGATCAAAGAGCGGAGAAGCATCGTCATTTCCCACGTGCTTGAGGACATACCAGAGAGCAGCCAAGCGGTCATTGGCCAGAGAGGATCGGTCCATAAGAAGCCTGATAACAGCAATGCCTTCCAGAGCCTTTGCGTCTATTGAGACCACAGGGAGCTCATACTTGGCAGGGAGCTGTATGGCCTGCAGCTGCCCGGCAGCGTAGGACGGGCTATGGCCTTTGCCGGATTGATCAATGATTGTACGAGCTGACATGTCCACAACATCAGACTCCCACCAAAGGTCAAGGCCGGGCAGGTCGCTATCAGGGATCTTCCTTAAGCGCATGATTTCCCGGCATAAATCCGGCTCCCAGGTATAGTCTGAATGATCCAGCTCCCAGTGCACAAGATCGGCTTTTTTCATCTGCTCCAGCCCCGCGCTCTCCGGCTCGCTGTAGAGATTGCTCCTGATCTGCGCACCGGTGCGAGCCGAATTCCACATCCTTAAACATAGTATCTGCCCGCAGAGCAAGTGTCCGCTGCTGCCCTCATAAAGCCCATCATGGAACCTGATCCGGCTTCGCAGTCCTCCCAGGGCAAAGGAGACATTCGGCCCATTGATCTGTGAGGCTGGACCGCTATCCATTAGCTTTCCATCCAGATAGACCTGCAACGACTGATCCCTCAACTCTGCTCTCCCATCCAGGACAATAACCGCGTGATGCCATCGGCCGGACTCAATGCGATTTGAATGAAGCCATGTCCCCTGCCATCCGCATGACAGGTTATAGCCGCCAAAGTACAGTGAACTGTCAAAGATATAGATGGCCAGCCCGCACTGATCGTCTCCCTCCTGATAAATGACCTGCTTGTATCTGGATATGGTTTTATCCTCTACTAAAAACCAGACTTCGATGGTGCAGCGGGAAACAACCTCGTTTGCCCTATCATATGCATAATTTATGACATGGCTTGTGCCATTGAACTTCATAGCCTGACGCTGGGGCCGCCAGAATCCAAAGAGCGCTACATCGATGAGAGCAGGGACGCGGTCCTCTGCCAGCCCACCTTTTCTCATATCATTTCCCAGGCTGGACAGATCGCTAACCAGCCCGCCTTCCTCCTCTCCTAAAGACCAGCAGGCCTTTAAATGGTCGGATGGGGCAGCCTTCTGGTACATGGAGAGGCGGATATCCTCCAGGCCTCTCTGTGTATCCCATATCCTGACCTCTTTTATCCGGCCCGAGAAGTAATCGTTATCTAAGCCCCGGCCAATATCAACTCGCTCAATATGCAGTCCGGTGGAGGTAAGCAGGCCCATAGTATGCACATTGCTGCCAATCTCATCTCCATTTATAAAGAAAGCAAGGCTATCGCCCTTTGTGCTCACTGCTGCGTGGCAGAATTTCGAATTCTCCAGGACCTTATGCTGAGAAACGGCCAAAATCAGGGTCACGTCGCCCTGTTTCTGGGACAGCTTGAGGTTCCCGGATCCGTCCATGCCAAAAGCGAGGATTATGTCCTGTCCGACGGAATCCTTGCCGACGAGGCTGATGATGCAGCTCTCCTTTATTTCAGAGGAACAAATCCAGGCTTCCAGGGCAAACTGGCCAGGGGTAACCTCTCCATAGCCATTGGCGGCCAGGTACATCTGCTTGCCGTCAAAATCCAGAGATGCACGGCTTAGAGGATGGAGAAGCGCTGGATAGTAATAATTGCTGGACTCGCCGGGCAATGCGACCCAGAGAGGCGTGTTATCAAGAAGATCTACCGTCTTAAAAAGATAATCGACTCCGGCACCACTCTCATAGGTGCGCATGGTTAATTCATGCCAGTTCTCAGAGACAGCGCTATCGAGGATATGCTGCTGAGTAAATACGCTCAGATCCTTGAAATATTTTGATCCATATCCCTGGGTCAAAAAGCCCACTGTTCCGCTTCTCAAACGGGTGATTGAGGCATCATAGGCATTTATCTGATAATTGGAGGGCTCGACCCCTGATTCAGGCCAGATCTTGGCCCGGATATTAGTGCGGCTGCCCGTGTCCTCCACCACAATGAGGAAGCGGTACCAGGTGTTGGCCTGAGGAATCAGGTTAGAGATATAGGTGCCCAGGAGTGGAACATTCGATGCATTCAATAGCATGAAGCTCTGGTTTGAAATGTTGGCTAATTTGTAATATCTGTTATAGTTGGACTTGCCACTGAAATATTGGCTGAGAACGGTCACACCAATGCTGCCGAACCTTGTATCTGAGGGATCTCCAATGCGAAGACATCCGGTAAAGATGTAGTTCTTCCAGTCACTGGCGCCGCTGCCGACATAGTGAGTGTGGATATTATGGGCCAGTGACCTGGTCCCAAAGACCGTCCTTCCCTGCAAATCATAGGTCTTGAAGAGGCTATTGTCTTCCTCATTGCTGGAATTCGCCTTGGTATCCCTCCAATTCGATGGGTCCTGCCCGGCAGAGTAGCCGTCGAAGTTCTCATAGATTTTATGGTCCCGATAAACTTTGAGATTACTGAAGTACTTGGAGCCTGCTGCCGAGGCCCAGACTCCTGCAGCGCCCGATTTAATGCGAATGTCGCTATCGTCAATAGCATCGATCACATACTCTGCAGAGGCGATCTCAGATTCGGGCCAGATCTTGGCTCTGATTTTGGTTTCGCTTCCGGCATCATGTACCTCGATAAGAAAATTGTACCAGACATTTTGCAGCGGATTTATCCCTGAATCTCTCCGGTCTATGGACAAATCGAAGCTCTTGACCTTCTGAATGTCCTGGGGATGAGCGATGAGGTGGAAGGTGGGGTGCTGAGCATCCCTTGCCAGCCCATAGTATTGATCTATGCCCTCCGCCTGGCGGCTGAAGAATATGACTCCAATGCCGCTATCTGCATGGGATATGCGCATCCTGCCTTGAAACAGGCAATTATTCCAGAACAACACATCACTGTCATTCGAACTGAAGTAGGAATGAATGTTGAGATCTTCGCTGTCCGTTCCGAAGGCAGTCTCTCCAGGAGCGCCGCCAAGGACATTGATCTGCTTAAACAAGCCACCCGGGAGGGCCAGCTTCTGGCGATCTTCCCCATCCAGCCAGTAGCTGGGCTCAGGCATCTGAGAATCTGCCTCGAAATTGATGTCCAGAAGATGATCGGATGGCAGAGGATCGATTATGCCCACAGGCCACACCCTCAGATTATCAAACTGCCTCTGGGAAGCTAAAGATCCTGTCGTCCACACCCCAACCGTGCCGGAATTGATGCGAATACTGCTGTCATCATATGCATCGATCTGGAAAGCATCCGGCACGCCCTCGTTCTCAGGCCAGATCTTTGCTTTGATATTGATTTGAGTGGCGGTATTCTCCACTTTAACCAGAAAACGATACCATACATTCAATTGAGGATCGATATTCGCCTCTCTCATATCAACGGAGGGATTGCTGCTTTTAACCTTTTGCACACCGGATGGGTGGGCAAAGAGATGAAAGGTCTTTTGATTCGCATCTCGCCCCAGGAGATAGCATTGATCAATTCCGTTCAGATTACTGCCTTCGACGCCAACACCTTCGATATGGTGACTATAAAATGTAATTCCGATAGAGGCGTTCATTTCCTTGATCTGCATCCTTCCCGAGAAGCAGTAATTGTTCCAGGATAGTGCATCCGGACCGGAAAAATAATGAGAGTAGATATTAATTAGTTCGGGATCTGACTGCTTGCAGACCAGGCCGATATTTCGGTTCTGCAAGGTGCCAATATGTCGGTTCTCTTCTTCCCATCCCTGGACATACCATCCTTCTCCTTCATCCATGGGCAAATAAGTGATCAGATCTTCCGTGATGGACGGAGCAAAATATCTACCATGACTAATCTCGTCGGCTGATTTGACAAGGTTCCAGATGCCTAGATTCGCGATCTGGCCGGCAAAGAAGTAGATATTATCCCGGTCCGAATAAGCATCATCAAAGCAGGTCTTGCCCTCCTTGCCAAGCCCGCCCAGGTAAATGGGACCTACCGGGCATAGCTTATATCCGGAGCAGACATCATTGCCGTCCGCATTTAAGAGAGGCGCTGCATCCAGGTAGGCCCGCAATTTGAAATTATCTTCTCTGTAAAAGCAGTTGTCTAATGGGAAGGCGGCTTTTTCCTGGATGGGATGGGGAAATTCATTTTGAGTTACTGCAACGTGATGCCATTTGCCGTAATCCGTGAAAGGTATTGTGAAAAGAGATTTGCTCTGGGGAGGTATATTTTGAGCGATATTCTCCAGGCTGTTATTCCACTCCAAGATAAAAAGCAATCCACGGTAGAGGTAAATGCATAGTCCTGCCTCAGCGTCTCCTTGGGAGAAAAGCACCTGCTTTCGTCTGATATCGCCCAGGGCAGAGGCGTTAAACCACAGCTCAATTGTTATGCGTTCGTACCTGCCTAAACCCCGGTTCCCAGGATTTTTAATGACTATCACATCATTGTCTCCATCAAATTGCAGAACCGTTCCAGCTGCCGGCACGGGCAGATCCTCCAGCCGGGGCAAAATTTCCGTGGCTGAAAATGATGGACTGTATTCGCTGAGAATTCCACCCAGAGATAGATCAAAATCATTGCCGGTGAGGTCTTCGGCCTTGCCCTCTGCAACCTCATCAAGCCTCCAATATCCAACCAGATCCGCAGAAGATGGAGGCACTTTGCGATAAAGATCGGAGTTAATCTCATCACTGGTTCTCGCCCGGCTCCAGATGCGAAGCTCCTTGATCATGCCAGAGAAATAATCTCCACCGTTATCTCCAGAAAAGCTCCTGGCAACATTCAAGAAACCGTTCTCGATCTTGAGGTTAATAGGCTGGGTCGCAATATGGTCGCTTTCTACACCATTAATATAAAACTTGACTATATTTTTATTAAGTGTGACACAAACATGGGTGTTATTGCCGAGAGGCAGAGAGGCACTGCTAGCTAAAGCGATAGGATTATAGCTGGGTTCGGGCTCCGGGCAAAGTTTGAATACCAGCTTGCTTTGACCACTGGAATAAAGGGCTATTTTTGCATTTTGTCCATCCTCACCCAGGCATAAGATGAAATCATCCCGGCGAGCTGCTCCCGGCCGCTCTTCAACCTTGATCTCAGCCTCAATGGTGATCTGGTCAGTATCGGCCAGTTTAAATCCTCGCGCCGCTAGATACTGGTCCTGGCCGTTAAATCTGAAAAAGCTTCCTCCCTCTGCTTCCGGCAAGGGATCAAGGATAAGCTCCCGGTAAACCCACTTCGGCTGGGCTGAGAACTCCCCTCCGCCCAATACCCCGTTGCTGCCCCCAGTTGTCAGATCGGGCAGATAATCCCACAGTCCTTCTACCAAAGGCCAGTAGCCTATTAGATCGCGTTCTCTACCCGTGAAGCGCTGGTAGAGGTTCTCCTGAAGGGTGGACTCATCACGTGCTTTTTGCCAGATGCGAACCTCTTTAATGGTGCCATGGAAATAATTATCAAAAAGGTCCCGCCCCAGGTCCATTTCAATGCAGCGGAGAGAGGAATTGCCAGCGGGTTTATTAAAAGGCTTCTCGCTCTCGTTTCTTTCATTGATGAGAACTTTTTTGCCATTGATAAAAAGGCAGAACTTTCCATTTGCGAAAGACACCGCCACATGAGTGAAGATGCCATTGGCTATGGAATCATAGTAGCTCTCGATCTCAAAAATATTTTCTGATTCGGCCTTCTCATCCGGTCCGCTCAATATCCGGAAAATGCAAAATACCAGCTTTCCGGAGGGATTGACTCCCAGGTATAGATGATACTGCTCCTCATTTCGGCTGATAAGCAGTCCTAAAGCAGCATGGCTGGCAGCACTCTCCGGACTGATCCAGGCTTCGATGGTGAATTCCGCGAGGGAGAGAAGATCCAATTTGCCGGCATTTCTGCAGGAGATGTAATCATCAATTCCATCGAACTTCAAGGCCCTTTCGGGAAGATAGGGCTGGTAAAGAGAACGCAAAGACCAGTCCAGATCGGCAAAAGACCAGTTCAGCTTGCGTGATAGCTTCAGGAAGCGATACATTCGGTCAAGCTTAGCTGGGCTCAGATTCTGCAGCTTATCGTAGCCGATGTCCTCCTGAGAAGAAATGGCCAGGGCTCCCAGGCCATCATCTGCGCTATTGATGAAGAACAGCCGGGAAAGTCCGGCATTGATCTCATGGCGGTCCAGATTCTGGGAGATCAGCTCATTCAGTTCTCCGCGGGTAAGCTTCATCTGCTCTAAAAGGACATCTACGTTCTCCAGGCCGTCTATGCCGGCCAGATCCACTCCACCAAAATATCCAGAAATATCCTGGGAGCATATCTCAGAGGTGATCAGGCGGAAATCCTCGGGTGATAGCTGCAGGAATTCTCTGGCGATATGGCCTTCTAACTTATTTTCAAAGGGATTATCAACAAATGGTCGATTAAATGCCTGGTATATTTGCCATAAACCGGTTTCATAGATCTTGAGATAGCTTTGTATCTCCTCACGAGGAGCGTTAAAGGGCAGAGACTGAGGGAATATAGCATCTTTGGCCAGCTTATATGCATCCGCATAATTCCCCGTGGTCTCCAAGAAGGCCTCTAAGAGCTCGTTTACAAGATCGATGGAGGCAACCATATCCACAGAATTGCTGCAGTCCAGGCGGATCTTGCGAAGATCAGGTCTTCTGAGATCTAAAGCACAGTTCTCGGGAATTGTTGCTATGTTCCCGTCGGTTATATATGTCTGCGCAAACCTCATAAGATCTGCAAAGTAGGCAGCCGGACCGAAAATAGAGCGACAATGATCGCAATTGATGTAATCAAGGCTGCCAAACAACCTGTCATAGGCAGGAATGGATCGCAGCTTATTGAGGAAACTGTCTGGCAGATTATTGAATATTACTTGACTATAGTATGGAGCGATAGCATCTTTTATATTTGCCCATATCAAGGCAGCTTTCTCCGAGATGTCGGCAGCGGTCCTGTAGATCTCTCTGGCTTCTCTGGACCCGCCATCAAGCTCATCTGCGAAGTTCTGGACAAATTTTTCTTCCCCGCCAGAAATAATTGGGTAATGATTCAATATCTTATTCACAGAATTAAACTCAGGATAGAATTCCTTGAACCTATCCAACAATTCACATGCCTTGATTTCTGCTGCCTCAATTTCCTCTTCGAAACTCATGGGGTCCATCTCCGTCTCTTTCAGATGAAAAAACATAGATCTAACTAAAGATCCTTAAGCAGAAAGATAATATTTAAATTTTTTGGATGTAAAGAAAATTTATGAAATAAATCACTCAACAGGTAGATCGGATCAATCGGATCTTAGTCAACTACTGTATAGCATTAGCGAAAAAATTAGCCTTTTTTTGGCTCCGAGGTGATGGAAGCCTAATTCGCGAATATTTACAGAGAGATTAAATTACATAGAATTTCATCTGGAAGGGTTGAAGGCCGAACGCATCAGCATCCCCGAACCAACTACCACTGCGGCTTCTGTAGAGATAAGCGTGTTAACGCTGGATTTTTCTTTTGCGGTCAATTTAAGCAGCGCCTGGCAGCCGCAGGGCCGCACTCTGCGCTGCTCGGATCCATGCTGTTGCTTTTGGCCGCTGCCATCGGGCCGGGCGTCCGGGCTTGCGGCGATGACGCAAGGGCGAGTTGGATTAGGGAGACGATGGCCAGCTGCGGTTAATATTAGCTGACAATAATCTCTACAACAAAAACCTCCTAAAACCGATTTTTCGAAAAAGTTTTACATTAATACGCTATGCGGCTCATGTATCAGTTCTACCGGCCTTCCTGAGAGCTGAGCCAAGAGCCAGGGGTCTGCTTCATAGCTGCCTGCAGCCTTAAAACTGCTGGATTCAGTTTTATTGATGATGATCGGAGTATAGTCGGTAAGGCTGGTAGGATAATACCATTGAGGAACAGTTCCTGGTGGATAGACTGTTCCATTTATGAGCGCATATCCCTTAGGAGCGCTTCCCCAGTTCCAGAGACTGTTGGATGTATCCAGGGTGCTTATCGGTTGCGATCCATAATTTTCGAGCCACGTTGACCCGAAGTCCTCGCCGACGTTCTGATAAGCAATGGATGGAGGTATGCATGCTGCGATGGCGCATATGCAAATAATTGCAAGCAATGATGAATCCATTTAATTTTCCTCTGCAGTATTTCTTCGTCTTTATTAATTTAATGCTACACTGCTTTATGATTTCAGAATCCGTGGTTAGCTTTCAATATCGCAACGGTCTGGGCCATCTTGGGATCATATTTGGGCGGCAGCGGAGCCTCTGGGGGCTTGTTCCCCCAATCGGATAAGTTCCTTGAGGCGTTATCCACGTCTTGCATTAATGAGTTCCCATCCTCTCCTCCCAGGTACAGGGTGGAGTTATTCTCTGAGAGGTTGAGCGTTGAATTGCTGGTTGAATTGTTGGTTAGTCCCGCCAGCAGCAAATTTCCATCTTTGCCTGCCAGGTTGATTGCCGATCTGCTCTGGGCAAGAGCTGCAATAACTATGAAAACCAATAAGAGCAATATCAATCGATTCACACTAATCCCCATTTACAATATCCTTGCATGGGCTTAAATACGCTGCGGTTAGTGAACTCCTCCACGCCCTGAAGGGCGGGGACTTCCCGCTCCGCCCTTCGCAATCCCGCAAGTTAGAAAATTGTATTAGGCTCTATAGCCTTCTCTAATCGGCCTTCCCTAATAAACCTCGCCAAAGACCTCAAAATATGCCTGTTCATGCTTGCAGGCAGGGCATTCTTTGGGGGCCTCATCGCCTTCGTGCATATACCCGCAGTTGCGGCATCTCCAGACCACCTTGCCTCCTCTCTTGAAAACCGTGCCCTCATCGAGGTTCTTTTTCAAAGTGAGATATCTTTTCTCATGCCCCATTTCAGCCGTGGCAATGTTCAGGAAAGTCTCGGCAATCTCAGGGAAGCCCTCCCCTTTGGCGGTCTCTGCAAAAGATGGATACATCTGGCTGTATTCAAACTTCTCTCCATCGGCAGCTTCCTTTAAATTGGCAGAGGTGCTGGCGATAACTCCTGCCGGAAAGCTGGCCGAAACCTCTACCTCTCCCCCTTCCAGAAGCTTGAAGAGAACCTTAGCATGCTCTTTTTCATTGTCTGCGGTATCCAGGAATATGGCTGCGATCTGCTCGTATCCCTCTTTTTTTGCCTGAGAGGCGAAATATGTGTATCTATTCCTGGCCTGCGACTCCCCGGCAAATGCTGTCATTAGATTTTTCTCGGTCTTTGTGCCTTTGAGGCTTTTCATTCTTACATCTCCTGAAATGGCTTGCTAGCTCTGCATTAACTTTAAGACACTTTTCATACCTCTTTGCATATAAATCAATCCATTTTAGGCATTAGCGCAAAGCATGATCCTGGCTCTTTATGATGACAGAGCCTGTGCTCCAGATAGTTGCTGCGGGCCGTAATCTTTTTAACCGTTTCCGTGGCTTCAGATGCGAGGCCAAAAGCGAGCTTAAAAGCCGCAGCAGTACCGGGCCTATGTGCAGGTTCTCCATGATAGACGGATGGATTAGAAGAAGGATTTTCTGGTACCTAAAGAAAAAGCAGGTTTTGGCATGGCAGAATAAGAGGAGCGGTAGGTGTGTCCGGTGCGGCAAATGCTGTGGTCAGTGCCCTGCTCACGACTCTAAAAATAAGCGTTGCAGGATTTATAACATCAGGCCCGCGATATGCAAAGCCTTTCCACTGACGCCAGATGATTTAAATAATATTCATACTTGCGGATTTCATTTTAATAAATAATTATATGCTTCCCAGCACCTTTTCCAGCTCATCCTTCTTAAGCAGATGCACCTCGACCATATGGTGGGGATGATACCGCATCTTTGCCTCTCGGATTCCCTCGACGCCCATATCGCTCTCCCGGTTGATGTAGACATAATCTCGGGCCAGGATTTTGGCTGTCTCGGCATTGACGGCGCGGTAGATTCCTTTGCAATCGGGAAGCCCCTTCTCGAAATGCACCAGTGCTGCATCTTTGTTTTGCCCTTCAAAGAGGGAAATGGCTCCGATCTTGCCGCGGGTCCGGATGGCAATGCCGGAGAGCTGAAGCTCCTGATAGTGGGATAAGGCAAAGGACACTGCCTCTTTTTCGCTGGCGAGCACTGGTTCAGAGTCGCAGTCCTTCCAGTCGCACCACAGATCCAGAAAATCCTTGATCTCATCGATATTCTCAGCGCTTATCATCTCAATGTTGGGCATGCAGGTCTTCTGGAATTTGTTGAGTTGATGTCTGATGGTAAGATATTTCTTGCCCGGCAATTCTGCAAGGTCAGAGGCCAGATAGACATAATCAAAGTACTTTCTCTCCGCGTGAAATTGCAGATCCGGATAAATCCCTGCGATCCAATCTTTCGTTTCCGGGTCCAGAATTACAAAAGGATGCTCTTCCTCGCTCTCTGCGGCAAGCCTCAGCACCTCTGCCAGCAGCTCGGGATTGCGTGGCCCGATGGGGGGCCGGTAGCGCGTCATTCCTGCGATGGAGCTGGAAAGGACTATGCAGCCTTCCACAAATGCGTACCTGTAATGTGCATAATCATTCCAGCAGACCATGTTAGTGAAGGTATTGTCGCTGTGAACCTGAGGATAGCTGCTATAATGCGCACGAAAGAAATCCCTGTCCGAAAGAGCAACCGGCTTGAAGTTTGCAGCGCTCAGCATCCTTTTTCCTCCTCATGAAAGAGCATGGGCACATATCCGGGCATGGGTGCAAATCCCTGGGATCGATAAAACTCCTCTTTGCCAGGCTCGGCTATCAGGCCTATCCAGGAGATTTTGCGAAGCTTGCACTCATCCAAAAGCGTGGTGAGAATCATTGTTCCCACTCCCCAGCTCCTCTTGTCGCCCTGCACCACAAGATCCTGAATATACGCATCTGCAATACCATCAGAAATCACACGGCCCATACCCACAGCCCTGCCCGTAGAAATATCAATCGCTACGGCAAATAGGAAGCTTCCCCTGATCAAATCGTTGATTCGGGTAGAATCCATCTCTTCCTTCCACCAGCCTGCGGCTCGATAAAGTTCTACTATCTGCTCCTCTTGCCAGGATGAGACCAGATCAACCCGGATCTTATTCTTATCATTCATGCTATCTGCTCAAGCGATCCACTTGAGTATCACATTTTCGTCTCTCTTGGGCGCTTTATGGTCAAGCTTGGCCGGATAGCCGAAGATAAGGCAGCCCACCAGCTTGCATTCTGCAGGAGCGCCCAGCTCGTTCATGATTGCCTGCACCTTGCCCAATGGAGCGCCAAGGCCAATCCAGCAGCTTCCAATTCCCAGTGACCGGGCTGCTAGCATCATATTCTCCGCGGCGAGAGCGCAGTCGATCTGTGGGGAGAAGGCGTCGGGATGAGCGAATATCATTATCAAGATCGGGGCATTAAAGAAGATATTAAAGCCCGGCCTGGAGACCATGTTGGCAAGGCCAATCAAATCCGGATTGGAGGCTTTGGCATCCAGCTCCATCCACAGCTCTTTGGCTTTATCAGAGAGCCTATTCATCAGCTCCTTATCCTTTATGACCACAAAGCGCCAGGGCTGCTTGTTGGCTGCGCTTGGTGCATAGGTCCCGGCCTGGATCAGCTCCCGAATTATGTTATCCGGCACATCATCGGGAAGATAATCCCTGATCGAGCGGCGGGCGTAGATGTTTTTTAATACATCATTGTGCAAATCGTTGCTCATAGCAATGTATTATGGGAGTCAAGGCTTATAAAATTGTAAGGCGAGTGAAGACTGTCCGTCTCCTCTCTTAAATTGGGATCAATCCACTCTTGTGAAGAGCTTGCCTTCCGCGCCGCAGACGGGACAGACACCGGGCGCTTCTCGCTCCACGGTATTGCCACAGTAGGGGCAGACGTAGTAGGGAAATGTCTCCTGGCTGGTGCTAAGGCCTGCTAATAGCTTTTTGTAGAGCTGGGAGTGAATCTTCTCCACCTCATTGGCATAGTGGAAGGATGTCTCTGCCGCCTTATTGCCTTCCGCCTTGGCAGTCTCAATCATATTCGGATACATCGCCTCCCATTCCTCGTCCTCTCCGGATATGGCCGCCTGCAGGTTCTCTTTGGTGGACTTGATGCCCTTTAGAACCCGCAGATGATTTACGGCATGAACCTCTTCTGCTGCCGCTGCAGCCCGAAAGAGCTTGGCCGCCTGGGCAAATCCTTCCTTATCTGCTTTGGCTGCAAAAGCGCTGTACTTGCGATTGGCCTGTGATTCGCCGGCAAAAGCCTCTTTTAAAAACTTCTCTGTGTTAGACATGACCAAAACCTTCTTCTGCATAATCCATCTTTTTGCTTATCTATCTATGTTTTCCGAGATAAGTAAGAATCTTGCGGCTTTGAACTGCTCCCGCGCGGCTTCCAGGCTCTCGTCTTTGAGCCAGAAGATGTCCAGGCTAGCTTTATCCCGTTTCACAAAATCCTCATAGCGTGGGCCGTTGAGTTGGCTTTTTCAATTGGTTTGGCATTATCTCACCTGTTTCACGCATCCGTTTTCTGAGCATCCACTCCGCGACAGAATATATCATGAGAGTTAAGACTTTAAAGTTAAAGCTTTTTGGACTGCCCAGTTTCTGTGCCACACAGTTTCTGGACTGTATACCAGAATCTATATAATTAAATGACTGATTCTTTGTTAACTGGTTTTCACTTGAGGGTGAGTCCGAAGAAGAGCATCAATCCCGTTAGAAGTGCTATTGCAGCGAGTGCTGAAATTATTCGTCCCAAGTAGCAGTGCTTTTTATGGAAAAATTTTCCGTTAACCAAAAGATAGATCGATAGCAATAGTGTCATTAAGCCGATCCATGCATGAAAAGTGAAGAGATCCAAAGGGAAAAATCGAATCCGCCCTGCGGAAATGTAGCCGATCAAGCCAAGGAATCCAAGGAAAACCATAGTAATACTTAATGCTATATGGTTCCGCTTTGAAAACTTAAAAAATAAGATTAAAATTAAAAATGCGGCAATGAATGAAGGAACACAATGCATCGGATTGAATACCATCGACGTTCACCTAATTTTGCATCTGGCGGAAAGACGACTGCATCATCAGCAAATTCCGACGTCGTTATTGATGCGTTAGCTTTAGCAAATCCCTCGGAAAATTTTTTGTTAGATTCATAGCCTTCTTGACATCATTGGTCAAATCCGATCCACTCCGAAAATTTCAGATGTTTTCCATCATCTTCAAGGATTCATCCAAGGCCAACGCTGGATTCACATGCGGAATTCCCAAATTTCTGAATGGATAGGTTATTTTCAGGATGGCTTCTTCGTTCGAGGCTTCAAATATTGCTACCGATATATGTCTGCCTATCAGAAGATATCTCCCTATCACCTTCACATCTTTGGGATACTTGAATTCTCTCCAGAGTTTGTTGACCTCGTCGGTATGTTCTGGTTTAAACTCGAACCACATCACAAATAGCATAGTCCCGCCTCCATTTTCAGATAATAGTCATTTCAATTGAACCTTAGTCAATTTCTCTTCAGGCTTTGGCTCCTTCTTTGGAATCTTGAGCTTGAGGACGCCATTCTCCATAGTACCCTCGACTTTCGATGGGTCTACCTCTTCTGGAAAATTGACCCTCCTTTGGCATGATGAATAAGATCTCTCTTGGTGAAGGTAATTTTCAGATTTTTCCTCCTTTTCAGCTTTCTTTTCCGCCTTAAGTACCATAAAATCCTTATTTAGCTGAATATCCACATCTTCCTTGCTGAATCCAGGCAGCTCTGTATTGATAGTGTATTGATTGCCTTCATCTATCACATCGATCAAAGGTGCGCGTATTGGGATGGTTCCCATCGACCAGGGCAGAAAGGTCTGCATAGGCCTAAAGGGAGCCATTAGATCATCGAAAGACCTCCTGAACTCATCGAATATTGAATCAAACCCTCTAACGAGTTCCGATTCTTTAGCGGGTCTTTGAACTATAGCACGTTCCCCCTTGGCGGGAGATTCGACAATTTCTTTCTTTTCAGGTTCTGCCATATCACTGCCCTCCCCAATTTATGATGCTAAACTGCAAGTTCCTTGCCTGCTTCCTGCCAGGCAGGAATTCCTCCTTGCACAATCCATGCATCGCGGTCACCGAATACTCTAAGCATAGCTACAGCGAAGGCTGAGTTAGTATCATAAGTGCAGACGACTGCAATTTTCTTATCAGAAGGAACGGCATCCATATCAGAGACAATATTCGTGAACGGGATGTTCATAGAATTGGGAATATGCCCTGATGCATAGCCAGCCTCAGGTCTTACGTCCAGGATGACCCAACTTGCCATTTCGGTTTCGTTCTCCGTCGCATTAATCACATCTGAAACCGATATTAGGTACAAGCCGTTATCGATCATGTCCTTCATGAATTCATCTGCTTTCAACATATAGTTCGGCGAAGTCTCTTGTCCGGCTGCCAACATGCTGGGAACTAATATTAGTACAGCTAATATTACCACAATTGTCTTTTTCATAGAAATCCCAGTTTTACTTACGCAGGCAAAATATTTAAATTTTATTGCAAAATGACAAATTGATCTATTAATAGCAGCTAATTTACCATTATATCATTAATTATAATGCTAAATGCGTTTTCTTGGGCAAAACGCAAGAATTTCCTGATCGTGGTATCCTTCCAGGATGGGTGATTAGAACTATTGTATGCTATTCAATCCTCTCTGTACCCAAGTTGCCAGTGTCGTCATGATTCGCTCATGAATCGATGTTCCTCTGTCATTGCAAAGTGTGCCCAAGATCTTTCTCAAAACCAGGATGTGACACAAATAACAGAGGGCCTCTCTGGCATTAATAGCCCTTGGCGAGGCTTGAGGATTTGCACCGCGTGGGAACTGGAGAATACCAAGATCACAAGGAAGGCATACTGTCTTATCAATAGAAGACAGGGCTGGAACCTTATCCCGGAAAAGTGTATATCTGAAGAAGGTTACACTATGGTCTTGAAGAAAATTAGGGCAAATCTAAGAAGCGCTATCCGAAGAGGTTAAATAGTGCGGGGGACGGGATTCGAACCCGCGAACGCCTGCGCGACAGGGCCCTCAACCCT
>CAYXSJ010000012.1:0-25836 GCA_964467095.1 uncultured Methanotrichaceae archaeon
TTTGGCTTGAGTGGCAGTGGCTTGCCGCGTCTGTAGAAACCATCCACAGTAATAACCACTTTGGCCTCGGCATCCATGATTCTGCTGTTCAGGCCGCCGGAGGAAAATCCAGAGAACACAATGCAGTGAATGGCTCCAATCTTGGCTATGGCGAGCATGGCAATGGGCAACTGGGGGATCATGGGCATGTATAACATGACTCTGTCTCCCTTCTGCACGCCCAGGCTCTTCAGGCCGTTGGCGAACTTGTTGACCTCCTTTTCGAGCATTGCATAAGTGATCTTTTGAGTGGGCTGATCGACGGGCTCAGGCACGAAGATGTAGGCTACCTTATCCTTCTTGGCGCCCTTGGCGTGCCTATCCACGCAATTATGGGTCACATTGCACTTGCCGCCCACGAACCACTTGGCATATGGTGGCTTCCATTCCAGGGTAGAGGCCCAGGGCTCAAACCAATCTGCATAGGTCTTGGCCATCTCGCCCCAGAACTGGATGTAGTTAGCTGAGCACCAAAGGCGCATCTCGCGCTCAGTCGTGAATCCCTTCTCTTTCATCCACTTCATGACATTGGAGTTCTCAGCCAGGTCTTTGGGTGCCTCGAATATCCTTGTCTCTTCTAGCAAGACCGATGTCTTTGCTGTTGCTTTTTGATCAGCCAAATTTTAAACCTCCTTCATCAAATTATGCCTCTAATAGCCATGTAATCTGCTTTTTGTTCTATCATCTATAATAAAATTCCAATGCTGGGGCCTCTTCAAATCTTAGCTGGATATTAGAGCCATTATCATAAATGATTATTTTCATTATTTATAAGCTTAGTGGTACAACAAACAATTAGCGGTATATCAATACAAGGAAAAAAGGAGATTTTCTTCCCGAGGAGGTTTGATGACCGAATAGACCATTTACCGTTATTGATTAGTTTATTATTAAATCATATTATTATATTATAAACTATATATTATATTTAAGTCAAAATGCTTTCGTTGAACCTTCGCGATCAATCGCCAACAACTCGCCCGGTTACATAAAATGCATTGCAGTCTTCTATCAAAACTCTAACCGATGATCCCAGCCCCGGGCAGCCTTTAACTACCACTCCAAGATAGTTGTCCGCCCTGGCCTTCATGCTGCCGTCCCTGCCCTGCTCAGTGACCCTGGCCTCCAGGAGCCTGCCCATATACCTCTGATTTCTTTCCAGAGCGATCTTCAGCCACAGCCTGGTCATCTCTCTTGATCTGTCCTTCTTGATGCGGTCTGGCATGTCGGAGAGCCTGGCTGCCAGCGTGCCCGGTCGCGCCGAAAATCTGGTGATGTTGACCTTATCCGGCTGCAAGAGATCAATGATATTCATGGTTTCTTGGAAGTCTTCCTCCATCTCACCGGGAAATCCCGCTATAACATCCGTGATAATGGTGATATCCTGATATGCGGACCGAAAGTAACCTGCGACATCGAGAAAGTCCTGCGCCGAGTATCTGCGACCCATGCTCTCAAGAATCCTGTCTGAGCCCGATTGCACTGGAATATGAAGGAAGCGATATACTTTTGGACTTTCCAGTGCTTTTGATAGCTTACTCTGAATAGCCTGGGCACTCTTCGGATTCATCATGCCTAAGCGAAGCTTGAAGTCTCCTGGAATCTCCAGCAGCCCCTCCAGGAGTCGCCCCAGGTTCGTTCCTATATCCAGTCCATAGGAGGCCGTGTCCTGGGCGGAGAGCTGGATCTCGGCTATTCCCATGGATGCCAGCGTCTCCACCTCAGAAATGATGCCCTCTGACCTGCGGCTCTTCAGGCAACCTCTGGCCTTTTTCACTATGCAGTAAGTGCAGGAACCGTTGCATCCCTCCGCTACATTGACCACGGCGCATAGGTCCGTCCGAAAAGTGTCCTGGGAGCAGATGCGCTTTGAAAGGGCATCATCACAGTGAGTATCACCAGAATGAGCATCCTCGGCAAGAGCGAAGATCTCCATGATCCTGTTGGCTGAGGACCCATCCAGCAGACCCAGAAGGCACCTGCATCTTATGTCACGGACAGATTCTGGGATGGCAGCGGGCAGGCACCCTGCCACTATTAGCCGCTCGCCAGGCAAGAGTCTCAGCCTTCGCAAAATTTTTCGTTCCGTCTTTTCCGTGACCGCACAGGTGTTCACAATTACTGCATCCGCCTCATCCAGAGAAGAGGGAATATGGCCCATCTCCTGCAGGGCCTGTGCCAGATCCTGCGAGTTTCCCTGGTTAGAAGTGCAGCCGTAAGTCTCAATATAAAACTTCATGCTTTCGCCATCTCTTCCCTTCGCACCTGGTATATTCCCACTATTATCCCCATTATGGCCGGGGCCAGGAAAAAGCCGCCTATGCCTGCTACCAGAGCGCCTCCCAAAAAGGATAGCATTACCAGTAAGGGATGCAAGGAGGATTTAGCAGCTACGAGGTATGGCCGGATGAGGAGCTCTGAGGGCAGGTAGATGAGAGCGGAAGCCAGTATGAAGAAGGTGGCCGCCCCCTCCATTCCCACAGCGAAATAGCGGTAGACGGTCACCGGGATGATGACCACCCAGGATGTGAGCATGGGCACCATTCCGGCTACGAAGACGATGCTGGCCAGGGCAAATGGTCTGGGCAGGCTGAAGGCATAGAAAATGAATGCTGCTATGATGCTGCCCAAAATTGAGGTATAGATCGTGCCGATGAAGATGCCGCTCAGGATACGATCGATGCGGCTTATATACTTTCGATACGTATCTCTCTCCATATGCGGCAGCAGGGATATTATCGACTCCACAAAGCTCTCTCCGTCCACCAGCACGAAGTAGCAGATGGGTATAGAGACAATGAAGTTGATAATTCCTAAAGAGGCCACTCTTCCAATGTGAAAGACGGGGATGGAGGAAGCAATGGGCCCAATGATGCTCGCAGCATTCTCCAGGCCGCTGGTCAGTAGATCCTTCATCCAGGGTGTCAGATCTAAAGAAGCCTTTTCCGTCAGAATGCTTAGCGCTATTCTGAGCGCTTCCTGATTTTTTGCCAGGATTATGATCTGGCTGGCTATCTCGACCATTCCCAGGCCCAGGACAAAAAATATGGGGACAACGATGCATACGGCGGCAACCAGCGATCCCAGCCGCTTTCTCTCCCCGAAGCTGTCCCGGATGGGCTTGCCCACGTAGGCGAAGACTGTGCCGAGAATGATGCCGTCCAGGAAGGGATAGAAAAAATAGAAGATCAAAAGCATTGAGGCCAGGGCTAGGATAAGCATTCCTTTATGCTCAGAGCACCATTTGCCGGGATCAAAGTCCATGCATCACACTTCAGGATCGCTGCAGGATTGCTGCAAAATCACTGCAGAATACTGCCTGTCCTCCTTGATAGATAGAAGTTATGCTTTGCTGAAATTTTGAATTAAATATTTAAAAAAGAAAAAGAAACTATGAACAGGCCTGGGCCAGCATCTCCTCCAATTTTTCCAGGGGCCTGCCTGCATCCGAGTTTTGCTCTGCCACCCAGGCTTTCAGCCGTTTGATGGTTTTACCGCTATCGATAATATCTGAGGCCCTGTCCATGCCTTCTTTTAGGCTTGATGCATGATCGGTGATACAAAGCAGCGGTGCTGCATTCAGGCATATGATATCTCTCTTGCTGCTGCTATCCTCCCCGGACAAGAGCCTCAGCAGCTTTATGGCTTCTGTCTCTCTGTCGCTTTCGTGGAGAAGGGATGGCTCATCAGCTTCTTTTATGCCCAGATCCTGTGCTCTTATGGCATACTCCCGGATCGTTCCATCCTCTGTCAGCTCAGCTACCAGAGACCGACCTAAAGTGGAGAGCTCATCCATGCCCCGTGCCTCATCCCGGCTCTTGCCGTGCACGACAAAGGCTCTCTTGTAGCCGATCTCTCTCATGGCCTGAGCAATGGGAAGGACCATCTCCGGGGAGTAGACGCCCCGCACGGCATAAGCGGGCTTAGCAGGGTTAGCCAGCGATCCGGCTACATTGAGAATTGTGCCGAATCTGATCTGAGATAAAATCCTGTAAAGGGCAGAAGGATGCACTTTGGCGCTCATGCCGTTGAAGATGCCAATGCCTGCGCGCTCAATGCTTCTTTTCACCAGATCAACATTGCATTCCACGTCTACCCCGAGCGTCTCCAGGATATCGACGGCACCGCACTTTGAGGTTATGGCGCGCGCTCCATGCTTGGCCATGGTTATGCCGTCTGCTGCTGCCACCAGCGAGGCGGCGGTGCTGATATTGAAGGTCTTGATGCTGTCCATGCCCGTGCCGCAGTTTTCTACCAGCGGGCCGCTGACCTCGGGATGAACCTTCACCGTGTCGATTTCGTAAATCGCTTCCCAGATGCCGGCTATTTCCTGAGCCGTAGCGCCCTTGGCTGTTATGGCGGCCAGGAATGCACCCTGCTGTAGGTCCGGCTGCTCGTTGTTTAAAATCTGCTTGAAAAGAAAGGACGCATCTTCCCGGGTCAGATTGCTTCCCTTAATCATGGCGTCCACCCGGCTTCCAAAGTACCTCAAACTCTCTTCCATTATTCAGTCTCCGCAAATCCAGTTTCAGCAATCCTCAAATCAAATCCATCAGTTCCCGCAAACAACAGATTTCAGCCCGATTCTCTGGGACGAGTGGGAAAATGCATCCTCAATTTTGGCAAGAGAAGTCCTTCTGGTGACGATCCAGTCGGCCTTGATCAGGCCGGAGACCAAAAGCTCTACAGCCTGCCGGTTATGCCGGCTGGCGCAGCCGTAGGATCCGGTGATGGTAAGCTCATGGTAGTGAATAGAGCGAAGGTCGATTGGTTCCTGGTAGTTTCCCGGAGCAGGCCCGGAGAAGATGCAGACACAGCCGCCAGGAGAGAGCATCTTGAGAAGATCGCCGTCCACATGCACCTGTGGTGTGGCGGTGAGGATGACGTCCACAGTGCCTCCTGTCTCCGCGGCCAGGACGTTTTCCAGAGATACTTCTGCCGGATCGACGACCATCACTTCGTGAGTATGCCTTTCCAGCAGGCGGATGCGGCCATGCAGTCTCTCCGCTACTATTATCTTATCGGCTCCATGAAGCTCGGCCAAAAGAGCGTGCAGAGCGCCGATGGGCCCGCCGCCCAGGATGAGAACGTGATCGCCCCGACAGACTCGTGCCTGCTCCTGGCCGCTAATGCAGCAGGCTAAAGGCTCTGCCAGAGCGGCCAGAGCCGGATCGGCTCCGGGGGGCAGCAGGTTCACGCCGCAGGAAAGGCTTTGCCTGGGCAGGGCCAATAGCTCGGCAAAGCCACCGTCGCAGTTGAATCCCATGATCTTGATGTCATGGCAGCGGTTGTCTGCCCCGCGCAGGCACGGGCTGCACTTTCCGCAGGCGATGCCGGGCCAGACCTGCACCAGGTCGCCCTCGGCCAGGCTGGGATTTGCATCTATCTCCACAATCCTGCCCACCATCTCGTGCCCCAGCACGCGGGGAAAGCGCAGGTCCCGGTGGCCCTGATCTCTCATTTTGAGATCTGTGCCGCAGACGGCGCAGGCTTTGATCTTCAGCAGGGCTCCGCCCCTGGGGGCCACCGGGTCGGGCAGATCGTCCAGCTCCAGGAGGCCGGGGCCTTTTAGAACAGCAGCTTTCATGCCACCCCAATCTATTTCTTGGGAAGTTCCACGGTCATGAGCACGCGGTCCGTCTCTTCGACGAGCTGCATTTGGCTAAACCCGTAAAGCCCGGCTAAAAGAGCAGCTCCACCCATGCCCACGCCCTCCTTTACATATCCCTGGGCATAGATCTGCACGGGCGGGATCCTGGAGTTCTCCAGGCCCGGATCTGAGCAGTAGTAAGTCCGCCCCACAGACTGCACGATTTCCTTAAAGTTGGCAGTCTTGTCCTCTACGATATATTTGGTGGTGGCGATGGAGATGTCGCCCTCAATTTTCAGGGCCTTTCCCAGGGCCAGCACTGCGGCCATCTGGGTCCCGCCCGCCAGTACTACCCTGCAGCCCTGCAGGCCCTGCATCAGGCCCAGAGCAGCAGGCATCATGGGATCGCCCACCTGCTCGACTGCTCGCAGGGGGTCGTTCTTGAGGCTGCCTTTAGTGATGCCGGCACGCTCAAAAGCCTCTGCCACCACTCTCTGCTTGAGGGCAGTGGGATTGGACTGGAAGCTGCTGCTCACGTTGACATCGTATCCCATGGCCCATAGGACTGCCATAGCCGTGGTCGTGCCTCCGGCGATGGACTCGCCAATGAAAACGCAGTCGGAAAGCCTGGCCAGCTTCTTTCCCAGAATGACGGCATTTTCGTACAGGGCGCGGGCACATGGCACGGCGGGATCTTTTCGAATATCATTTCCTGCAGCGCCGCCAAGCTCAGCATAGGGAACCGCCGGCTTTTTTCGCAGACCCGAGGCCACGAACAGTGACGGAATTCCGGTCAGGTTCAAAGCGGCCCTGGTGACGATGGCGGGCGTAGGCGAGCCGCCCGGGGCTTCCGGCAGTTCGGGCATGGTGATGATCTTATTGGTCTCCACCAGCTCGGCATCGGCACCGGGAGTGTAGTCGGTCAGCTCCGGAGTGGTTCCTGCGGCAGAGAGGCCGGGAATCTTGCCGGTGTCGGAGTTGGAGATGATGCCGACAAATAAAGGCCGCTGGGGTCGCGGCTCGAAGTCAGGGAAGATCCATTTTGGCATGATTCCAATCCCTGCCTGCACCTATAAGAAATCGACGCCAGTAGGCTTAATTTAACTCAACATGTCTTGTCTGGCACTCAAGCGGGCTTTGGCGACGATTATCAATTTTTTATTGTCTATCACGCCCGGAGAAAACGGATGCGACAAACAAAACCAGCCCTCCAATTATCAGCAGCCCAATGAAGCGTGATGCATAAGGATATCTATTTTCTGAAGCTGGTGCAGAGGCGGTCTCGTTGGACGTTGATGGCGAATTTTCCTTTCGTGCAGTCTCATCTTTTTCTTGCGGCATGGATGTATTTTGCGAGACGGTGGATGCGCCTACTACTATTGTATTGAGCGGAACCTGCACCTCTCTGTAATCGCCAGCCTTCGCGTATTCATATCTTATATTCTCGTCCACCCGTTCCTTGCTGATATAATGAATGCCATCCTGGGTATACGCCGTCCTGGTCTCCGTGCCAGGGCCGGGCGATGCCAGTGCCAAAAGAATGAACAGGACTATGAACAGAACGGCAGGCGCTTCGATTCTTTTATGAAATTTGCCCATGGTACTCCTCCATTCTCTCCCCAGGTACCTTCATTCTCATTCCATGATTTAATTTCTCCGCTGGAGCTGATGTCACCACTTAGGAGAGGAAATTCCTTGCAGAAGTTTTTGAGGCTATCGAAAACTATTTATATCGACAATCATCTATATACATTAAGGCGAAAGTCGATAAAGGTTTCCCTCCTACCTCCTTTACCCTTCTCGGCTTTCTCCCCTCCTACTTCAACAGATCATGCTTGTTGCTATGCCATGTTTTAATTATAATTTTTAGCAATTCAAAAATTGTAATTATGGAGAATAAAAAAACTTTTGACTTGAAAAAGTGATGACCGGGCCCTATTTTCGGGCCCTTTCGTTTTCAAATGTACTGCTGCACCAGCCCTTCCGGCTCGCTTATATGGTTTCTCTCTTTGTGCAGAATCTTGGTCGCTGCGCTCTCAAAGTCGCTCTGGTAGACGGTGGTCCTCTCTTCGCGAATGGCATACATACCAGCCTCGGTGGACAGTGCCTTGAGATCCGCACCGCTCGAGCCCTCCGCCATATCGGAGATCAGCTTGAGGTTCACATCTTCGTCCAGGCTCATGCCTGAGGTATGGATCTTCAGGATCGACTCGCGTGCCTCGCGGCTGGGCATGGGAATCTCAATGACCCTGTCGAACCGGCCCGGTCGCAGCAATGCCGGATCAAGCATGTCCAGGCGGTTGGTGGCGGCGATGAGCTTGACCTCGCCTCGCGCATCAAAGCCGTCCATCTCTGCCAGAATCTGCATGAGAGTCCTCTGCACCTCGCGATCTCCGCTGGTTGCACCATCCATGCGCCGGGCTCCGATGGCGTCCAGCTCATCTATGAAGATAATGGCGGGCGACTTGCTCTTGGCCAGCTCGAAGAGTTCACGGACCAGCCGCGCGCCCTCCCCGATGTACTTTTGCACGAACTCCGAGCCCACTACGCGAAGGAATGTGGCATCTGTGCTCTGGGCAACCGCCTTGGCTAAAATGGTCTTGCCGGTTCCAGGAGGCCCGTGCAACAGGACTCCCTTGGGCGGCTCAATGCCTACAGCCGTGAAAAGGTCCGGACGCTTGAGTGGCAGCTCCACAATCTCTCTGATCTCGGAGATCTGAGTGTCCAGGCCTCCGATCTGTGAGAAGTGCACATCCGGAGCCTCCTCGATCTCCATTCCGAAGACCGCCGGGTCGCGGGGAGACGGTAGGACGCACATCACAGCAAAGGACTGCTGATTTAAGCCGACCTGTGCGCCGGGCTTGATCTCTTCCTCAATGAACTGAGAGAGGTTAACTACGAACCTGGGACCGGTGCTGCTCTTGACGATGACCCTATTCTCGTCCAGGACATCTACAATGGTGCCCACGATCATGGGACCTACGCGCAGGCGCTCCAGCTCGCTCCTGAGTTTGCGGGCTTCCCGCTCGAACTTGAGCTTCTGATTCTCAATGAGCCGCTTTTCGCCTTCTACGCGGTCCTTCTGCTCTCGCAGCGCCAGATTGCGCTCTTCAAGCTGGCGCATGCGGTCCAGGATGTAGCGCGAAAAGTCCGCGCCGGCCTGTTCATTCATGTCTTCTCCACTATCCATAATTACAAACATTATTAAACTCCGACCCCTATAAAGGTTTCCGAAATGACCGAGAAGCAATGCGAGATTTGCGGCGCTGAGATTTCAGGAGCACCTCAGAGGATCGTGATCGACGGCTCAGCGCTGGAGGTATGCAAGGGCTGTGCGCGCTTCGGAAAACCGGAAGACAAATGGTCGCCGGTTCCCAAGAAGATGGTTCCTGTGGCTAGGGCGTTTACAGTGAAACGGCCTCAACCTCGCGACCATTTCAAAGACTTGGTAGAGTTGGTCCCGGATTTCGGGCGCAAGATCAGAGAGGCGCGGGAAGGCCTGGGCCTCTCTCCGGAAGAGCTGGGCGGGAGGATCAAAGAGAAGGCGACGCTCTTAAAGAAGATCGAGCGAGAGGAGATCTCGCCTGAAGATGAGATTAGAAAAAAGCTCGAAAAGGAGCTGAAGATCAAGCTGACTGATCAGCAGAACGAGACCCGTGCCAGGTCCGGCAGCGCCGGCCGTGGATTGACTTTAGGAGATATTGCCAGCATCAAACGGAAAACTGAGAAATGATCGCCGGTGCAGCGCGCTATGTCATCGGCGGGGGAGTGATAGTCTACCCTACCGAGACCGTTTACGGCCTGGGTGCCAATGCGCTGGATGAGCAGGCGGTGATGAGGGTTTTTCAGATTAAAAAAAGGCCTCTTTCTCAGCCCATCTTCCTGGCCGTCTCCAACTTTGATATGTTGAAAAACGTTGCGCAGGTCAGCCAGGATGATCTTGATTTTTTGCAGCAGATTCTGCCGGGTCCTGTTTCTGTTCTTGTCAAGAAAAAGAGCATAGTTCCCGATATCCTCACCGCAGGTTCGCCGTTGGTCGGCATCAGGTACCCGGACCACGAGACTGCCTTAAGGATCATAGATCTGGCCGGGCCCATTACTTCCACCAGCGCCAACCGTACAGGCTCGCCGCCACCCATAAGCGCAGCCTCTGTCTCTCCAGAGATCCGGGATCGAGTAGACGCAGTCGTGGACGGGGGAAAATGCAGATACGGCCAATCCTCGACCCTGCTGGATCTGCAGAAACGGGAGATCATTCGACCGGGCGCGGGCCTGGATAAGGCAATGAAGGCGATATCGTGAAAGCCAGAATCAGAGACTTCTTTGAGACTATTGACGGCTGGATATTCGCAGTCGCAGACTACTCTCACCCGGAGGGGCTGCGCTCTTTGCTGCGTTATGTTCCCGATGCCGCAGGAGAGCGCGTTGCTAATGGCAAGCGCTATCGCAAGATGGACTTCGACCCGGCTTTCGAGTTTCTAAGGCAAAAGCGACCTGACTATGTTGCCGACCTGCACGTGGTTCCGCAGGAGGATGTGCTCAAGATTTATCGGCCGTCCGAGGGTCTTTTGGCCGTGGCGAAGCGGGATCCTAGAGTTAGAACGATTGTCGGCCTGCTGGCAGAGGGGGGAGTGCCACGGGAGCAGATGGGCATCACCGGATCTATGCTGATGGGCCTGCACAGTCCCAGCTCAGATATAGATTTCGTGGTTTATGGCCCACTTTGGTGGAAAGCCAGGGATATCATAGCCCGGGCCAAGGCAGAAGGAAAAATAGACGACCTGGACGAGGCCACCTGGAGAAAGATCTACTCCAAGCGCAAGCCGGAGATCAGCTTCGAAGAATTCATGCGGCATGAGGCGCGCAAAGGAAATCGAGGCATGATAGAAGGCACCTACTTTGACCTTCTCTTCACCCGCGAGTGGAACCAGATACATCAGCAACCTGCCGGCAGGCCGGCGGGAGAGCACCGCATTGAGGCTAAAGTAACCAATGCAGATTTCGGATTTGACAGTCCCGCCATCTTCCGTCTGGATCACCCTGAAGTAAAGGAGATATTCTGCTATTCGCATACCTATGCCGGCCAGGCGCTGCCCGGCGAGACGATAGAGGCAAAAGGAGTGCTGGAAGAGACAATTCACGGCCTTCGGCTGGTGGTGGGAACCACTCGCGAGGCCCGCGGAGAATGGATCAGATCGCTCACCTTGCTGGAAAGCTAGATTATATTATAAAGAGGTTCTGTGTATGTTGCAAGTTCGTCCCTTTGATATCGAGATAGGTCAGCACAAAGTCATGCTCAATATAGTTGATGCCAGAGAGAGAGGCCTTAATGCCGGAGACCGGGTCCGGGTCAGAACAAAGGGTGCCGCAACTACGGCCCTGCTCGACACTACCCTGGAGATGGTCAAGCAGGGCGAGATCGGCATCTTCACGGAGGCTCTGAAAGATCTGAAAGGTCCTACCAGTGTGGATGTTCTGCCTGCGCCCAAGCCTGCCTCTCTCTGCTATATAAAGAACATAATGGATAAGAAAAAGCTCACTGAGGACCAGATCCGTTCCATCGTGCAGGATATTGTGGATAATAACCTCAGTGAGATTGAGCTTTCTGCTTACGTAACTGCCTCCTATATTCATAATTTGGATTCTGAAGAGGTAGTTTATTTGACCAAAGCCATGATCGATACAGGTGAGCGAATTCACTTCGACACCCATCCCGTCATGGACAAGCATAGCATCGGAGGCGTTCCCGGCAACAAGGTCTCTTTGCTGGTAGTGCCGATAGTTGCGGCAGCAGGACTTCTCATTCCCAAGACCAGTTCGCGCGCTATTACAGGCGCCGGCGGTACGGCTGACCTGATGGAGGTTATAGCACCGGTCGAGTTTAGTGCCGAAGAGATCAAGGAACTGACTGAGAAGGTGGGCGGTGTCATCGTCTGGGGCGGAGCTACCAACATTGCTCCTGCCGACGACAAGCTGATCAAAGCTGAGTATGCCCTTTCCGTTGATCCCTACAGCCAGATGCTGGCCTCCATCATGGCCAAGAAAGGAGCTGTAGGCGCAGATGCAGTCGTTGTGGACATGCCTGTAGGTCCAGGCACAAAGCTGGCCACACCTGAAGCCGGTCGCTCTCTGGCCAAAGACCTGATCGATCTGGGGGAGCGCCTGGGCATTCGCGTGGAGTGTGCCATGACCTTTGGCGGATCGCCGGTAGGCCGAACCATAGGTCCGGCCCTGGAGGTGCGCGAGGCACTCACTGTCCTGGAGAATAAGGGCGGACCGAATAGCCTGAAGGAGAAGAGCCTCTCTTTAGCTGGCATCTTGCTGGAGATGGGAGGAATAGCGGGGCGCGGAAGCGGCTACAAGGCGGCGGAGGATATTCTCACCAGCGGAAAAGCCCATGAGAAGCTTATGGAGATCATCGAGGTCCAGGGCGGCAACCCGCAGGTCAAGAGTGAAGATATCGTCATCGGTGAGAACTGCGAGGACATCTTAGCGCCGGCAGGAGGCTACATCGTGGCCTTCTTCAATAAACGGCTGGTGGAGCTGGCTCGCATGGCAGGGGCTCCCTCGGACAAGAAGGCCGGAGTCATAATCCACAAGAAGATGGGCGAGAGGGTAAAGAAGGGAGAGCCTTTAATCACCATCTGCTCATCATCGGATTGGCAGCTTGAGAGCGCCGTAAAGGATGCCAAGAGGCAGATGCCCATCGTTGTTGAGGGAATGCTGCTGGAGAGGTACCCCAGGATCACTGAGCTTTAGAGGCACAAATAATGCTGGTTGCAATTACTTATCATGAGGATTTCGGAAAGCACGGCTTTAGCGTACTGAAGGAGCGAATCCGGCCGTCATTCGAGAAGCTGATGGAGTCAGGGCTGGTGGACGGCGACGATGTGCAGGTCTTCAAGGCAAGGCCTGCACCCCTGGAGTTGGTCAGGCAGGCTCATACCGAGGCACACATGGCCAATATGGAGAATGATCCCTACCGGGAGGTGGCAATGCTTTCCGCAGGCAGCGTGATGATGGCGGCAGAGATGGTCGCCGGAGGCCAGGCTTTGAGGGCTTTTGCATATACCGGGACGGCGGGACACCATGCCTCGCGGGGCAGTTGCTGGGGCTTTTGCTACTTCAACGACGTGGCTATCACCATACTGCGTCTGCGGCAGATGGGGCTGCAGCGCTTCCTCATCATAGATGTAGATCCTCATTTTGGCGACGGCACGCGCGACTTCTTCAAAGACGATGCCGATGTATTTCATATTAACATGCACAGCGGCACCGGAGAAGAGCATGATCATTTAAAGAACAACTACGACATCGGCCTCTCCTTTGGGTGCAACAATGAGCGTTTCCTTTCCGCACTCAAGAGCGCTATGGAATTGGCCAGGGATTTTGACTTTCAGATGGCTTTTGTCATCTTCGGCCATGACTCTCACCAGGACGATTATGGCGGCTTCGATCTCACCTTTGATGCCTATCCCCGGATGACACAACTGATAATGGAGGCAGTGGGTGATAGGGGACTGGTCTTTGTGTTGAGCGGCGGCTCGTGTGTGCATGTAGCAGAACAGGTAATTCCTGATGTCATTCGGGTCTTGGCGGGAAGGTGGCCGTCTTGAGGATGGCCTCCAACTGTTATCCCTGTATCCTGGACCGGGCTAAATTCGAGTGCGATCTCGTCTTTTCCCAGGAAGATGATAAAAAAGCGGCCATAGAGGAGCTGCTGGACTATTTGGCCTGCCACAAGGGCGGAGTGTCGGCTCTGGTGGGAACGGAGAGGGAAAATATCATCAAGAGGCGCAGCGGTTTGCTTGATCCTTATCAAAGCTTTAAAGAGGAGAGCAACCGCGTGGCAATTGCTCTTCTGCCCCTGGCCGAGGATTTCTATGAAAGAGCTGATGATAAGATTGATGCCTTGATCCGCATTGCTGCGGCCGCTAATTCCATGGAGTTTGGCGTCAAAGGCCATGACTTCGACAACTCCACCTTTGCCGGGGTTTTTTTGAATACTCTTCAGGAAAAGCTATATGGCGACATTGCCGAGGTAAAGAGGCGTCTTAGCAGCTTTAACAATATCTTTTATCTCACGGATAATTGCGGTGAAGCAGTATTTGATCTATTTGTGATTGGAAAGCTTGAGGGGATGGGAAAGTGCGTGGTAGTAGGATCAAAGTCCGAGCCTATCCTTAACGATGTTACCGCGAGGGAGCTCTCAGCCATGACAGAGATAAAAGTCATTCCCACTGGAAATGTAGTGGGAACGGCCCTGGAGCATCTGGAGCCTGAGGCCTGCACTCTGCTGTTTGATCCCGGCTGGCTGATATTGTCCAAAGGCATGGGCAACTTCGAGACCATCAGCGAGTTCGAGGAGAGGCTGATTGGCCGGCTTATCTACATTATGAGAGCCAAATGCGAGCCGGTGGCCATGGTGATTGGCGTGCCCAGGGGAACTTTGGTGGCAAAATCGATTTAACGATAGTTCATATCCACTTCTTGGGGAGCCAGCTCTTCCGGCTCCTCTATGGTCGGCTCCATGAGGGCGATGTCAATGTCGAGGTGAAGAAGCTCTTTTAATGCGCCAAGCAAGTTAGTTGCCGCCAGGACGTCCACGGGGTCGGCTCCCGAGCTGGTTGCGAGCAAGCAAAAGCCGCGCAGATCATACAGGGGCGCAAGCCCGGCCAGAAGGCCGTTTAATCCGCCGATAGCACCGCTTCGCAGCAATGGAATTTTGCACTCGCTCAGGGCCGTGGCAGATTCAAGATCTGTAGCAGTGCCCAGTATCTTCTCATTTGTTTCTCCGACATATGCCGCGAGGGTTATCACATCCGTGACTCCCTGCTCCCTGATTGCCTGCAGGATATTTCCCGCCAGCTCATGCATGCCTACCACATCCAGGGGCTGAGCATCTCCGGAGAGAACGAGCATGTTCTTTTTTTCCTTGGGACGCATCAATTCTCCATGCATCAGCTCAGCCAAGCCTTCGGAGACCATGACCTGAGGCGGAAAGCTGCGTGAAAAAAAGGGCTTTATGGTACTGCATTCCAGGGCTGTTGCCAGGTAATCGGCAGCCACTTTGCCAACGCTTCCAATTCCCGGAAGACCGCAAATGCAGATGACACGAGACTCAAACATCGGAATAAAGTTGGCGTGCAGCTATAACATACTTTCGCCAACCTATTCCCGATCCTTAATACTGCGGCTTTTTTTATGCAGTTTTGAATTGTTCCTAATTGCCGACGGCTTCGATCAGCCAGTTGATCGCAATGGTCTCATTAGTCTCCACTGTGGTGAAATCTGCCGGTTGAATCTCGCTTCCCGAAATTAGGAAGGAGCTACCTGTACCATTACTTTTCTCCATGCCGATGGGAGCAGCCCCGCGATCGTAAAAGACCACATAAAAGTCTCCTGTTACCGACACTGCTGGCAACTCTATCTCACCGAATAACGGTCCTGTCTCAGACAGGAAGTAATTGTTTTGAGCATCGGCAAATTTATAGAGAATATTGAGATCTTTGTCTCTTATCTCAAGCATGATATTTCGATCTGCCGGGAACTTTTCTGTGGACTCATTATATCCGCTCCACGCCAAAACCCGCACCTTTTGCAGCTTCCAGCCTGCTTTAGGGGCTGTAAACCTTACTGCTTCTCCTATATCCAAAGAGCCAAATTCAACTAAAGAAGAAAACAATGTAAAGTTCATCTCTGTGTAATTCTTTCCGCTATCTTCCCTTAGTGTAGTTAATTGTGATGTCGCTGCCTCTGCCGCAATAGCGTTGATGCATAGTGCTGCGCAAAATAGGCACGCGATCAATAATATCGTCTTCTTCAAGTGATCACCCAAGATATATCAAATAATTTTTATCCATATAAAGATTTTGATGAATGAAAAAAGAAAGTTAGCTTCCACTAACTGCTACAATCCAATTTACAGGCATGGTTGCATTTTTTTGGCTTGGAAGAGTCGCAGGCAGTAGCTGACTTCCTTCTTCAACATAGATGAAAGAATTATTGCTTGTCTCATTGAGGCGTTCGCTGGCGATTACAACTGCTCCCCTATCATAGAAGCATACATAGAAGTCATCGCTGACAGGTACTTGTGGTATGTTGACAGTAAATGGATACATCATCGTTGCATTGCGCGCATAGTTGGAGTAAGCAATCTGGGTGTCTGCAAATTTGTACAGCAGATTTAGATCCTTATCCCTTATTTCGATTGCAATAATTCGCTCATTTGGAATCGAATCGTCGCTGCCATTAAAGCCATCCCATGCGTAGAGTTGCACGGCATTTAGTCTCCAATTCGCTTTTGGTGCTTTAAACTTAACCGCTTCTGCAAAGAAATATGCAGGCGAACCTATCACCGGTAACAAACTAACAGGAATAATCTCTTTCTCTGTAATATTTCCTTCATATGAATATATTATTTGGCTCCTGGGAGATTGTGCATCCGCTGCCGCAGATATGCCCATAAAAGATAAAATGAGTGAACATGATACGATTATCAGCAAAACCATCTTCTTCAAACTATCACCCTAGGTAACTCAGAAGGATTTTTTCCATATAAAGGTTCTGATGGCTGATGGCCGACAAGAATGGCTGTAATCCCATTTCATCAAATTTCGAGTTTATACCATCCACGTGAGGTGGTTTGAGTGAGAGAAGACAACAACCACCTCACAGCTAATTTTGGTCGATTTCTCCAATCTGCAGACTGATTTGCCCCTTCTACTCACCGACTGCTCTGATTACCCAGTTAACCTCGGTTGACACGTTATCAATTTTGAATTTCGCGGGAATCAGTTCGCTGCTTAAGCTATCGTAGAAATAGGAGTTTCCCGTTCCGTTATCCAATTCCACTCCAACCATCATCGTGTTTCGATCATAGAAGACAACATAAAAATCGCCTGTTATGGGAAGGGCAGGAATATCTATTGCTCTGAGAACCGGGGCAGGGAATGTGAAGTATGCATTCTGTGTGTCTGCAAATCGGTAGAGCAGATTGAGATTTTCATCTCTTATTTCAACGAGGAAATTGTCTGGCGAAGGGACAGTTCTGTTCGTTTCATTGAAGCCATTCCAGCCAACAACTCTTATCTGCTTCAATTTCCAGCCAGGCTTTGGTGAGGTAAATTTTACTGCTTCACCTACGCCAAATGCATCAATGCCCCAATCTTCGCCTGATGAATATAACGACATATTCATATTAGTAATATTAGCTCCACTATCCTGTTTGAGGACGTTCATACCTGGATCAGCATTACCTGCACTATTTTGAGCAACCGACATGCCTAATAGAGCCAAGATGCAAAAGGCTGAAATTAATAAAATCCGCATTTTCAAGCTATCACCCTGATAGGGGAATTAAATTTGCTCTTTATATAGATTATGCTAGATTGCAGTCTCAAAGAAGCCTGTTTGTCTGCGCTCTGCTCAATCTGTTACTAATGATAATTCTATCACCATCTCTTAATTATATTCCTTCTGAACACATTTATACATAAAAAGGGCAAATTCTTCATACTTGGTATGTAGGTCCGACATCCTTTTATAATTAAAGCATAATCTCCTGATTTGGTGAGATAATGCATATTCCTGATGGCTACCTGGGGCCATATACCTATATCGCAATGTGGATTATCATGATCCCCATCTGGTATTATGCTGGAAACAGACTGAGCAGAGAGCTGAGATCCAAGCAAGTTCCTCTGCTGGCGCTGGCTGCTGCATTTTCCTTTGTAATTATGATGTTCAACATCCCTATCCCTGGAGGCAGCACCGGCCACGCTGTGGGCGCAGCGATAATCGGTATCGTCCTGGGGCCCTGGGCAGGAGTCATTGCCATCTCTGTTGCCCTTGTCCTCCAGGCGCTCATGTTCGGAGATGGGGGGATTACAGCCATTGCCGCCAATTGCTTTAACATGGGTGTAGTCATGCCGTTTGCAGCCTATTATGTTTATAGACTTATCAGCGGCAATACAGATGTCACCTCTTCTCGGCGGGCCATTGGCGCTGCCATAGCAGGTTACGTCTCTCTTATCATTGCAGCAGGTTTCACAGGTTTCATGTTCGGAATTCAGCCTTTGCTGCACCAAACTGCAGAGGGAGTGCCGCTATACATGCCCTATGGCCTGAACATAGCTCTTCCGGCCATGCTACTGGAGCATGTCTTTGGATTCGGCATCCTTGAGGCTGCAGTTACAGCTTTGATCTTCGCCTACATTCAGAAAACCGATACGTCTCTGCTTTATGGAGAGCAATCCCAATTGCAGGATAGAAAGAGCAAGAAAGCAGCAGGTGCTTGAGGGAATACTTATGGATAAGACAATAAAAAAATTAGCCATCGGCCTGATGTTGTTGGTAATTCTAACCCCCCTCGGCCTTTTTGCCGTTGGCGAGACCTTCGGCGAGTGGGGGCCGGAGGAGATCAAGGATAAGCTGGGATTTGTGCCTCCCGGCCTGGAAAGTCTCTCCAGTCTTTGGAGTGCCCCGTTGCCTGATTATGCCTTTTCCGGAGGCGACGGGTCCATGACCGCAGCCGCAGCAGCGTACATTCTATCGGCAGTTATCGGTGTAGTCGTATGCGGTGGCCTGCTTTATTTCATAGGAAAGAAGGTCGCGAAAGACTAGCGCCAGAAGATTAGCGCCATCTTTTTATTTCTTCCCTTTTTTTGAGTTAGAATCCTGCGCTATCACAATCCAATTTGCGTGGTTTGGAAATAAATTTAGGGAGTATGATGATACCGGACTGGATGAAAGAAGTGAATGCGGATCCATGCCAATGCTCTGCGATTCATCATGGCAAAAAGGGCTTTGTGGGAAAGACCATTGATGGGATTTTCGGCTTTCTGGAGGAGGCTTTTATCTCAGAAAGCTTCTCTAAGCGCCGCGGCCTTCTGCAGAGCCTGGACCCAAGAGTCAAGCTGATTTCCATCCTGGCCGTTATATTCGCAACTAGCCTGATTGGCGACTTGAGGGTACTCATCTTCATCTATGCTCTGACGCTTCTGTTTTCCTATCTCAGCAAGATCGAGGTGGGATTTTTCATCAAGCGTGTCTGGCTCTTCATCCCCATCTTTGCCGGCATTATCGCCGTGCCCATGATCTTCAATATTTTTTTGCCAGGCGATCCTCTCTACCAGGTGGCATATCTGGGGCCGGGAGCGCACCTGGGGCCCTTTTCCCTGCCGGAGAGCATCTTCATCACCAAACAGGGCTTGAATGCCGCGGTGATCTTCACCATGCGCGTGGCAACCTGCGTCTCCGCTGTGGTGCTGTTATTTCTCACCACTCCGCAGCAGATTCTCTTCAAGTCTTTGCGCACGGTGGGGGTGCCCAAGATCTACGTCCTCACGCTGCAGATGGCCTATCGATACATCTTTCTTCTCATGGACCTGATACGGGAGATGTATGTTGCCAAGAAAGCCAGGACCATCAAAGCCAGAGGAATGATTGATGAGCAGAAGTGGGTAGGAGGGCGCATAGGATATACGCTTGTCAGATCTCTCTCCATGAGCGAAAAGGTGCATATGGCCATGATGTCCAGGGGCTTTAATGGTGATGTTCACATCATGCAGGAATTTAAAATTAGGAATCGCGACTATGTGGCAGGAGCAGCGGCTATATCCATAAGCTTGGTGCTGGTGTTGATCTCGCAAAATGTGATCCGGGTATAAAAATGCAGGCAATAATGGACGCTATATTTGATTTGAGGGATGTCTCTTACTCATACGTGGGAAAGATCGATGCACTCAAGGATGTAACACTGAAGATAAACCGCGGTGAGCAGGTCACTATTATCGGCTCCAACGGCAGCGGCAAATCGACATTATTGGCCATTTTGGATGGGCTCGTTTATCCCACTTCAGGGCAATTCTATGCCTTTGATAATCTGGTAACCGAAGATGTCTTTGATGCTATTAAAGATAATGAATTTCGGTCTTATTTCCGGACGAAGGTGGGATTCGTCTTTCAAAACTCGGATGTTCAGCTCTTCTCTTCTACGGTCTATGAGGAGATTGCCTTTGGACCACTGCAGCTTAACCTGCCGCTTGAGGAAGTCAAGGCAAGGGTGGAAGATGTCATGGGGATGATGCAGATCGAAAAGCTGCGGGATCGCTCGCCTCACACACTCTCCGGGGGAGAGAAGAAGAAGGTGTGCATAGCCACAGTCCTGGTCAACAATCCTGATGTGCTCCTGCTGGATGAGCCTTCTGCGGGCCTGGATCCAAGAACTCAGCTCTGGCTGATCGAGCTTCTTCAGGAGCTGGCGCATGCGGGCAAGACGGTGATAACGGCAACCCATGACCTGGAGATCATCGATCAGATCAGCAGGAGAGCCATCGTCATGGGCGAGGACCACAGCATTAAGATGGACAGGGATGCCGAGAGCGTTCTTTCCGACTACGAGCTGCTGCTGTCTTCCAATCTGGTGCACGAGCATACCCATCTGCACGGCAAGCTGGTGCATGAGCATCTGCATGTTCACGGAAAAGAACATACCCATCATGATAACGGGAAATAATCACTGTGCCCCGGACGCTGTCGATCCTCTCTCGGTAGTGGCAGGAAAACCAGGCAGGAGACTTTCCCTATCTGACGAAAATCTTTTTGTATCTTAAAGATAATTTATTGGTAAAATCTGGATTAGCTGTATTTTTGCATAAAAATTTTGAGGGTGATCGATATGGCAGTGGCGAAAGTTCTCCTGAAAAAGGCACAGCATACGAAAATACGGGGAAAAGTGGATCGTTTTATCGAAAGCTATGATAATTTTGCTCTTGTCGAAGCAAGCGATTCTCAAATCACCGACCTCAAGAAAGAAGGATACCAGGTGGTCCTTCTCGATCAGATGAACATCAAACTTGGCCCCGTGACTATCGACACAGGAGAGCCGCGCATCGATAAAACAGGAGCTATCAAGGCTCATCCCGCTTATGCTCATAAAAAGGAACCCGGGGCGGATAAACACCATTACATTGTTCAGTTCATTGGCCCCAGCAAAGAAGAATGGAAGGAGGAGATAATCAAGATGGGTGGTGCAATTGGCGACCCGCTTCCTTCTTCCAGCTTCGTGGTCGAGATGGATGCAAAGACTCTAAACAAAGTGAGCAATCTTCCTTTTGTCCGCTGGCTGGGCCATTATGATCCTTCTTACCGGTTGGCTGCAAACCTGCTGGAATCGGTTGCGTTGCAGCAAGAAGCAGACGCCAGTGCCAGGTTCAGGGTTGAATCTGCCAGGGACAAAGGCCAGAGAATCTTGCGCTCCAGGAAGGCTGAGCCCCTCCAGAACACCTTTCAGATACTCTTTCAGAGCATTGATCTGGTTGAGGGTGCCAAATCGAAGATCAGGGATCTGGGGGCAGTTATACATACTGAGAAATCCGGCAGGTCCATTACCATAAGCTTCCCGCCCGATACCAGAGAGCTGGCAGAAAAGCTTCAGCAGATCGCTTCCATTCATGGAGTCCAGCTCATTGACTCGGTTCGAGTAAGACAGCTGCGGAGCAATGTTGCATCCAGAATCATGACCGATTCTCTCAGCACTGCACAGCCCGAATTGCCTTATAAGGGAAAAGGGGAGATAATCGCAATCGCTGATACGGGAATCGATACGGGCGACCCGAGCACCATCCACGAGGATTTCCGGGGCCGCATCGCCGGAATCAAGAGCTGGCCCATTATTGCCTATTGGGACCCCTGGATAACCAACTCCGGCGCGGACGATGGCCCGGAAGATGTTGATTCCGGTCATGGAACGCATGTAGCAGGATCCGTGCTGGGAGATGGAAAATTGTCACAGGGTGGACCTGAGAGGTCCATTCGCGGCCTGGCCCCTGAAGCCAGTCTGTTCTTCCAGGCCATAGAACAGAAGATGAGCTGGAAGACCGATTGGCACCGCAAGAACTATGGCACCTATGTTTTATCCGGCATTCCTGAGAATATCGGGGAGCTGTTCTTGCAAGCCTATCAAGCCGGAGCGAGAATTCACACCAATAGCTGGGGTGGAGGAGACTATGGCGCCTACGATGAGCAGAGCCATGATCTTGACGCATTTGTCTGGGAGCACAAGGACATGGTCATTCTCTTCGCCGCCGGCAATGACGGCAGCGATACCAATCGTGATGGAAAAATAGATACTCAGAGCATCACTCCCCCGGCTACGGCCAAGAACTGCATCGCCGTGGGTGCATCGGAGAGCCTGCGCCCGCAGTTCAATTCGATTTATAAAGATTTTGATCCCTTAGCTTTCAATAGGGACCCAATAGCCGGGGATAAAGTTGCCGACAACATTGAAGACATTGCCGCCTTCAGCAGCAGAGGACCGTGTCTGGATGGACGCTTCAAGCCGGACGTTGTCTGTCCTGGAACCTACATTCTGTCCACCAGGTCCAGCCTGGATACCGGTGAGAGTTGGGAGCCGTATGACGAATTCTACAAGTATCTGGGAGGGACAAGCATGGCCACTCCTCTTGCCGCTGGAGCCATTCCCCTAATAAAGAAGCATTTGAAGAATGCGCTGCGCAGGAAGCCTTCTGCAGCGCTGATCAAGGCGGCCATGATCCACAGTGCGGTGCACAGTCCATATCGCTATTCTGCATTCGAGGCAAATCCGGCCGTCTGGGACCCTGAGCAGGGGTGGGGACATGTGAGCTTAAGGCCCTTCCTCTCCGGCACCCCCGGCAAGAAGATGGCATTTGCCGATATCAAGAAAGGCTTGAAGACGGGACAGATCTGGTCTCGCAGATTTAGCGTCATCCGTGAGGATTTGCCCCTGAAGGTAACAATGGCCTTCACCGACTTTCCGGCAGTGGCCAATAACTATCCAGGGCTTGTCAATAACCTCAACCTCATTGTAAAGACGCCGGATGGAAAAGAGTACCATGGAAATGCATTTGCTCCGCCTTATGATGCTACATTGGACGGGGTAAATAATGTTGAATCTGTTTACATAAAAGAGCCAATGAAGGGAAGGTATAAGATAATCGTGCTGGCGGATGAAGTTAGGGAAGGTGCCCAGGACTTTGCACTCGTCTATTCCGGCGGTCTTTAGGTTTTATTTTTTTTATTATTTTAAAATTAACTTTTAAACAAATTACTTCGACCGCAAAGATAATCCTCATAAGCGATAGAGACTTGCTGGAGATAACATGCCTGTCAAGCTGCGCATTGCTACTTTCAACCTCATGAACCTTGACGATCGGCGCGACAGATTTCCCAGCCTTGAGGAGCGCATACCCGTCCTGCGGCCTCAGTTGGTTCGCCTGGATGCGGACATCCTCTGTCTGCAGGAGGTCTGCGGCCAGCATGAGCGGGGCAGAAAGATGCGCCTGGATGCCATGAACCGCCTCCTGGAATGCACGCCTTATGAAGGCTACAAGAGAGTCACCACCACCGATCCGGATACAAAAGAGGTCTTTGAGCACCACAACCTGGTCATCCTAAGCCGCTACGAAATAGTGGAGCACGACCAGTATCTGCACGAGTATGCACCAGCCCCGCGCTACAAGAAGGTCACCGCCCTGCCGGAGGAGAGCGAGGCCAGGGAGATATCCTGGGAGAGGCCCATTCTGCACGCCAAAGTGCTTCTTCCCAACAGCATGGTGGTGGATGTGATCAACCTGCATCTCAAGAGCCGCCGGCCTACCAATATCCAGGGGCACAAGCTTAACGAGAGGACCTGGAAGACGGCCTCGGGCTGGGCGGAGGGCGTTTTTATCTCAAGCATGAAGCGCATCGGCCAGAGTCTGGAGACGCGCATTCTCATCGACAATCTCTTCGATGCGGATCCGTGTGCTCTGATCGCCGTTTGCGGGGATTTCAATGAGGAGTTTGATGAGGTTTCCATCGAAGCCATCCGGGGCGATGTGGAGAACACGGGCAACATGGACCTGGCCATGCGGGTCATGGTTCCCACGGAGAGAAACATACCCGAGCCGGCTCGCTATTCGCTCCTGCACAACGGCAAAGGCAAGATGCTCGACCACATTTTAGTCTCAAGAACCATGCTGGCCTACTTCAAGGGCTCAGAAGTGCATAACGAGCTATTGCACGATGAGTCCATAGTCTTTGCCTCCAGGATCTTCTATCCCGAGTCGGACCACGCTCCGGTGATCGCCCGCTTCGAGATGCCGGAGACGAAGATCAAATGGTCTAGGGAGGCGGACCCGGGTCAGAAAGGCATCAGTTGCATCAAGAGCGGGAAGGGGAAGTGCCGCTAGAAAGCTCTCTATTAATAAGAACTGGAGCTAATAACTAAAAATAAGAACTTTTTTATTCAATAGATATATTTATATACTAAACACATACTAATACCATTATTTGTAGAAGCTATTGGCTTTCTTTGCCAACATATCGAATCTTCAGACTTAGATTAGAACAAATCCAACAAAAAATAGGTATAAAAAAATTAGGATGTGTGAGCAATGAAACCTGATCGTATGCTAATAGTAATCTTATTGGCAGGAATACTTGCAATGAGTTCCTCAGCTTTCGGTATATCCATATCGATTTCGGGCGATGCAGGCAGTTTTACAGAAGATATCAATGCCGGCTTGAAGGACTTCGTTAATGGTTATACCGTAATTGCGCCGGAGTGTCTATCGAATTCTATTGAAGGTGGCGGCAGCCTGAGGGAGAGCCATCGAGTATCCAACATGGCTGGCACCTCTGCAAGCGTTGGTGTAGATGTTCGCAATGCACAATTATATTCTTATAGATATTATCTGTCGCCTGGTGCGGGCTCTTCATGGTCGGCAAAGTTGTATCCAGAAGTGTCGGCAGGCGAGAAATTAGATGTCGTGAATGCCGAATATATTAAAGCATATGCCTCCGCTCGTAATGCACGAGGGATGTTTGCTGGCGTGAGCACGGTTCTGTTCGATCCGGAAGGAAATGCCTGCCTGACAGGATACAGCAACTCGGCCACGGCGTCGGCGGAAAAAGTAAGTGCAATTCAGGGAGCGGATGAGGCATCTGCACCGGGGGGTTATATCCAGACAAACGCTCAATCCGATTTGATCCAATTCGGGCTTTGTCCATTGCAGCTTAGAAGGGAAAGTGAGGTCGCAAACACTACCCTGCAAGAAGGTTCCATCACTGGATTCTCTGATGAGGCCATAGCCAGCAGTTATGGGGCGGGTGTACTGCAAAACGTGGATAGTGCGTCAGGCAAATGGATGACGACGGAGTCAAAATCCGATCTCTGGCTTGCTTATTTGTCTAAGGGTTTAGTGAGGCTGTCCGCAAAGGAGAGCACAGGAATTGCAGGCACTCTGGATGGATATAGGGGAGTGGCCAAGAGTTCCAACGACCTCATTTTAGCTTACCAGGAAGGCCATATTTCCGGGGCATTCTCCAGCGCGGCCACGGCAGGCAGAACTTCCAAGACCAGAAGCTCCAACTACGGCACTGACTACGACTTTGAGATGCTGGCCATGGACAGCGATTCCAATTCACTTGCATTGGGTGCTTTGGGTTACTATGTAGATATCAACCATCCCGGTGCCGACCGCATTCAGGGGGCGGTAGACGCTTCCGAGTCGGGAGACACGATCAATGTAGCGGAAGGCACCTATCGTGAGAATGTGCAGATAGACAAGTCGCTAACCGTAAAGGGTGCCGGTGCAAGCACTGACCCGGCCAGGATTTCGGCCAGGAATGCGGACACAATTGTGGACGGCCAGAAGAATGGTTCCGTGTTTACTATCGGCAAGAATGATCCCAATGCGGATGTGTCTCTCCAGGGCCTGATCATTCAAAATGGTTCAGGAACATATACGGAGAGATGGCCCGGCGAGCCGCTTGTTCAGTGCGGAGGAGGCATCTGGAACGCAGGAAGGCTCTCCCTCATGGACAGCACGGTGTCCGGCAATACTGCTAACGAGTACGGCAGCGGCATCTGGAGCACAGGCGCTTTAACTGTGGATCGCAGCCACATCTACGGAAACGGCAAGCCGAGAGATGGAGGCGGAATCTGGAGCAGCGGAGAGCTGATCGTGAGGGACAGCATAGTGGCCGGAAATGAAGCCTGGTGGAATGGCGGCGGAATTTGGAGCTCAGGCAAAATGCAGGTGGAGAGAAGCAATGTGACAGGAAACACCGCTGACTATTACGGCGGCGGAATTGCCAGCGACATGGGCCAGGCAACGGTTGTGGACAGCACCATCTCCGGGAACACAGCAGCACTCGGAGGGGGCGGAGTTTACAATATA
>CAYXSJ010000013.1:0-25282 GCA_964467095.1 uncultured Methanotrichaceae archaeon
CTGCCGGCCATTCGTCTGCTGCACAGGAGGTTTAGGTAAATGTGCCATCTATTCAAAGGATTGACCTCTGTCCGGGACCGGTTTTACCAGGATGTCGCAGATGAGATCTCTACCAAGCTGCCGCAGGGCAATGTCCTGGATATCGGCACGGGACGGGGACTGCTTCTCATCAAGATCGCACAGAAGAGCGAACGTCTGAAGGCATATGGAATAGATATCTCAAATAAGGCCATTGATGCTGCCGAGAGATGCCCTCGCCAGCAGCCTGGAGAATGCTCCTCAATTTGAGGTGGGCGATGTGTGCGCGCTGCCTTTTGAGGATGAATTCTTCGACCTGGTGGTGAGCACCTTCAGCCTGCACCATTGGCCTGACGCGACTGCCGGGCTCAATGAGATCTTCAGAGTGCTGAAGCCTGGCGGCGAAGCCTGGATTTACGATCACTGGAAGGGTCCGTCGCCTGAGGCCCGGGAGAGATTGCGAAAGGATTTCGGGCGGCTGGCGGCATGGTTTGCTCTGGCGCACCTGCGCTTTGTCTCCTCCCCCATGACACTGGAAAAGGCCAGGAGCATCCTGGAAGAACCGGCTTTAAAGTTTCAGAGGAGACGACTGGAGGAGCGCGGCATAATACTTCTCATGAGGCTGCAAAAGCCTGAGGCATAAAGATAATTGAGTGGACACACTAAGCTCTTTTTCTGGCAGCGATGGCCACAAAAGCTCCCTTGCCGTAGCCCTCTTCAAAGGGCTCTGCTGCACTTATATCTCTGGTGCTCTTGAATACGGTCTGACGGGTGGCGATATGCTCAAAATTCAGGCTTACCAGCCAGCCCATAACCTGATCTACTGAAAGGAAGCGAGCATATTTGTAGAACTTGCTCGTGGCCTTTTTTCTCTCATAATCCTTACCCAGAGGGCTATTGGGGTCGATCATGCCGATGATGATCCGTCCTCCCGGCCTTATAACCCTCTTTGCCTCCGCTACAGCTTGCAAGGGGTCTTCCAGAAAGCAAATGGCAGTCATCATCAACACGAAGTCGAAAGACTCATCCCGGAAGGGGAGTGCTTCCGCCTTTGATTCATGAACGTCGATGCCTCTTTTGCGCGCCATGTCGGCCATCGCTTTGGCAGGCTCGATTCCCATCTTGATACCTAAAGGAGCAGCAAATCTTCCCGTTCCCACACCAACCTCTAGGCCAATTCCCTCGGCTGGGATGAGGTCTCGCAGGGCCAGGATCTCAGATTTGTAGACGGCTTCGTTCTCGTCAAACCATTGGTCGTACTCTGCCGCGTACTTTTCAAAGATTTCTATATTATTCATGGTCGTCCGCCCTGAAATGAAGATCGCTCCTGAGCGGATGAACTCTTCCATCTCGTCGGATAAGGCGGCGGGGCTCGATGAGATCTGCGGGAGACTCAAGCCCGGGCGGGGAGGACTTGGGTTTGCGGCCACTGGAAAGATCCGTCTTTAAAAGACCTGGCAGGGCCTCCTGAGGAATTTTCGGCATCCGGGCAGCCTGGTTTTCTCTGACCAACTGCAATTTGTCTATTACTAGATGAGCTGTGAAATCGCCGAAGAACCTGTGAGTTCTGCCATCCTCTCCGAAAGAAATCTTTTTCATAGCTAAAGCACCATAACAATCCCCATATGCCGGATCTCGACTACCTTAGCCTGGCCTCGCCCATGCACCGGCTCACTGAGCCGGCCATACGCGCCGCCATATCCGCGCTCCCATTTGATTGCCTCCGCCGCCTGAGGGGCTGTCGCGGGCTTGACGCAGCCTGCGGAAATGGAGATCACAGCATCCTGCTGGCCCAGGCCCTCTCGCCGGGAGGGCGGGTGACGGGCCTTGACATCTGCAGGGAAGGGCTGCTTTTAGCGGGGCCGTCCTCTGAAAGAGCAGGCCTTGCGGATAGCGTGGACTGTATCCAGGGAGATCTGCGCGCTCTGCCTTTCCCGGATCACGCCTTCGATTGGGCCTGGTGCGCAGACGTTCTCTGGCCCGGGCCGCCGTCCCAGGGTTTTCTGGGAATGGACCCTCTGCCCATCCTGAGGGAGCTGGTGCGGGTGGTGAGGCCGGGCGGCCTCATCGCCATATTATTCTGGTCATCGCAGCGGCTCCTGCCCGGCCATCCTTTCCTGGAGGCCCGGCTCAATGCCACCCGGGCGGCGTGCTACCCCTTTCAGGAGGAGTGCAGCTTTAGGGATCACATCCTCTCCGCGCCCATCTGGCTGCAGGAGGCGGGACTGGAGGAGATCAGGGGTGAAACATTTGCGGCCGATCTGCTCTCTCCAGTCTCCAGCCAGGCCCGGGATGATCTGGCCGCCTGCTTTCAAATGCTCTGGAGAAGGGCATTGCCGGAGCTTTCGGATGCCGATAAAATGCAATTTGAGCGGCTCTGCAGCAAAGACTCCCCGCATTTCATAGCCGATCGGCCCGGCTATTACGCCTTTATTACTTACACCCTCTTCTTCGGCCTGGTGCCTTCCTGCCAGAAATGATCTTCTCGATTCTCTATTCTGATTCAGGCATCATATTGAAATATATTCGAATCCCTCTGATCCCCCGTGGAAGGCGATATCCTCGCGGCCCTGGCTTTATCTCTCTTTGCCGGCCTGGCCACCGGCATAGGCAGCCTGTTTGCTTACTTCATCCCCAGGCCCGACCTGCGCTACCTCTCCTTGAGCCTGGGGTTTGCGGCAGGGGTGATGATCTACGTGGGCTTTGTGGACCTCTTCTGCAGCTCCAAGGTCGTCATCGGATTCGGCTACGCCAATCTCTTCTTTCTGCTCGGGCTTCTCCTGATCTATTTGCTCGACCATCTCATTCCCCATATTCACATGGATGGGCAGGTGGACTCTCAGTGCAGCCGTCTCTACCGAAGTGGAATAATGACCACCATCGGCATCGCCATTCACAATCTGCCGGAGGGCATGACGGTGGCCCTGGTCTCTCTGGCCGACCTTCGTCTGGGGATTCCCGTGGCCATAGCCATTGCCATCCACAATATTCCGGAGGGGCTGGCCTGCAGCATTCCCCTTTACTGCGCCACATCCGACCGGAAAAAATCCTGCTTGATCTCTTTTGCCGCCGGCATGACCGAGCCGCTTGGCGCGATTTTAGCCGTGTTTCTGCTCTATCCCTACCTCAATGACTGGACCCTGGCAGCAGCATCGGCCCTGGTGGCAGGGATCATGGTCTTCATCAGCTTTGATGAACTCATACCCATAGCCAACAGATACGGGAGCGAGCATCTTACCAACATGGGACTCATAGCCGGATTTTTGGTGATGATGGCAGGACTTATCTTGATGGGTATTTTTTAAGGCTTTGGGGATGATGCAACTGCGTCAGGTCTCGCCTCACGCATACCAAGGTATAAATGATTTCGGACAATAATACTAAATGGTGATGGATGATGAAGTATATTCTCTTGAGCAGCCTCTGTTTGCTGCTGGCGGCAGTCTTAAGCACTGCTTATGCAACCGATCCAAATCTGCTAAGAGTCATAGATAACTATACCAGTGAGCTTAACGATAGCGCTCTGGGCCTGGCCCTGGCCGAAGGGCCTTCCGGGGAACTGACAGCCTCCGAGAAAGAGGGCCTATTCTTTATGGCCGAGGAGGAGAAGCTGGCGGGAGATGTCTATCTGGCCCTCGACGAGAAGTGGAACCTGCGTGTCTTTGACAATATCGGCCGGGCGGAGCGGACCCATGAGGCAGCCGTCAAGACGCTTTTGGAGAGGTACTCTTTGCCCGATCCAACAAAAGGAGCCGGAGAGTTTTCCAATGAAAAACTTCAGGCGCTATACGATGATCTGGTGAGCCGGGGAAGTTCCTCCCAAGAGGATGCCCTGCGGGTGGGGGCGGCCATAGAGGAGATAGACATCCTCGACCTGGAAGAGCGCATGGCCCAAACGGACAGAGAGGATATATTGCTGGTTTATGACAATTTAAAAAAGGGCTCCGAAAACCACTTGCGGGCTTTTGTAAATAATCTGCAAAGGCAAGGGAATGAATATCGGCCCGAATATCTCTCCCAGGAAGAGTACGATAGGATAATCCGCGGCTAACAATAGACCGATTGAGAGAGATTTCCTGAACTGAGGAGAGAGCCAGGAAGCTGCACATGAAGGACGATACCATGGCCGTTATTGATCCCTCCGGGGCATTTCCCATCCGGACACCCTCAGTGGTGAGAGTTGCCTTCTATTCCTTGCTCTTCAACCTGGCTTTGGTGGGGGTCAAGTTCTTCTTATCTGCTCTCTCAGGAAGCCTGGCGCTGCGAGCCGATGCCGTTCACACCCTGGTGGATGTCCTGGCCTCGGTAGCCCTCATCTTGGGCCTGAAGATCTCAGAGAGGAGAAGCCAGAGCTTTCCCCTGGGACTGTACAAGGTGGAGAATTTAGCCTCCATTGCCATCTCCTTTCTGCTCTTTGCCACAGCCTATGAGATCATCCTGGAAGCAGTTTTGGGGCAAGCAGAGCCCATCGATTACCCGGGATTTGTTCTCTATGCCGTGGCCGCCGTCATACCGCTACCCTATCTATTCGGAAGCTATCAGATCCGGGTGGGAAAGCAGACGGGATCGCCTAGCCTCATGGCCGATGGGGTGCAGCATAAGGCCGATGTTCTCACATCTTCACTGGTCTTTCTGGCAATGGTTGCCCAGAGCGTTGCTTTCCCCCTGGACAGAATAGCTGCCGCAATCATTGCCCTTGTAATCGTCAAAGAGGGATGGGAGATTCTCGTCGCCGGCATGCGCGTGCTCCTGGACGCCTCTGTGGACGCAACAACTCTGGGAAAAATCCGCGCCTTGATAATGGATGCTGCCGAGGTTGCCGATATTGGCGAACTGGTGGCCAGAAACTCCGGGCGCTACCTCTTTGTGCAGGCCAGCCTGATCTTCAGGATAACCGATCTGAAAAGAGCGCATATGGTCAGCCAGCGCATTGAGGCAGAGATTCGTAAAGAGTTTCCTCATGTGGATCGTGTTCTCATTCATTACGAGCCGAGGAAGCAAAGAAGCCTGAGATACGCTGCTGCTCTTCAGGACGCACAGGGAACATTGGGAGAGCATTTCGGCGAGTCACCCTATTTTGCCCTGGTGGAGATCGATCTGCAGGAGATGAAGCTTGCCAAGCAGGAGATCGTGGCCAATCCTCACAAGGATCTGGCTAAAGGCAAAGGCCTGAAGGTTGCCAGGTTTCTGTTGACCTATAAACCGGATGCCATTTTCTGCAGAGAGAGCCTCTCTGGCAAGGGACCAGGCTACGCCTTTGCCGAAGCCGGAGTAGAAACGTTTCAAACCCAGGCAAAAACATTGATGGAGCTGGTCAGTGACCTGCAGGAGGCAAAACCCGGAAATGCGAATGCTTTAAATATAACCTCGCATATAAGCATAATTGTACTTTGAGCAGTTCCGAAAATAAAATTAGTGAGGTATTAATGAAGGTATGTGTTACAGCAGGTGCACCGGGCCTTGATGCCCCCATGGATCCCAGATTTGGACGATGCCCCTTTTTCGTGGTAGTTGACCTGGACAGCATGAGCGAGAATTCTGTTTCCAACTCCAACGTCATGGCAACCAGTGGTGCCGGCATACAAGCGGCTCAGGAAGTGGCCAGACAAGGCGCTACAGCTCTGATTACAGGAAACATCGGCCCCAATGCCATGCAGACCCTCTCCGCTGCCAATATAGATGTTTATCTGCACCAGAGTGGCGGAAGTGTCAGAGACGTTGTGGAAAAATTTAAGCGAGGAGAGCTAACGAAAATCGCTGCCCCATCCGTACAGGCCCATGCCGGCATGGGTCAGGGTGCTGGACGAGGTGGCGGTCAGGGTGCTGGACGAGGTGGCGGTCAGGGTGCTGGACGGGGTGGCGGTCAGGGTGCTGGACGGGGTGGCGGTCAGGGTGCTGGACGGGGTAGCGGTCAGGGCGCTGGACGAGGAGGTCAAGGACAATGAAGATCTGCATTCCCACCATGGGCGAGGGCGGCATGCAAGAGTCCATCTGCCAGCACTTCGGTAGGGCTCCAACATTCACCATGATCGACCTGGATAGCGGAGAGATAAAAGTCCTGCAGAACGTTAGCGAGCACATGGGCGGAACGGGCCTGCCCACAGAGACCATCTTCGCAGCAGGCGTGAAGGTCATGATTGTAGGCGGCCTGGGGCCCAAAGCGGTCGCAATGTTCAACCAGGGGGGCGTTGAAGTATTCGTGGGAGCAACCGGCACAGTCAAAGATGCTATCGATGACTGGCGGGCCGAGATGTTAGCCCGCGCCGACCTGGACAATGCCTGCAAAGACCATAAGCATTAGGCCTCAATTCGAGGGAATGCTTTGAAGATATCCATAGCTAGCGGTAAGGGCGGCACGGGCAAGACATTGGTCGCCACGTCCATGGCCGCATCCCTGGCCTCGCCTGCCGGGGAGTGGATCACAATTGCCGATTGCGACGTAGAGGAGCCCAATTCCTATCTTTTCTTTCCGGATAGGACCCTTTTGGAGAGGAAAGAATGCCATGTTCCCGTTCCGGTCATCGATGAGGAAAAGTGCACCCATTGCGGCAAATGCTCTGAAGTTTGCGCCTATCACGCTCTGGCCGTGCTCCCGCAGACCGTTCTACTATTCCCGGAGCTCTGCCACGGCTGCGGCGGATGCACTATCATCTGCCCGGAGAAGGCTGTCAGCGAAGTCTCACGTTCCGTGGGAGAGATATTTCGCGCCCGATCCGATGGCTTGGAGATCATCTGGGGAGAGCTGGCCTTAGGTGAGGCGCGGACAACTCCGCTCATCAAGGCCGTAAAAGATAGGGCTGGAGGTAAGATGGTAATCGTGGACTGTCCGCCCGGAACCTCCTGTTCCCTGGTGGAATCTGTACGCGGTACTGACTTTTGCCTTCTGGTCACCGAGCCCACGCCTTTCGGCCTCTACGATCTGGACATTGCCATCAAGGTGCTGGAGAAGATGAATATCCCGCACGGGGTCCTGGTCAACAAGAGTGGCATGGGTGACCGAAAGGTCTACGAGTACCTGGAGAAGAGAAACATACCCCTGCTTATGGAAATTCCCCTGGATCGGAAGATCGCGGAGCTTTACTCACAGGGGGAGATCTTTGCCGAGAAGATGCCGGAGTGGAAGGGCAAATTTGCCGGCATGGTCCGGGAAATCGAGGAGATGATATCATGAAGCAGATCGCTGTGGTGAGCGGCAAGGGCGGGACTGGCAAGACATCTCTGGTTGCCTCTCTAGCAGCTTTAGCACGTGGTCGGGCGGTCTGTGCCGACTGCGATGTAGATGCACCTGATCTGCACCTTATCCTGCAACCGACGGTCCTGGAACGTCGCGATTTTTTCGGCATTAAGAGGGCAGCCATTGACGGCTCGAAATGCACCCAGTGCGGCTCCTGCCAGGAAGCCTGCCGATTTGAAGCCATCCGCGATTTCCAGGTAAATACCGCTCTTTGCGAGGGCTGCGGCGTCTGCAAACTGGTCTGTCCTGCTGAGGCTGTGCAGATGAGAGAATGCCTGGCCGGTTATGCCTACATATCGGACACCAGATTCGGCCCGCTGGTTCATGCCGAGCTGTTCCCGGGCGAGGAGGCGTCAGGAAAATTGGTGGCCATGGTAAGGGAGATGGCTCGCAATCTGGCTGAATCTCGCAATCTGGATCTGGTTTTGATCGACGGCTCTCCTGGCATCGGCTGCCCGGTGATAGCCTCGCTTACCGGAGTCGACCTGGCCCTGGTGGTGACCGAGCCCACCATCACCGGCGAGCACGACCTGGAGAGAATCCTGGACGTGGCAGCTCACTTCGGCATCAGTACTGCCGTATGCATAAACAAATATGACCTGAATCTTGCCGGGTCCAGGCGCATCGAGGATCTCTGCCGGGAGCGAGCGGTTATGGTAGCAGGAAGACTGCCATACCATCCTTCCGTGGTAGAAGCCATGGTATTGGGCCGGTCGGTGGTGGAGCTGGGCGGGCCGGTGGCACAGTCCGTATCAGAGATGTGGGGCGTTCTGGAAAAACAGTTCTGAATTGCCTCGTGGTGATGCAAGTGCTCTGTGTAGCTCATATGAAGAGCCATTTTTTATGCTCATTGGAGAAATAATATATTGGGGGTTTTGATTAAATGTATGCAAAGATGCTGATGGCCTGGGTAGCTATAGTCATATGCCTGAGTGCGCAGGGCCTGTCACAGTATGATCCATTGGGAAGCGATATCTTTACTTTGCCGGACGATATGAGACGAACGAGCAGCCTGGATACACAAATGGTCTATATCGATCCCAATGCGGATCCACTGGGCATTGATCCCCTGATGCGCCCGCTCGATCCGGAGCATACGGCGGAGTTCCTGGATAAAATCAGCGGTCGATCGTATCTGGGCCCCTTTGTCCCGGTTGCCGAAGACCTGCGGGGCAATTGGAAGCTGAATCTCCTGGGCGGCATGCCTGGTAAGGCGGATCTGCTGCTTGTCCAGAACCGGGATGCTGTCTTTGGGCGCGGCATCCTATCTTTGGCCGGCTCCACCAATGCCGTCTACGCCAGCGGTCAGGCGGTGAAAGACGTGCTCTATTTAGATCTGGTTAATGGAGAGGAGCTGACGCTCTACCGGTGCACTCTGACGATGAGCAAGGACTTCCTCTCCGGCAGCTTCAATGCCTATGATTATTCCGGTCAGGCTTGGTCCGGGACAATCCAGGGCAGCCGATTGACATAAATATGTGCGTTAGAAAATGGTTTCTGAATGAGAAATAGACAATGTGCAGGAGGCAAGAGCTGTGCAAGGGCTGAAAACGTCGATTAGATGTTGTTTTAATGTTTGTTTTATGATTATTATATTTGCTTCGAGTGCTTCCACAGCATATGCGAGTTTAAATTGTGACCAACTCATATCAAGCTGTGTACGCCAGTGTTGTATAGATGGCGAATGCAATGATGGAACCTATAGCGGGCAAGTATGTGGATGCAAAAACGGCGATCATCGGATAGATACATCTGCTTATCACGAAGATGCACGCGCTTATCTAACTAGCCTGGGTTATAGTAGAACATGGATGGAAAGCAGCTATAGCAACACTGATTATACGTTTGCGCTTGGATCAGGACAATGTAGATATCAAGCAATAGTCAGCGACGATAATCATTATGTACGATATAAGGATGGTCCTGAACCAAATCCACAGCCTTCATACTTCTCAAACGGCAATCCGGATCTTTGGAACCCTTTAAATTGCGTCCGGCGTGCTATCGAGAATTGGCACAATGAATGCTAATTGAGAATCGGGAGCCAGGCGGCTCCCCTAATTTCATCAAATGCTAGTGCTACCGGGTTCTCACCATCTCCTCGAACTCGCTCTTTTCAAGGTACCTGGGAACATATTCTATTCCCTGATCATGCAGGTCGCTCACATAAGAGCGCAGATGCTTTCGGGAGCCAGCCAGCAGTCCCTGGTAGACGACCCTGATATTCTCCGTCCCCGTAGCATTCAATTCTTTCTCCAGGTCCATGATGCTTATCTCCTCGAAGGTGGCAGCCACTTTCAGGGCGGCCTCATCTGACTGCAATCCTTCAGCCAAAAGCTCGTCATGTACTCCCTGCAAAGTCTGGTTCTGGAATATTCCAGGCTCGTCTTTTTCAGGAATGGCAAGCCCATATTGGTCTATGACGGCTTTGGCCTGGTCCATGTGGCTTTGCTCAGATCTCACCAGATCCATAAATATGGAGAGGTTGTTCCGCTCATAAAGTGAGGTGTACAGATCGCGGGCTGCTTTCTCCTCCTCCCAGATGAAGAGCAATCCTTGTTTCTCGCGCGAGCTTAGCGACGCGGCCAAAGCAGTAGCTTTCATCGTCTGCTCAGTGGTCAGGGTCATGATGCCCTCGCCATAGGCTACCGTGTGCTTGAGGCTGATATCGGGGGTATTGGACAGCGCCCAGATTATGGAGATGGTTTGGCCGGGCGAGAATGCCTTGTCGAACTTGTCACTTGTGTCCAGCTTTCTCTTCAGTTCGATGACAGTGCGACCGGCTCCCTTGCTGCCGGCAAATTCCGTTATGTCGTTTGTGCCTCCCAGCATGGTATCCTCGATATGCGGACCATAGTTGCCCGTGCAATACTCATCCAGTACAGTCGCTTTGCTTCCTTGCATCGAGGCCAGGATTATGTCGGCGTTCTTCATCCACTCCAGGGGCTCAAAGCCAATTGCCAGCCAGCCGTCAGTGCTGCCGTTCAGGGCCAGGTAGAGATATTCCTGATCGTTCTTCCAGGAGATCTCCATATCTCCACCGCTGTATCCCTGCCTGGCCGGGCCATGCAGGAGCATGCTGCGGGAGTATTCGCTTTCTCCTACCACACCATCCGCTTTCCATACCTCTGTAGCCTCCTTCTCGGCCACCACTGCAGGCTTTTCTGGCTGAATGCACCCAGAGAGAAGGAGCAAGAGAACTGACAGCAAAAGAACCGGCTTCATGTCCGAACACCATTTGCTGTATGAAACTGCAACGTATATCAGATTATCGAATGATTAGTAATAATCGTTAAAAAATCCCAACCTATGGGCTGAAGCTCCCCATCATGTCATAGAATGGTTTCTCCTGGCCGGGCCTGTCGGCATGAAGAAAAGCACATAGTAGCCGAAGTTGAGCACGGGTGTCGTTTTCTCACATTGGAGTACTAAACTGCAGACCCATAAACAAAAAAGTTTAAATAAAATCAATTCAACTTGATCAACTAAAATTGAATTAACTAATATCAATTTGAGGTAGAGAGGGATGAAACATTTAGCTTTGGCGTTATTTTGCGTTTTTTTATCTGCGTTTGCAACCGCATCAGGAGCGGTAACAGTGCAGATAACGGTTTTTTGCAACGGAGGCATAAGCTACGACAGCGCGGTGACTGTGACCGATTCTAATCCCACGGCCTGGGATGCCATCAGGGCCAGCGATGCGGGCTATACTTATACCGACTATGGTGGCGGCTTTATTTTTATAAAGAGCATTGACGGATGTGGCGGAAGCTGGGGGCCCGCCTTTTATGTAAACGGTGAAGAGTCCAGTTTGGGAGTAAGCGGTTACTATATAGAAGATGGCGACCAGCTCCAGTTCATTGGGCCCAACAACGACGGTCCGACAGCGGGCATCCTGTATTTTGCTAAAATTCCGGACACTGTGGGCAAAGGCGAGGGCTTCAGGATCAAAGTAATGGAAAGATCGGCATACGCCTACGGCGGCTTCAATCGTCCTTCTTCCGGGGCAGAGGTCACCGTGGGCAATGAGACATTCCAAACAGGAAGTGATGGGTACACCGAAGAGATCACCTTGGATTATGACGCCTATTATTGCGCAGCCGCAGAGAAGGGTGGATATGTGGCGACGTATTATTTTTCTGATCTTCCTTACATCCAATGTGGAATTGGAGGGCCATACATATGCAGCATTACCCTCGGTGGAAGGGGGAAAGGAATTATCAAATATGACGAAAGCTCATCAATTAGCGGCGATGGATTCTGCTCGAGCCGATCCGCGTTTGTAAATTCCGGGTCGCAATATCCAAAACGATCGACAAAAGTTTATCAAAAGGGGTCAGGAAACTATACCGTTGAGAAAATTGTCAAGCAGAGGCCAAGTGGGATTGACCTTAGCGAATCTTCTGAATTGAAGTACAATCCGACCACGTTTGAGGCTTATGACCGAACTCTTAGCTACAAATCAAAATATGAGGACAGCATATTCCAAAAGAATTATCACAAAGCTACAGAATCGAGCGAAAGATATCTCCAGTTGGATTCTCTTAAGAAAGTGAGCTTTTACAACAACACGCGGGGAATCAATTTCTCTTTAATGGCAGACTTTCAGGGAACAGCCGAGCTATCTGCACGTACCTTTGAGGAAGAAGCCTTCATGAGTTGGACGGGAAAGGCTCGGCCAAGTGAAGAGTTGTTTGGAGAATATATTGGCAACTTCCAGATTTTCCAAAGAGGCCTTCTTCCTCTGAGTGATGGCGTTGTATTAGATTGTGAAGAGGAGTGCGAAATAAAATGCATGAAACATTGCATGGAAGACTTGGGCTTCAGCGAAGGGTATTGCCTGGATAATTGCACAGAGCATTGCGAAGAATATTGTATATCCGATGAGGAGGATTACGAGCTTCTCCCTTGCTGTGACGGTGGATGGTCAAATATGACTAAAGCAGACAGAATTGGGCATTCTGCCGCAGGCGTCTTCGATTGCTCCTCCTGCAGAAAAGCTGCAACTTCTGTTTTGATAGGCCAGAAGCCAAATGTTTAGAAAGAGATGATCAACATTAGAGAAAGATCACTGGTGATGATATGAAATATATCCGAGTATTGCTAGCTTCAGTCTTGTTTCTAGCCATAGCAGCAGGGACTGTTGATGATTCTTCCTCAGAGATAATTCCCGCAGCAATCAATGCATCTCAGGAGAGAGAGCCTCTTTCCTATTCTGATGAGCCGATTGTTTCAGCAATAGACTATCTCTTGTCCTGTCAGAACGAGGACGGAGGCTTTGGAGCCAATCCTGAATCCGAGAGCGACATCAAGGATACATCTCTGGCAATCATTGCCCTGGCGCCCACAGGCAGAAATCTTTCAGCTCTTGCCATAAACGGCAGCAATCCTCTAGATTATCTGCTGGAAAGGCAAGAAGAACTTGACAATTTGAGCAACGTCGAGGCCCAGATAGGCCGGTATGTGGTGGCCCTCGCTTCGGCTGGTCTGGACCCCAGGGATATCAACGGCAAAGATTACGTGAAAATCCTAAAAAGCTACTTCGGCTCTGGTGGTGAAGTGGGGACTGAAAATTACATCTGGGATGATGCATGGGCTATAATGGCCCTCGCCGCATGCAATGAGTCCCAATCAAATGAGGTGAAAAGTGCGGTTGATCACCTGTTGCATCTTCAGACGGCCAAGGGAGGTTGGGCATGGAATGGAGGCTTGAATGGTGAGGACCCCGATACCTCTGGCATTATTTTATGCGCACTGTTAAGCGGGGGTGAGGAAAAGGATTCGGATGTGGTCAAGAAAGGCTTGCAGTATCTTTCATCCGAACAGAATACTGATGGTGGATTCTCATCTCTCGGGTCCAATGCCGCCACTGATGGCTGGGCCATTCTGGCCATAAGAGCCGCCGGCCAAAATCTTGGGGATTGGAAGGTTGGATCAACAGATCCCATCCACCATCTTTTGAGTCTGCAAAAGGAGGACGGATCCATCTGGTGGAAGAGCGACAGCGAGGGCATGTCCTTTGAATGGACTGCCAATATGATTTTAGCCCTGACTGGTGGGAGGCTTCCACCAGTTATTTTGGGTCGACGATGATACCTTGTCGGTATCGCAGGCCCCGACGATGCATTATGCCCTAAAGAGCGGAACTTTCCACGGCTCCTCCCTTGGGTTCTGCCAGCCAACGAGATCGGCCTAACTGCCCGCGATTTCTAGCTCAGTTCTTCGCCATCCTGCGAATAGGATTTATCTCGATATCAATAGAGGTGAAAGCGGCTTAAAGCATTTTCAAGAGCCCCCTTCACGGCAGGTTTTGCTATATAATCATCCATTCCCGCCTGAATGCACATCTCTCGATCGCCTTTCTGGATGCAGCCTGTAACCCCAATTATTCTTATAATTCTATCATGCCAACGATGTCGAATGTATCTGGTCGTCTCCAAACCATCCATCGCAGGCATCTGCACATCCATGAGAATCACATCGTAGTGCTGGCTTTGAAGGGCATTGATAACCTCAATGCCGCTGCCTGCTACGTCTGCACTGAGGCCAATACGATTGAGCAATCTCAACATCAGATCCTGATCACATATATTATCATCAACAATCAATATGCGCAAGCAATTATGCAAATCCTTCTTTGTGAGCATAGTCCACCATATTTTTATAATCTCCAAAACTATCCCATTATATGCAGCAAATTGCAGCAAATCCGTGGACAGTGAATTGAACTCATGCTATATTAAGTTTACTTTTGTAAAGACAAATTAACTTTACTATTATGATCTGTGCTCACAATCACACGGCAGTGTCTCCTACAGCATTAAAATGCAGATGCTCGCTAATGCCTCGCGCCACAATATTTAAGTAAACAAAGATTGTGTTATGTAAAGTACAATGGGTTTCAAAGCGTCCATTCGACTGTGTATAGAATAGGCGATCACGCATCAAGAAGAAAGAAATATATGGAGAAAAAATGCATAAGAAATCAAAAGAAATATGTATCTCAATTTTTATTATAATACTATTAGTTTCTTTGCCAGCATGCGACGCATCCGATTGGCCCCAGTTCAAGAAAGATGCTTTAAATTCAGGCATAAGCTCTGACAGAGTCCCTGATAATCCCTTTATCTTATGGACGGCCGACCTCCAGAGAATGGAGACCACACCTATAATTTCCTCAGGTCGGGTCTATACTCTGGCGGGAAACGGCTCAGTCTGCGCTCTCGACAAGGAGACCGGCTGTCTTCTGTGGCGATCCCAATTGAACGGCTGGGTCTTCCAGATGTCCTCGGTGGCCTGCAATAGTGAGAAGGTTTTTGCTGCTACCGATTCCGGTTTGCTGGCGGCTTTCGATGCCCGGACCGGCAAGAAGTTTTGGGAACATGATTTATCCGATAAAAGGTTTGAAGCTCCGTTAACTTACGTAGACGGCCAGCTGTATCTGGGCGAAGGAAGCGCCTACGGATCAGGCGAAAAAAAGTTCTTCTGCTTCGATGAGAACGGCAAAGAATGCTGGAATGTCTCCCAAAACACCAAGGGCTATTTGTGGTGCGGGGCATGCTCGGTCGGCGATTATGTGGTATTCGGCGAAAACGACGGCCTCCTGCTCAGCGTTAACCGTTTTAGTGGAGAGATTGCTGACACGCTCAACCTCACTGATCGCTGCAGGCTGAGCTTCTCCCGAGAGAGACCCGGAAGGATTAGAGCATCTGTGGCCTTTAATGATGGATATGTTTATACCACCTCTGAGGTCTCGGCTGAAGAGGGCTTCACCTGGAAGATTGGCTTTTATCCGGAAAAGGGGACGTTCGAGGACCGGGGATGGAGTTCGAACACGGGCTTTAGCACATCCACCCCTTCTGTCTGGAATGGCCGGGTTTATGTGGGGCTGGGAGAGCACGGGCATCCGGGCGAATTAGCCTGCCTGAACGACTCGAGCGGCGAACAGATCTGGTCTTATCCCGTAGAGGCCGGCGTGAAGTCATCTCCTTGTGTATCCACGGCCGGAGAGCGGCCCAGGATCCTCTTTACTACCGCACAGGTCAACGGCTCAATCTTTTGCCTTGAGGATGCTGGAGAGAACGGAGTGCTGCAGTGGAGGCTAAATCCACCAGATAACGGCTACCTCTTGGGTGGCGTTTCCATCTCCGATGGGCGCGCATACTTTGGTACCGAGGGCGATCAGCATTATGGAAAGCTGTACTGTCTCGGCGACGAGATGGACTGGCCACAATTTCACTATAGCCCGCAGCATCTGGGATATAGCACCACTAAAGCTCCCATGTCCAACAAAACCGCCTGGATCAGCGAGGATATCGGCGCTCAGCCCGGTTCATCGGTCTCTCTGGCAGAAGGCAAGGCCTTCGTAAATTGCATCAGCAATGTGACTTGCCTCGATCAGAGATCTGGAGAAGTGCTCTGGACTTTTCCCTTCCATGCCTCAGGAGATTACGCTTTTGGATTTACCCCAGTTTACCATCTGGACAGGATCTTCTTCACATCAAACAAAACCTACTGCCTGAACGCCTCCGATGGCAGCGAGGTCTGGAGCTTTTCTTCACCCACTGGCAAATTTGCCATCGACGGAAGCCCGGCCATAATGGATGGCAGGGCAGTTGTCAGCGACTGGGACGGCCATCACTACTACTGCCTTGATGAGGTGACCGGGAAGGAACTCTGGAACTTCACCGTGGAGGGGAATGCTCAATCTACTCCCGCTATTGACGCGGGCAAGGTGGTCTTCGGCGGCTGGGACTGGGGCGTTGGCGGCAGGATATACTGCGTCGACCTCAACGATGGCTCGAAGATCTGGAGCCTGAAAACAAATAATTCCCCCAGCGGCTCGGCAACGATTGAGAACGGAACCGTCTACATGGCCACCTACAACTTCGAGGGAGAGGGTGACCTCATGGCTCTGTCTTTAGAGAGCGGGTCCGTTCTATGGAAGGTGCCGACCACGAGTACCGACTCCACGCCTGCCGTAGCCTGCGGCAGGGTCTACATTTGCGGAGGTTGTGAGGGCTTTAGCGATCTTGTCACCAGCTGCTTTGATTCTTCCAGCGGCGACCTCCTGTGGAAGGCTCTTGACATCGGCGACTGGAGATGCTCTGCCGCCCTGGCTGATGGTCTGCTGTTTGCTGGAAGGTCAAATTTCACAGAGTACGATGGAACCTTTGCCCTGAACGCTACATCAGGAGAAGTCGTCTGGAGCTATCCAGAAGGAGGTTCATCTCCATCTCTTGCCGATGGGATGCTTTTCACGGTTGGCGGTGGCAGAGTCTACGCTTTTGGCCATGATTTATTGGAGGAATGATAGATGAAGAACTACACCATTAAATCCGTGGGTTGGATAATTGCTGCCCTGTTGATTCTGGGGGCCATTCTTTCAACTGCGGCAGGCATCATTAGCCAGGATTGGCCTCAGTTTCGCTACAATCCGCAACATACGGGCAACAGCAGTTCCCACGCACCGGATACTGCAAACCTGGTATGGGATAGCGGGGCAATCGGTGCTCAGGAAGGATCTTCTGTTTCTGTAGCCGGGGGCAGGGTATTCGTAAATTGCGTCAGCAATTTGACCTGTCTTGACCAAGAAACGGGAAAATTGCTATGGAGCACCGCCTTCAACCCCCTTGAGGATATCTGTCAGGCCTTTGGCTTCTCACCGGCTTATCACCGGGGCCGGGTTTTTATCTCCAGCCAGGATACACTCTGCCTGAATGCATCTGATGGAAAGGTGCTGTGGAAGTTTACACCGCCCACTAAAAGAGGTGCATTAGATGGAGGACCGGCGGTAATTGACGGCTTCGCTTTTGTCAGCGACTGGGACGGCCATCACTACTACTGCCTTGACGAGGATACAGGAGAAGAGCTGTGGAACTTCACCGTGATTGGAGATGCTCAATCCGTCCCGGCCATCGATCGGGGCAAGGTCGTCTTCGGCGGCTGGGAATGGGGCATTGGAGGCAAGATTTACTGTGTCGACCTCAAAGATGGCTCTGAGCTCTGGAACCTGACCACCAAAAACTCTCCCTGCGGCTCCGCTGCTCTTTGGCAGGACGTGGCCTATGTTACTACATATAACTTCGAAGGAGATGGAGAAGTCATGGCAGTCTCTCTTGTGGATGGCCATCTGCTCTGGGAGAAGACCATTAAAAGTACGGACTGCACGCCTGCCCTGGCAGAAGGTTTGCTCTACGTCTGTGGTGGAACAGACGGCTTCAGCGACAAGATCACCTACTGCTTCAATGCCACTAATGGCGAAATTCTCTGGAATACCACAAAAGAGGACGGAATCGGTGACTGGAGGTGCTCCCCTGCCTATGCGGACGGCCTGCTGTTTGTGGGCAAGACAGAGAGCAAAAACTCCACCTACAACACCCTGTGTGCTCTTAATGCCAGCACCGGCGATATTGTATGGAGCTATCCCGCTGGCGGATCTGCCCCGGTCGTAGCCGATGGCATGGTATTCTCCATAGGTGGCGGCAGAGTCTACGCCTTTGGGCCGGGAGGTAATGCTGCGTGAGAACTTTTGCGGCCTTAAATTCCGGAGGAGGTATCCTCCTGATCATTTTTTTATTTGGATTGGTTATGCCGGCCAGTGCAGACTTCACTACATTTCATGGCGATAACCAGAGAACAGGCAATGTCAGCGGCAAATATCCTGATGAACCCAACATTCTCTGGAGCACGAGCCTGACCGGCCACGGCTATCTCGGCGGATGCGCAGCAGTCTCCGGCAATAAGGTCTTCGTTTCCAACTGGCCCGATATGACCTTCAAAGGGGAGCTTGGGCTCGCATGTCTGGATGAGAAAGAGGGAACGATCCTCTGGCTCAATCCCTTGGGCGGCAAAGGAGGAGCATCAACTCCAGCTCTCTTGGATGATAAGGTCTTTATCGGTTCACTTACGGGCGACCTTTACTGCCTGAACGCCACTACAGGTGACACTTTATGGAACCGCACTCTAGATAAAAATCCGGAATGGTGGGGAGTGGCCTCATCGCCCCTGGTCTTGGACGAAACGGTCTACGTCATGAGCTTTTCGGATGGCGCTATTCATTCTCTGGATCTGGATGGAAATGAGCTGTGGAATTTAACAACAGGCCGGATTCATCCATTCGCCTCAGTGGCATCATCAGGCCAGAGGCTCTACTTCCCCGGCGGCGATCCGGCACTGTACTGCGTCGATGCGACCACTCAGGAACTGGTCTGGAAGTCTCCTCAAGACTCCCAGGTCACAGCCACTCCGGCCCTCTGGAACGATTTGGTATTCACGGTTACTGAGAAGTCCCTTCAAGCCCTCAATGCCAGCACCGGCCAGGTGGTCTGGGAGACGGATATCAATGGAACCATGTCCAATCCAGCCGTCTCTTTCGATAAGGTCTATGTCGGATCGGATGACGGGTCCAAGGGCCATCTAACCTGCTTTAGCGCCCGAAATGGCTCCGTGTTTTGGAGAACGGAGGTAAACGGTCCTGCCAAATCCTCGCCCCTGGTCGGGGACGGAAAGGTTTTCTTTGGTACCAATACTGATGCCGGAGCATTCTACGCACTGAATGCCTCCGATGGATCTGTGGTATGGAGCTACCCTGCCAATCAGTATGTTACTGCCTCCGCAGCTGGATCTGATGGCACCATCTTTATAGGATCCGATGAAGGCCGTCTCTATGCCTTTGCTTCCAGGCCAAAAGGCCTTCTCTGGAAAGGAATTGTTCAGCTTGAGAATGAATCGGTCAACTTAACGGCTACCAGCGGCAGGACCTATCGGATCAACCAGACCACTCCCCTGGGTGCACTGGCTAAAGCCGCTGAAGAGAGCGGCATGAACCTCCGATTAAACGATTCTCTCAACGACCTTTACGGCCTCCAGATCGAGTCTCTGGGCGACTACAGGGCAACTGGCGACAATGCCTGGCGGTTTTGGGTAAACTACCCTCAGGAATCCATGCCCCAGCTGAGTCCAGACCTGCTGGACCTGACGGATGGTGATAGGATTGTATTTTATTATGGAGACAGAAGGGCAAAACCAGAGGACTCCCCGCGCCTGGAGATAAATGGCACAGTCCTCATGGCCCGCCCCAATGCACTTTTTTTAACGGTGGGCAACCATCCTCAGATAGAAGAGGCCTCCCAAAAAGCATTTCTCATTGTGACCTCAACTTTTCCCACCAATGCTTCCAACTTATCTTCTTATGACCTCGTGTTCCTGGAGATGCTCGACGCGGATGATGTCTCCAGTCTGATGCCCCTGATCAACGATGTTAAAAAAAGGGGCGTTCCTGTGATAGTACTCAACTCCCAGGGCTATGAAGGCCTGAGCAATGTGAATCTCTCTGATCATCCTAAAATTCAAGAATACTGGGACTATAGCGGCGTCGAAAACATGAGACGCCTCTATTCCTATCTGGCGGCCAGGATATTGGGCATGAATGCTAAGGTAGAGGATCCCGTTCCCACCCCAAACGAATACATATACCATCCAAATTCCGCGGAAATCTTTTATAACATCTCACTTTATCTGGACTGGTATGAGAATAAATCCGGTCACCATTACAATCAATCAGCTCCCACCATCGGCATATTGAGCTATTATGCAGACCTGGGGCAAATCGACATAAAGAGCCTAATTCTTGCCCTGGAGAGAAAGGGAGCTAACGTTATAGACTTGGGATTCTCCAATACCTCCTCCCTCAGAAGAATCTTCTTCAAGAACGGGGAACCGATCGTGGATGCCGTGATACTCACCAAGTCCTTCCGGATGAACTACGGTGATACGGATAAGGGAATCTCGGACCTTGAGGACCTGGACGTTCCTGTGCTGCGGGCAATTAGGTTGTACTACCAGACCCCTGATCAGTGGAAAAATGCGTCCAGCATCGAGCCGACAGAGCTCTATTTCCAGATCGCTCAGCCGGAGATGGATGGGGTCATTGAGCCCATCGTGATCTCAGGCAGAAACGAAACGATATATGCACCCATCGAGAGCCAGATCGGATGGATAGCTGATCGGGCCATATCCTGGGCCGCGCTGGCAAGAAAGCCTGAATTGGACAAGAAGTTGGCCATTATCTACTATAATCACGCGGCAGGCAAGGACAACCTGGAGGGCTGCTACCTCAATGTTCCCTGCAGCCTGGACAATATTCTGGCTGGTCTGAACAGTTCAGGCTTCAATGTTCAGGGAAGCATTCCTGATGAGAAGGCCCTGGTGGATCTCCTGGCCCACGAGGGAACTAACGTAGGCACCTGGGCTCCTGGAGAGCTTTTGTCGATGGTTGAGAAAGGAAATGCCACTTTAATTCCTGACAAAGAATACATCGCATGGTTTAAAACCCTGCCTGCGGAAAAGCAGGAGGAGGCAATAAACCACTGGGGTCCGCCACCAGGCGACATAATGGTCTATCGAAACGATAGTGGAGAATATATTGTCATTCCAAAGCTCTCCTTTGGCAATGTCATTTTACTGCCTCAGTCCACCAGAGGGTGGCTGGAGAACAACACCGTTCTCTATCACTCCACGGACATTCCACCCCATCATCAGTACATAGCCTTCTATCTCTGGCTGAAAAAGGGATTTGGCGCTGATGCTATAGTTCACCTGGGAAAACATGGGACCCAAGAGTGGCTGCCAGGCAAGGAATGCGGCATATCCAGCGATGACTGGCCGGCTCTCCTCATCCAGGACCTGCCTGTAGTCTACCCGTATATAGTGGACAACATCGCCGAGGGAACCCAAGCCAAGCGTAGGGGTGACGCGGTGATGATCACCCATCTCACTCCGCCCATTGTGGCCTCTGGGCTCTATGGCAACCTGACCAACCTGGCTGAGACCGTCTTCGAATACAAAAATGTGCAAAATGCCAGTGTGAAAGAGGGCTACAAGAAACAGATCATCAATATCAGTCGGGATATGCATCTGGACGAAGATCTTGGTGTGGATCTGAATTGCGTCTCTTCCAATTCGACCAGCTTTGATGTCTATGCAGATGAGCTGGAGAGGTACCTCTACGATCTAAAAAACCAGTTCATGCCCTACGGTCTGCACATCTACGGCCAGCCTCCTGAAGGCAAGGCGCTAATGGGCATGGTGAAATCCATGCTGGGAGTGGGACTCTGCAAAGAGGTCGCACCCATGATATTTTACAGCGATTATCCAAACAGCACACGGTTGGACAAAGAGAATGAGCTGGAAAACTGCACAATGATGATGCTTTCAGAGGTAATGATCAACGGAACAACACCCGAGGATGCTCAGATGGCCGTTTTGGGAAATGTCTCCCGGAACCTATCCAATCAGCTTAATCTATCCCTGGAGTATGCACAGAACATTCAAGCCTGCCGAAGAGAGGTAAATAGCCTCGTTCGCGCCCTTGACTCCAACTATACTTCGCCCTCTCCAGCCGACGACCCTATTCGAGACCCCTCGGTTCTTCCTACGGGAAGGAACTTTCGGTCGCTCGATCCGCGCCGGGTGCCAACCAGCGCTGCCTGGGAGGTGGGCAAAGAGCTGGCGGACAAGCTCATTGAAGAATGCAGGCAAGAGCACAATGGTACCTACCCGAGAAAGCTGGCGGTGGTGCTCTGGGCCTGGGCCATGACCGATCACGGTGTTGTGGAATCGGAGATCCTGTCTTTGATCGGGGCTAAGCCGGCCTATGACAGCTATGGGGGAGTGAGTAACGTGGAGCTTGTGCCGCTCTCAGAACTTGGCCGGCCCAGGATAGATGTGGTAGTGGTGCCATCCGGCCTTGACAGGGATCTGTTTCCTGAGAAGCTCCAGCTCATAGACCGGGCAATCAGATTGGCCAGCAATGATAGCAGCACCGCGTATCCCAACTACATCCGGGAGAACTCAAATAAGATATTCCAGGAGCTGATGGCTACCGGCAATGTGAGCGAAAGTGAGGCACGGATCCTCTCCACCTCCAGGATATTCCTGGAAAATGCCGGGACATATGGCCCTAACCTTGACGCTCCAACATCTGCCAGCAATACCTGGGAGAACGATTCTGTGCTTGGCAACCTCTTCATAACGAAGATGTCCTACATATACGGCGATGGGATCTGGAGCAGCAAGCTGGCTTCCGGAGAGGACCTCTCTTCTCTGCAAGAGGACCTCTACAAGACCAATCTTCGCGATGTGGAGGCGGCAGTCCATCATACCAACTCCAACCTCTACGGCTTTATAGACAATGACGACGTCTTCCAGTACCTGGGAGGTATAGGGCTGGCTGTGAGAACTGTGACTGGAGAGACGCCTGACATGTACGTCACTGATGCCAGAGATCCTGAAAGGGAGGCAGTCTCATCACTGCACAACTTTTTCTCAAAGGAGCTTAGAGTCCGTTACTACAATCCCCAGTGGATGCGCGGCATGATGGAGCAGGGCTACTCCGGTGCCAGGGAGATGGACAAGTTCGTGGAGAACCTCTGGGGCTGGGAGACCATGGTTCCCGATCTGGTCACAGAGACCGTCTGGAACGAGGTGCATGATGTCTATGTTAAGGACAAATATGATCTCGGCATGAAAGAGTTCTTCGACCAGAATAATCCCTGGGCGTCTCAAGCCCTGAAAGGGAGAATGCTGGAGACAGCCAGGAAGGACAGGTGGCACCCAGATCAGGCTACCAAAGCCGATCTGGTCCAGGAGTACGAACAATCGGTAAAGGATTTTGGCGTGACGTGTTGTCATCACACCTGCGGCAACCTCCTGCTCAATGAGTACATGAGTGGAGTTGTCCCTGCACCAGAAAAGTCGGATAGCTCCAGCCAGAGCAACTCGCAGCCAAGCAACTCTCATAAAAGCTCCTCTTCCAAGCACTCCTCTTCAGGGGATTGTACAGGGAGACTCAACACAACCCGATCCAGTGGTGTTGGCAGCGCTTCCGCAAGGCCTGTGGAGAATACGGAGTCTGCTCAAATTGAGGTTCAGGGCATGGTCATGGAGAGCCCTTCAAACAGCGTCTCAAGGCCGTCCATTTCCGGTGCACCGCTCATGGGCGTGGCTCTGGTGCTTGTCATGCTGCTTTTCATAGTCGCAGGATTCCGGAGGAGGTGATAGCGTGGAAAGACGATAGCGTGGAAATGTTATCATATTATTTTTCATTTAATCAACAAAACTTGCGTAAGCGTTATATCCAACCAGAATGATTTTGGACAATTGGTGTTTCCCTTGGAGTTCTCATTAGTTACTGCTAGCGGTATCCTGATCGGCATCCTTATTTTTGCATTCAAAGTCAGCCTGGGCAGCGGTCTGGCCAGCCTCAGCCGACGCGAAACACTGTACATAGCTCTCAGCTATCTGGCACTGGCCAGCTTGATGGGCATCATCATAGGGTTCATACCTGATTCGGCTCTCTATGGCATGCTGAATGCCGGGATGGCCATGCATGCTGTCATCGCATTGCTTCTGGTTTCCCTGGGCGTGATTACTGTCCGAGAATGGAATCGGGGAGGCCATGACCTCTCTCGCCGCACCTTCTGGGTCCTGTCTTTCCCCTGTCCAGCCTGCATGGCGGCCACCTTCCTGTCCTGCAGCTTTCTGGCAGGCATTTTAAATGTTGCTTCTTGGAAGATCGGCCTGGCCGTGGGCATAATTTTCTCAGTCTCCATCATAGGGCTCTCCGAGTTATTCCGAATGAGTCATAGGACACCTTGTGACATGGGCAATGCTATGATATTTCTGGGACTCTTTTACATCTTATCCATGCTGGTCATTCCGGCTTATCTCGGCTCTAAAGTAGCTTCAACGCCTTCGGAAATGCCCTCTGTAAATACCGTCTATATTTATGGATTTCTTCTTGCAATGGTGTTTCTGGGATACTTGGGCCGGAAGATGGGGGTTGCCATTTGATGAGCATCCACGATACCTGCCAATACCTGCTCTACATATTCTCTGATGCTATGCTCTATCCAGATATGATCGGGCTGATCCTCCTTTTCGGCTGGTCTCTGGCCTTGGTAGGATCAATGGTTCGGGAATTCTCCACCCGTTATAGAGATCTGAAGAATATGGAGGAGATCTGCTTTCAGGCGGCTGATCTGGCACGATCGGGCCGGGCGGATCAGGCGGCAGCAAAGCTGTGCAGCTACGGATCCGGGACCCTTGTCTCCAGAGTTCTCAGAGAGCTGGGAGAGGCCATTTTGGCCGGAACCTTCCGTCTGAAGTTCGAGAAGATTCTGCAGGATGCAGAAATCAGCATAGACAAATCCCTGGAGCCCATCCGGATGGGAGTTAAAGTAGGGCCAATGCTCGGGCTGATGGGAACTCTTATACCTCTGGGGCCTGCCCTGCTGGGTCTGGCTCAGGGCAATATCAAGCAGCTTTCAGACGGCCTGGTTATCGCCTTTACCACCACGGTGGTGGGTATAGTGGTGGGCGGGATATGCTTCGCAGCTGCGACCATAAGGATGCGATGGTACCGTCAGGACTTGAGCGACCTGGAATATGCAGTCGATATCCTGAGGTGCGAGAAGAATGAGAAGGCATAAACGCTTCAGCGATGCCGCAGCCTGGGATGACGATCCCATGAATGGGCTATCGAATCTATTTGATACAGCCATGGTCTTTGCACTGGGATTCCTTCTGGCCTTGGTAGCCTCTTACAGCATTCAAGAGATGCTGGATCCTCAAAGCACCATGACCATGGTCAAGAATCCTGGAGATCCCAATATGCAGATTATAATCAAGGATATGGACAAAATTCAGGTGCTGAACATGACCGGAAAGATAGCGGGAGGACAGGGCACTAAGATGGGGACCGCGTATCTTCTGGAAAGCGGGCAGGTGGTCTATGTGCCGGAGAATGCCACAGCATCCAATGGCAGATCTGGGCCGCATGAGCGAGAAATCCATTTCCAAGTTCCGTTTCATGGTATGCTTGATACATTCGGTTTATTCTTGCATCATACGCGCATAACATATGATACTTTAATCTTTTGGTACCAAAGACTTTTTATTCAATAACCTCCAATTATATCTAGATTAAGAAGCTGATTTGGGCAATAGCAGGTGTCAAAAATGAAATAT
>CAYXSJ010000014.1:0-25254 GCA_964467095.1 uncultured Methanotrichaceae archaeon
GCATCATCGACGCAGTCAACTGTGATCGTGACTGTGGCGGAATCGGTATACGTACCATCGAATATGGTATAGTCGAAGGTGTCTATGCCGCAGAAGTTCGCGTTCGGCGTGTATGTCATCGAGCCATCCGGGTCCACTGTCACTGCACCGTTTGCAGGCTGCGTGCTAGTTGTTACGGTCAGTGTATCTCCATCGGGATCCGCATCGTTTACGAGCACACCGGGGGCTGCCACAGTTACGGCTGTATCCTCAGTCGTACTGTAGGCGTCATCGCCTGCAACAGGTGCATGGGGGGCGCGAACGATTTTGCCTACAAGATATCCCACATTATTCATCCCTTCTTGGGTTACAAAAGAGTCCTTTAAAGTGCCTGAAGGACATGCATCCTTTATACCCACGATTTGCAGGGTGTATGTGTCACTGCCGATAGTAAAGGTCTGATCGGGGATCGCATTTGGCCACGATACTTGGTCCGGGCACGGGTAAGTTTCACACGGACTATAAGTGCAACTTGCCTCGCTGCAAGTTAATCGATTTCCCCATCGATCACGTGGATTAGTAGTTTCGTCAATAGCTATATCATAATTTAGGTAAACATCGCCTATTAACGGATTAGTGAAAGACAGTTTGATTTTCAACTCGGCTCCGCTGGCTGCATCATTGATTGGCCAGTTGAAGTGGGTAAGCGTTCCTAGACAAAATTCCTCCCCGGTAGTGGAACTAACGGATTGTCCATCAAATCGCAACCCGCTCTTGCTTCCGCCTGAAGTTGCAGGCGTGCCCCAGCGTACCTCGTTGGTGCCAATACCCGTAACATGACAATTAGATTCAGGACATTGTGTTGATATCCACTCACCAGAGGAGGTAAGAGTAACCGGCGTCTGTCCTATTGCCGGACTGATGGCAGCCAGAATGATCATAGTGGCTACTATAATATTTCTTATATGATTTTCTCCTCCTCCGACGAGGAATTTTAGACGATTACATTTCCAATTTTCTTTAAGTCTTACTGTGTTTTTCATGTTGCTCCACCTCACATATCATAAAGAATTTTTTTGGCTAATTCCATATTCGGACAGTTAATTCCAATCCAGTAATATTATTTGCCCATTCTCAGCAATCTTCAGCCTACTTTTGCTTTATGCCTTCTTTTAACTAAATTAACGCATAATCTTCCAATTCGTAAATAGTTTTCGCCAGAAATACATACATTTTGTAAGTATTTGAATTAATGAGTTGACCATAGTCGTATAATAAATAAGTATCTTAATTCCGTATGGATTGATTAATTCCCTTTTGGGCCAAAGCTATTGGAATGGCTTGCTGCTGCGTTAAAATGCTGGCATCAGCTCTGCATCATAGAACCATAGCCCAATGAGGCCAGAGGGTTATGGATTTGATACATCAGGTGCTCGGAGGGTCACGAATACCCCTACCTTCAGATCGGCGATGAAGGGAAACCCTCTCACGTTTTTTTGTGCCATCTTAAAATCGATAAACCATTGCCTCTTTTAAAAAATGAGGTTGTTTTTGGCACCTTAGCCACAGGTGGTGCCACCTACCCATGTCAGGATGTAATGAGCGTTGGAATTGCTCAGTTTTAGCCATGGCTATGGTCAGATCACCTACCACATAAGCAAGTTAAAAAAGAATTGCGAGTTATGTGAGTTGCTGGAAACCTATAATAATTGACCCCTCTGGGATTTAACCGATTTCATGGTAATTCACCCGGCTTTCCTTTTTATCCCTCATTCTTGCCTCCACTCCTCTTTTTCCCAAAATACGGCTCTCTTAGCGCATTCGCCTCCTGCAGCAGCTCTTTAATCTTTTCGCAGTCGCAGGTGCCGATATCCACCAGATTGTCGCTTCTTAGCAAGCAGGGCTTGATCTTCCCGTCCGAGGTGACGCGCAGGCGCGTGCAGTTCGCGCAAAACTCGGTGTTGTCCATGGGGCGCACCACCTCCACCTCCACCCCATCCAGGAAGTATTTCTTTCGCCGGTGCATCTCGCGAGTGCGAACGAAATTCGCCCGCGCAGCGAGCCGTCGCTCGATGGCATCGATGTCTCCCGAAAGCCCCTGGTGATGCAGGTCCAACAGCTCAATGAGCTGCGCGATCAGGCCCTTCTGCCGGCAAAAATCAATCAAATCAGGAATCTCGGCCTCGTTTTCCTTCAGGACCACCACATTCAGCTTGATGGGCGCAAGGCCCGCCTCCCTGGCTGCATCAATTCCCGCCAGCACCTTTTCCAGGTCGCCTTCCCGACCGCCGGTGATGGCCCGGTAGGTTTGGGGCCGCAGCGAGTCCAGGCTCACATTTACCCGGTCCAGCCCCGCATTTGCCAGGGGCCCTGCCTGTTCAGCCAAAAAAATGCCGTTAGAGGTTATGGAGATGTCCAGGTCCTGGGGCATTTGCGATATCAGTCCGGCCAGATCGCGGCGCAGCAAGGGCTCTCCGCCTGTGAACTTCAGGGAGCGCACGCCCAGTTCTGCCGCCGCCCGGGCCACGCTCACCACCATTTCATCCGAGATCTCCCCATTCGGCCTTACCTCGCCCTCGTGGTGGCAATAAATGCAATTGAGATTGCAGCGAGGGGTAAGAGCGATCCGCAGGCCGGTGACTTTGCGGCCAAAAGAGTCCACCATCTTGCCAGGCATCAAAAAAATGCTAGTATTGCTGCTAGTATTAGTATTCAATCTCGCCCAGGCTGCGCTTGAGATAAGAAAGCAGCGTCATGCCCACTATCATGCAGATGGCAAGGCCCGAGAGCAGCTCCTCCCAGGATTGCCTGTGCGCCGTTATGCCATAGATCATGCCGCCGGAAAGCAAAGTCAGCATCAAGGTTGCAATAAGAGACACCAGCATGGACCACATGATAGAACCCACTTCGTAGCGCTCGAAGAATGACGCGGAAAGGACGAAAGCAATTGCAGCTATTGTGAGAATTATGGATAAAGGCAAGGACGGACCATAGCGGAATAGCTGAATCAGTCCCAGAGCAAGAGCCATCATCACCAGCGATAGTAGGCCTGAAGAAAGGAACGCCTTTAAAATGTAGTTGTCAAACCGTAGCTGCACACAAGTCCACCAGTAGCTTTATAGGACTATATTGAATATAAAGATTGTGTATAGTTACAGCTGACGCCTCATGACAGAAGGCACCCGCCAGCAAGGGCATATTCCATTAATGAGACACAAAACAGCGAGATACAAAAAGCAGAGAAGGGAAAGGGTGATAGCGCCCTTCCTTCTTCAATAAATCCTGGGAAACTGGGCCTTTGCTGGTGCCTTGAAGCAGGTGCAGTCAAAGACGCCTGTTGCCGACCTGAAAGGCTTTTTATCCAAGAGATTCATATCGGCAAAACCTCCCGAGCAACATGGCAACCAGTCATCAGTCTGCCGCGTTAGCTTGAATACGGTTTCGTGCGACATATTCTTGGTTATGTAGTAGGTTCCTCTGTAGTCCTCATCTATCAAAATATCTGCATCATGTTCGTCCTGGCCCATATCCAGGGCACCCACATGGCCGCTGCCCGAAAATGCTGCCTCAAAATTAAGCTTGGTTCTGGCATCACCGTCCAGATTGGACTCTAATTCGTTCGTGGTATTAACAAGCTTCCAGTACAATTCCGCGGATAGGTTCTTGCTGAGAGTATCCGCGTAATTGAACCTGGCATTCATGGAAACATTTGAGATGTAGTTTTTGAGGCATGTCTTTTCAGCGCCCTTTGACTGGAAGGCAATGGGAAGGGAGTACTTGCCCATTTGCATGCTTGCTGGTGCATAAGAAAAGTCCACGCTCTCTATGAAGGTTATACCCCGATCGCTGGTTGTTTTGTATTCATCACTTTTTTCGTCGCGTTTGGCCCCATTGCGCGAATCAAGCTTCAATTCCAAGTCATAGCTTCCGCTTCCATGGGCCAGATTGCTCAAAGTAAGGTTTGTGACGTCAGTAGACTGATATGAGCTAAAAAAGCCATTTCCTTTTACATCTTGATCCATATGATATATATATCTTGATTCTTCGCTGATCTCAGGTTGGCCGCAGGTCGATCCCACGAGAATTACAGAAAATAAGACCGCGAGTAAAAACCCGAATTTGTACCTTTTTTTCAAGACTCTCCCTCCAGGAATGACGACGTCAAATAAGATCTTTCACTAAGTATTTATAATGCTTGGTGGTTTAGCCTATTAAATCTCTTTCGAAGTTTAAATAAGAATTTAAAATTCTTATCTTTAATTAGAACTATAAGTTGACATATGTTAAAAATTAATGAAAGCATTGGCGATCAGTTTAAGAAACCTCTTTTCAATATCGATACCAATAGAAAGATGTGCGCCCAAACAATTTTTATTTTTAATAATAGTATCCGATTTTCCCTTGGGAAAATCTATAAATACAAAGGGAAGGTACTAGTAATCTGATAAGATCCTGAAATCAAGTACTGAGGGATAATAAGTGTTATCATCCATGTTGAGCACGGTCAGCAGCACCATGAGTGCAGCAAGCACCATGAGTGCGGCAAGCACCATGAGTGCGGCAAGCACTATGAGTGCAGCAAGCACTATGAGTGCAGCAAGCACTATGAGTGCAGCGAGCACCATGAGCGCAGCAGCCACTACATCAGTGGTTAGCACTTTTGCCACAGTTGGCGTCTCTGAAATCAGCGTTGTAAGTGTCATATGCCTTATCGCTCTTCTCAGCGCTTCAGAAATTCTGTCAGCTTCGTCACAATGGAATAAACGCCTGTCAACCATGTTGAATTTAGCCATTGTGCCAATGGTACTCACGTTCTTCCTGATTGTCAGCTACAAAGTGATAGCTGTCGTAGGCACATAATGCTTTCAATTCCTAAAGAGGTCTTATCCCTCAGTCACTTCTTTTGATCTTTTCAAGGTTGGTAATACCTAAATTTTTGGTAATGCCAGTTTCAATTCTGCACCCTTCCGCCCCCACCTATGCCCGATATCCTCTTGAAAACGTAGGCATAGAACACAAATATGAGTGCTGGGACCAAAATAAGATAAATCAAGATCTTGGAGTCCAGTGGAACCACAAGAAATAAAGAGATATTAGTAACGCCGTGCGCCAGGGAGATAATGGGCAGGCTCTTTGTGAGCCAGAATAGCAGTCCAAAGATGGCTCCAGCAAAAGAAACGTAGAGAAGCTCCAGGGGCAATTGGTAGCCGCTATGCATGAATCCGAATATTATGCTCGCCAGCAATAGTCCACCTTTTGATCCCAGCCTCGCCACCAGTACGGTCTGCAAAGATGACCTGAAGATGAATTCTTCCACAATTCCTACAAAGAAGATCATTGTCACAATAAGGATTAAAACATCCTTGATATTGGCTCCTGGTGTCAGGAGTTGAGGATGTATCACGTTGTATTCGCCCCATCCAAGGGCAAAGCCCACAGAAATTGCCAGGGGTAAATAAAACCAAAAACCTTTAAATGTCAATCCCGCTTCTGAGCGGCTCACAAATCCTTCTTTCAAAATAAAGTAAATTGGTATGAACATGGGCGCATACACCATGGAATAAGAGTACAGGGTTAAATCAAAAAAAACGGGCATGGCGACATTTAAAAGCCGGAAAAGGGGCATGAGCATAAGGGCTGGATAAATACGATTATTTATATAAATGGAAGATAGAATTAGCATAATTAAATTCAGGGCATGAATAGGCATCGCTGCACTGGGTTTGCCCAGATAGATGAGAAGCTCTGCCAGAAGTATTAAAAATACTGGAAGTATAAGATCCAGGTTATATCTTGTAATATCCTGTGCTTTCATCTTACCTTCGGTTCATTCTCCTAACTGATTTAATAGATTCCCTCCATCTAGTGCTCATTCGAGTTAAGACGGAAAAGCCATATATACTCTATTAATCTCTTTTGCTGACTATGAGAAAAAAATCAGCTTTCCTTTTGCTCCTTATATTTTTTATTAGCGTGACTGCATTGGGCAACTCTTCTTCGGCCTTTCTCGGCGACTCTCCAGGAGCGGGGCCGATTAGCCTTGAAGGAAGTGATGAGCTAATAATGCCGAAGATGAGCTTTCCAGATGAGGCTAAAGCAATGGAGCTTTTTAGCCGTCTTCCTGTTTATTCTCTGAACCAATCCATTAAAGGCGCTTTTCTCTTTCCCATCCATGGTGAGGCATCCAATATCTCTGTGTGCATATCTCCCTTTGACCTCTCATCCTACCTCTCTGGGTATCGGGGAACAAAAAACTTTAGAGATGGAGCGTGCGCGAAGACTATCCCAAAATCAAATGGTAGCACCGATATCAATGGCACATCATTCCAGCTATCGAGTACCAGCAGCGGCATGCATTCACTGAATTTCGTTGATGAAGATAATTCAAGTATGCTCATGTCTATGCCGTTGCTGATAACGGATGGGCAAACAGTCCTGCAGGTGCCGCGTACTGTAAAGGCACAGGAGCCATTTATTCAGGTGAAGCTGAATACAATCCTGCCAGGCAATCAGAGCAAAATCTTCGCTGCGATTATGATCTTGCGCAAAGATTATGAAAACGCCAGCCTGGGCATGGCAATGAATGAAACTTCAAACAGTCTTGATCTTACTCTGTCCTTGGGATCCAAATCTCTGCAGATAAATGGTCCGCTCAAGATCTCCTCAGAGCTACTCATGAATCTGCTGCCCCTTCTGCCCGCGAACAGTGCCGTAGGCCTGCAGGAATCAACTCAGCCGGGTGTCGATCTTGCCCTCCTCACGGATAAACCCTGGGAAAAGGGAGAATATATATTGACGGGAGGGATATATTCACCTGGAAAAGGCTTGCTCGGCATAAAGCAGCAAGAGGTCGAGGTAATCTAGGACGCCCTGTGATCTCTGTTCCATTTTATTTCCTTTTATATCGCGAGCGAAAATCGATTGCGAAAGCACAACGTGAGTGATTTTCCAGTTCCGCTCAGGCTCCTTTTGCAGAGAACTAGAACCAATGAGATCGCACTTGCCTTTTTAAGTATATCCCTTAGGATGGCCGATTCTGATGAAAGATATATAAAGGTAGATGTGCTAAACCAAATGGGTGTTGAAAATTATGAAATCTGTCTGGAGTTTGGCAGCTGCTGTGGCGGTCCTGATAATGCTGACCTTGTCGCCGGTGGCTCTTTCTCAACAATCTGATGATAGCGGCATAGCTGGTCTGGAAAAGCTATGGACGGAACTGAACGCAACCATGGCAAGTCTCAGCCAGGATATGAGCAATTTCGACAAGGCGAATGCATCAATTAATTATAGCAAAGAGCAAGTAGACGGAGCATGGCTCAATGTCATCAATTATACCGCCAAAGACGGCACAGTGCTAAAGGAGTATCTCGACGCAAATAATCAAACCAACAGGACAATGTTGATCGCTCCAGAGACTCTTTTAACTACTCTTTCAGCCGATGAAAGTGAGGTCACTTTAACCATTCTTGCCAGTCCCGCCCATCCATTTCCCTGCAGATGGGTATTAGTTGAGAAGAGTACGGGTGGTTTTCCCAAGACCCTTGAGCTCTATAACCCCTGCAGATTGGTGAAAATGACCACAACTATAGAAGAAGATGGTACAAAGACCATTGCACTCCAGGACTATACAAAAAAGGCAGATAATACCCTGGTTGTTGTATTTCACCCGGATGGCACAGTAACAAAGTATGTTGAGACTCGTCCGGGCGTGCCGCCAGAATGCTCCTGGTGCGATAATACTCACCAGTATGAATGCAAAGAGGAAAAAACCGCATAGATATGAAATCTCAACTAAATTTTTAAAATAACATCAATTAAGAGCGAGAGGAGCGGTTCGATTGCCAAGAATTCTGCTGATGCTATTGATACTTATAGCAGGAAATTGTCCTTCTGCATATGGCCAGGTTGTATCCAACTGGCCTGATCTGGCCAGCCTAACCGGAGACTTCTCAGATAAAGGCATTGACATCAATAGCGACGGAAAGCCGGATTACCTCAATATCGATGTAGGTGTCAATATTATCGTGCCTGGCGAATACAGCCTATACGGATTTCTATTCGACCAGGAAAATAAAGAAATTGTCTGGTCGGCTGATCACAGAGTCTTTTCCGATGGCAACCATACCATGCAGCTGGCATTTGACGGCAAGACGATAGAAAAGAGCAGGCTGAACGGGCCCTATCGCCTTGGCAATCTCTCTTTAAATTGGGGATCGGCTTCCATGGGCCTGATGCCCTGTGCAAGGCTGGATGATGCTTATACAACCGCCTATTATAATGCCAGCGATTTTGTCGACTCGGCTGATAACGACAAAATTCTTTCTGGAAAAGGAAATGGGAATCTCCTCGTGACGCTATCTATAAAAACCACAGTGCCAACCTTCTCCGGGAGGTACATGTATGACATTGTGGGATTGAATATGCCCCCCTTATCCTCGTCAATCAAGATATCCAGCTCCAATGATAAAGGATACAATCTCAGCATGCCGGGCATTTTTATACCCGGCAAGCCCAACAATTTTACCATCGCGGCCAGCAAGGTGAAGAACATCAATGTGGGCGTAATGAAGCTGCAGGGAGATATGCAGCGCATTTGGGTAAGCTCTCAGTTTCCGGCAGACGGCTCTGGAACGGCCCGGGCGGACAGTGACCTCATCTCGCCTCGTGGATCTTATCACGTTAAGATCTTTGGAGAAGCTGCCGAAAATGAGACTGAGGTTGATCTTACAATGAACCTGGAAAAAATGGTGATTGTAGACGGGCCCTTCAATCTGGCTATCAACACCACGGGATTTCCAGCAGGCAGCTACACAGTCAGCGCCAAAGCTCTGAACGGATCCTTTAGCTTTGACGAGATAAATTTTAGCGATCAATGATCAGGACGGAAGTGAGGAAAATGCTGGACAGAGCAGTCGGATTCGAAGTCATGAAGTGGATTTTTATTCTGACCATGATTTTTATATCTGCCGGTTTTGCCTTTGAGCTGTCGCCGGCAAATCCTACGCCCGGGCAAGAGGTTACCTTGACCGGAAAGGCAAAGCCCGGGGAAGAGCTCTCCTTTCAGTCCAGCTTCACCATGAATCTGCCTGTAACGGGAGGAGAGTACGCATATGAGACTACTGTCCAGGTTCCCCGGAAGCCCAACCGCTTCACGGTATCGGCCAGTAACGTGCAGGACTTCAATGCCGGAGTGAAGCTTGGCATCTGGATCACAAAGAGCTTCCAGGCCAGCGGCGGAACGGCCCGCATCTCCCAGGCAGATGTGCCTCCAGGCAGATACACCCTGAAGATGTTTGGCAAAGCCCTGCCCGGATCGACAGTGGTATCAGCGAATGTCGAGGCCCAGACGCAAGTTAAAGCAGATTCAACCGGAAAATATGAACTGGTCATCGACACCGCAGGCATACCTGCGGGAGATTACCGCATACAAGGGGCGGGAGACTCGAAGACCATTCGTCTGGGAGGCGGCAATGCGCCTGCTTCGCCTTCAACCGAAAGCAAAGAATCGAATAAAAACGAAGCATCCTCAGAAAAGCTGGCAGCAAAGCCAGTGGAGATCAATCGCGAGATCGTCGAATGGTATTCCGGCCAGATTGGTTTTGAGATCAAAAACGCCAGCCAGTACGACGAAGCAGAAAAGCTCCTCAAGAAGAGGCTCTCAGGAGGATATTGGAAGATAATCGGCCGGGGCGAGCCTCTTACCGAGGAGGCCGGCGACTGCCTGCAGAAGTATTGCCTGGTGAGAGGCACTGATGCTTGCGACATCTGCAGAGAGAAGGACATAATCCTAAAGGGTGGCCAGCCCTCCAAGCAATCGAGCAGAAGCGATACAGGCCTTTCTGATTTCCCTGTCCACGGCAACCAGAGTCCATCGAAGTCCGGAACGCCGGGACAAGGTAAAGGCTTTTTAAGCACGGTCGCTGATTGGATTGGGGGACTGCTCGGCATGCTACTCGTGGGGCTGTGAGAATATCCGATAAGATGATGAAAATCCCGTCCGACCTTTTAGCCGCAGCAATTGTAGCTCTAGCTACCCTGCTGTTTACCCTGACGCCTCTGTCCGATCTTCCAGTTCGTATACCCCTGGGCCTGGTTATGGTGCTCTTTGTGCCGGGCTACACCCTCATCGCGGCCCTTTTTCCTAAAAAGGCGGATCTGGAAGGAATCGAGAGGACGGCTCTCGCCTTTGGGCTGAGCATCGCTGTGGTGCCGCTTATAGGCCTTGGCCTAAACTACACCCCCTGGGGAATCAGGCTGACACCAGTAGTCGTCTCCCTGGCCATTTTCACCATAGCCATGGCGGCTGCGGCCTATTGGCGGCGCATGAATCTGCCGGCAGAGGAGAGGTTTTCCATCCATTTCCGCGAGACCATCAACTCCTGGAAGACGGAGATTCAAGCCGACGAGAAAAGCCGGCTGGATAAAGCCCTGACAATAATATTAATACTAACCATAATTTTATCCGTTGCCGCCCTGGTCTATGTTATAGTGACTCCCAAGCAGGGTGAGAAGTTCACGGAGTTTTATATCCTGGGGCCGGGGGGCAAAGCCTACGACTACCCGACAAGCGTTCAGGCGGGAAACAAGAGCGCAGTGATTGTGGGCGTGGTAAACCACGAATATGCGATGGTGAACTACACCATGAGCATTTCTCTGAACAACACTCCTTTGAATAACACGACCATTAAAGACAATTTTGGGGACGATTTCAGCTTCATCCATCCTGTATCAAGCATGAATCTGACGCTGGTGCACAATGAGACGTGGGAGAAGCCGGTAACTTATGTTCTAAATCATACCGGAGACAGCCAGAAGCTGGAGTTCTTGCTCTACAAAGAGGGAAACTTCACCGGCCCATACAGGGATCTGCACCTCTGGGTCAATGTGTCTAAAATGGATTGAATCCGGCAGAAGAGACAGTCTACCAATCGTCTTCCTTCTTCACCAGGTCTTCCCTGCACCGGCATTCGTTACTTGCTCCTTGACCCCGGATCTTCTTTTTGACCTCATCCACTTCATCGCGAAACTGCATAAAGTCTTCAAAACAGCCCATGATATGACCGCCTCCCTGCCCTATGGCCTTTATTCACGGCTATTATTTATATCAGCCCCTCATTTCGATGATTTTGGGAACAGAAAAGCGACAATCCGGGAGAGATGGGATGAACGAGCTGATCCGCAAGGCTGCGCAAAAGGCCTCCCAGGAGGAGGTCTTCCAGGCCCTGGCTTATGCCGCATTGAAGGCCCGGGCAGCCAGAATTGCCCCCAACCAGATCATCAGGAGGGGAGAGTTCGAGATGATTGTGGCCGAGGATGAAAACGGCGAGGGTTTGGTGGTGCTGATAATCCTGCCCCAGGAGCTGATGGAGGCCATGGCCCTGGCAAGGGCCTGCGAGCTGGACGGCTCTGCAGAGGGCTGGAGCGATCACGAGCGGCGAGAATGGCTGGCTGCTTTCTGGGGAGAGCTGTCCCGCTATTTGGCCAAATGGCAGGACATCAAAATGCGACGAGGGCCGGGGGAGAATATTACTTTTGAGAAAGCGGTGAGCAGATGATCGATTTAGGGGCCGGGACCGGGATTCGAACCCAGCTCGAGGGATCCACAGTCCCTCAGGATAACCACTACCCTATCCCGGCACGCCACAATGGCAGTCTATTGCAAGGAGATAAAACTTTCCCCGGAGTAGGCTCGTCCTGTGACATCTACCACCAGAGAGACAAGATCCTCCAGGCGGTTGATGTAGTATACCATGCCTAAACTTGCCAGCGTCTCCTCAACTTGCTTATCCCTGTAGGCCTGGTCGATGCAAAAGAGCACGAACCTTCCCTTTTCCGAGGCCTTTTTGATGTCATCCCATTCCTGATAGAGGTTTTGGATGTGTGTGTCTGTGATGCACAGGATCAGGCATCCGGGACGCTTCTCTGCCAGCTCTCTTATCGCCTTTCCAGGTATGTGGGTGCGAGTGCAGAAGAACTCCACCAGGACATCCTCCACGGCGTTAAGATCTCGCGTCCAGGGAAGGGCAAGATATTTTTCGCTGAAATTTATAGCAGCAACCATTGCCCCCTTGCTGTGGGCAAACCGGCAGGCCTTAAAGGCAGCCAGGGTGGCTTTGTGGGTCTTCGTTCCCATCGTTGGCCCTTCCATGGAACGGCTGCTGTCCAGGACCACAAGCAGATCGGGCACTGCATCGTATCCTGGCGCGAGCCGGCCTGTCTCCCTTCCTCTCTTGTAGGTCGAGACGCCGGGAATAAGCAGGGGAGAGAGGCTCAAGGAATAGGCATAGTCCAGCTCGCTGCAGGGATCGGTCAGCCTCCACTTGACGGGCGCGGAAGGATAGCTCTCGCTCTTAGAGCGGAGCGCCTCACGGATCTCTATGCAATAGCTTTGGTCGCGATACCAGCGCTTTAAATCTCCTTTCATGCCCAAAACGGCCAGCACCTTTTCGTACTGCCCGCTGTCCAGCCCCGCGGCATAGTTCAGGGGCGCGTTATTCGCGCTGCCGTTCAGGATCTCCAGGCACCTGATCTGGCCGCGCCCCAGGATGCCTGGCAAGAACGGCTCCAGGACCTTCGCCATCTGCCGGCACTGCCTCGGCCAGAGGCTCCTGTCTCTAATGCCTGGAGAAAAGACCCGCCCCAAGAGATCAACCTCCGGCCGCGAGCATGCGGGTAGAAGCGCTCCCCAGTAATCCCTTAAAAATCCAAGAATCACTCTGTCCAGGGGCATAAGAGCACGGCCCTTCCCTCCTGTCCGGCCTTTCTCATCATTCGCCCCATTTCCCCACAGCACACCCTGCTCCTTCTGCTCTGCCAGCCTCCTCCAGCCCATCAGCACTTTTCTCTCATCGGCTTTGCTTCTCTCCAGCCGGAAGGAGTCCACCACGATATCTGTGAATATATTGACCAGGCTATGTGCTCGGCTGATCTCGGGCTTCTCCAGGCCCTTTAATGCAGCGAGAGCCAGCAGGCCGGCCTCTTCCAGAGAACGGGGACAGAAGATGTAGTGGACTATGAGATGGTCAAAGAGATTTTCCAGATAAACAGGACCCAGGGCCAGCGTCTGCCTGTCCAAATTTATTTGGTAATTGCGGAAGGGAAACTCGCCCTCCCTCTCGGACGTGCCCAGTCGGGGCGCGGGGAGAAGAGGCCAGTGCCAGTTCTGGCGAGATTTGTGCCAGACATCATTCCAGTCCCAGGACATCATCCGCCGCCTCGGGACCATAGCCTCCTGCCATAATGCTTCCTCCCTTCTTGCGCCATCCTGCTCTCTTTGCGGCCTTTCCCTTAACCCGGATCTTGCCGCCGCTCATGAGAAGCCCAAGGTAGTCGCCTGCATCGCCCCGCACGTAGAGGCTGCCGGAGCGCATCAGCCACCCCGCTCTCTCGCTGCAAGATCCCTGCACGACTATCCGCCCTCCAGAGTTGCCAAGGCCAGCAAACTTGCCGGCATCGCCCCGCACCACGCCGTAGCCGCCGCGCATGTTTCGAAATGCATAATCCCGGCAGCCGAGAGCAATTATCCCGCCTCCTTCCATCTCCTGGCCCAGGTAGTCGCCGGCTTTGCCCTGCACCAGGATCCTGCCGCCTTTCATCCTCTCACCAACGTGGGCGCTGGCCTCCTGCAAGATGATGCTGCCCTTCCGCAGCTGCAGGCCGGCATAGTCCCGGGAAGGCAGCATCAGGGGGGCAGCGCTTCTCTCGGCGGCAATGCTGGAGAGAAGGCCCCAGAGAAGTCTGTACTTCTTTCCCGGCTCTGCGGAAATGAGAAGATCAAGCTGGCTCTTGCCTTCCGGCACAAATTCCTCCACTGCGGAGCGCGAGGGCTTCTCTCCCACCTGATCGGCCAGATCCTCCAGGCTGAAGATCATAGTGCCCTGACGGGTCTTTAGCCTGCGGCCGGATGCAGTTCCCTGGTAGGCATCATCCATGAAGCCGACGAGCTTCATCGCATCCTCGCTTGCATTTGCTCCAGGCAAGGAAGGAAGTCCAGCCGGGCGATGGGATCGTCAAAAATCGAAAGCTCCTCCATGGCCTCGGCCACGGCCAGCTCGCCGTCCACAGCCCGGGAAAAGATCCGGTTCATCTCTGCCCTCTCATTCATGGTGCGGTTTATGCTCTTTTCCACCAGCTCTGCCACATAGGCCAGCTTTCCTGCTCCAAAATAGGGCGGCCTCTCCAGGACGTAGCGCAGGGGAGTGGTCCGGTGCCAGATGATGTAAGGAGCTATGGCCTTGAGAACCGACAGGTCGGCATCTCTATCCAGCAGATAAGCAAAAGCCCGGCTAAAGGCCCTCAAGTCCTGCCGCACCCGGTCGGACAGCCCTTCATCCACCTGCCAGCAGATGGCCTCAGGATTGTTATGGTAGTGGCAGCCGGAACAGAGACCCAAAGAGGGCTTGGCTGCGGAAAGCTGGGTCTTGTCATAGGCTGGTGCCCGCTCACAGAGGGTGAAGTCCCTGACCAGGCAGAGTATGGCCAGCTCCACCTGGCTGGTAAGCGACTTTTGTGCCACATTTTCCGGCAGGGACGAGAATTCCTGCGGAGTGAAGCGAGGCAGCATGCTTGCCAGATCCCTGACCTCCTGCTCGCGTTCGGAGAGGAGAAGGCCGGCCAGGAAATTGGGCTGAGCGGCGGGCACGCAGGCGGAGATTCTATCCAGCAGGGCCTCGTCCAGGGGATAGGTGGCAGAAAATTCCGGGTTCATGGTGGCAAAGTAGCAGGTGTCCCCAGGCCGGCAGACCTGTCCTGCGTAGCTGATCTTTCTCTTTTGCAGTATCTCCAGGAATAGGTTCTGCTTGCCGCTGGGAAAGCGGTTGATCTCATTGATGAGCTTCCATCTCGACTCGGCCCAGGCAGTCCAGAGTACCTGCGTAGATCTCGCTGCAGATCCTGCTCCAGATCCAGCTTCGGATTCCGCTACTGCTGCCGTCCACTGCCTGGGATCAAGAAAACCCACAATCTTCTCCTCAGTCTGCTCCGGATGGCCGGTAACCATCAGATCCTCTACCTCATCCAGGTCCATAGAGAGGAAGGAAGAGCCCAGCAGATTGACAAGAGTTGTCTTGTTAGCGCCCATGCCGCCGTAGAGGAGCACGGCTCGGCCACGCAGGCAGGCGTTGGCCAGGGAGAAGAAAAGCTGTGCGTTTAGCATTTGCTTGCCGATGGCAAGATCCTTTCTGCCCACATGCAGCCGCAGCTCCTCCAGAGATGATATGAGGAGCTGTATCTTTTTGCGAGGATCTGGCATAAAAAGTGGACTACAGTGCCTGCGATATTTAAAATAAGCGAATCGAGGTTGCCTGGAAAAGGCTTTTCTAGAGAGGCTCTGCAAAAGGATATCGCAAAGAATAATGGGAGGGAGCAAAAGTCGATTCCTTGGGAGGGATTGAGTATTTTTCGACCTTTGCTTAAAATTCTTACGTCATTAGACGAATATAAAACTATCGGTCATTAGGAGGGGGAGCAAAAGTCCGTGAATAGGAGGGAATTTTATTGAGCTCGACCTTTGCTCAAATAGCAATACGACCATCAACGTATATAATTGTTTCTGCTAATGACAATTGCCGAAGGAAATAAAGCCGGGCATTTCTTTGCAGCAGCCCTGCCAGTCAGGCAAAAGAGTCATTACATTTGCCGCAGAGATGGTCAATCATGATCTACACGATAACCCTCAATCCGGCGCTGGACCGCACCCTCTGGATTAAAAAGATGCGCGACGATGTATCCAATCGCATATTGGAAGAGAAGAGCTTTGCAGGAGGCAAAAGCGTTGATGTCTCAAAAGTTCTCAAGAATCTGGGTGTGGACAGTATCGCTTTAGGATTCGTGGGAGGTTTCGCTGGCCGGGAGCTGGAGGGCAGGCTGCTCAACGAGGGGATCCAGACGGATTTTGTTCATGTCTCTGGCGAGACACGCACCAACATCATCATCCATGAGAAGGAGACTGGAAAGCAGCTGGCTTTCAATGCCCGCGGCCCGGAGATCAGGCCGTCCGAGCTTATGGAGTTCATTGAGCTGCTGGAAAGGCTGCCTTGCAGCGATCTGGTCGCTATCGGAGGCAGCCTTCCCCTGGGCGTCACCCCTGAGATCTACAGAAAGATCATAGCTTTGGTGAAAAGGTGCCAGTCCACTGTTGTACTGGATGTTGACGGCGAAGCCCTTCGCGCGGGAATTCTGGCTCGACCCGATGTCATCAAGCCCAATATTCATGAGCTGTCTGAGCTGGTGGGCAGAGAGCTCAAGGGTCTGGATGAGATACGCGCTGCAGCCAGAGAGATCAACCTGCAGGGCGTGAAGATAGTTCTCGTATCCATGGGGGGAAAAGGCATACTGCTGGTCTCGGAAGGCCAGGAGTATCTGGCAGTGCCGCCCAATGTGGATGTATTGAGCACCATTGGTGCGGGAGACTCCTCGGTAGCAGGCTTCACAAGCGGCCTGGTACAGGGCAAGAGTCTGAAAGAGTGCCTGGTCTATGCTGCTGCAGCCGGTACGGCTACCACTCTACATCAGGGAACGGCGCTGGGCCAGAAAGAAGATTTCGAGCGGCTGGTGCCTCAGGTGAAGCTGACCCAGCTCTCCGAGGAGTGAAAGGAAATGGAAAAAAACTTCGTAGTTCCTCTGGATGTGCCGAAAGAGTGCCGCTCCAAATACAAGGATAATTATCTCAAGATCACCAAAGGAAGCGGCCGGTTGATGCTCTTTGCCGGAGATCAAAAAGCAGAGCATCTGAATGACGATTTTTTCGGTCCGGGGATAGACCCTCAGGATAATGATCCCGAGCATCTTTTCCGTATCGCAGCCGCAGCCAACATCGGCGTCTTTGCCGCACAGCTTGGTCTCATCGCTCGCTATGGCATGGATTATCCGGATGTGCCGTATCTGGTCAAGCTCAACTCCAAGACCAATCTGGTGAAGACGTCCCAGGCGGATCCCTGCAGCCCCCAATGGATCGATATTGCCCAGGTTCTTGATTTTAAAGAGAACTCTGGACTGCACATTTTAGGTGTGGGCTATACCATCTATCTGGGAAGCGAGCACGAAGGAGAGATGCTTCGCGAGGCGGCACAACTGGTCTTCCAGGCCCATCAGGCTGGACTGGTGACTGTTCTCTGGATCTACCCACGCGGCAAAGCTGTAAAGGACGAAAAAAATCCTCACCTCATCGCCGGAGCTGCGGGCGTGGCCGCAACACTGGGCTCCGACTTTGTCAAGGTCAACTATCCCAAGAAAACTGGCCGTGATTCTGCCCATTATTCTGTCCAGGATTCCAGCCAGGATTCGGCTCAGATCTTCCGGGAGGCGGTGCTGGCAGCAGGCCGCACCGGAGTGGTCTGTGCCGGAGGAGAGAGCACCGAGCCCCTGGTATTTTTGCAGAGGCTTCATGACCAGATCCATATCAGCGGCGCGGCAGGAAATGCCACAGGCCGAAACATCCACCAGAGGGCCGTAGCAGAGGCAGTGCGCCTTTGCAATGCCATTTATGCCGTAACCGTGGAGAATGCAGGCGTGGATGAGGCCTACAAGATCTACCTGGGAGACTAAATAAGGGAGACGAAGCCGGAGGAGACCTGAAAATGGCGAAGCTGGTTTTGCTGCGGCACGGCCAGAGCCTCTTCAACCAGGAAGGAAGGTTCACCGGCTGGATGGACATTGATCTGTCCGAGAGGGGCAAAGCGGAGGCAGGGGAGGCAGGCTGGCTCATGAAAAGCTCCGGCCTTTCCTTTGACATCGCTTTTACCTCAGTCTTGAAGCGCGCCATCAGGACGATGTGGATAGTGCTGGATGAGATGGATCTGATGTGGATTCCGGCACTTCCCTGCTGGCGGCTCAATGAGCGTTTTTATGGAGACTTGCAGGGAAAGAGCAAGCATGAGATGGAAAAGAGGTACGGTGCGGCGCAGGTCCGGCTCTGGAGGAGAAGCTTTTCAGAGCGGCCGCCAGTTGTGGCCAAGGACGACGATCGCTATCCCGGCATGGATGTACGCTACCGGGATGTGCAAGAGAGCCTGTTGCCTCGGACGGAATCCCTGCAGGACACGCAGGAGCGCATGCTGCCCTTCTGGCGGGCCCTGATTGCCCCTGAGCTGCAGAAGGGCAAGAACGTGCTGGTTGTCTCACATGGCAACACCATCCGTGCCCTGGTCAAGCATCTGGAAGACATCTCTGATCAGGAGATTGAAAATGTGGAGATCGCCACGGCTCAGCCCCTGGTCTACGAGCTGGATGATCAGATGCGGCTCGTGGGCCGACGCTATCTGGGAAGTGCGCAGGCAAGCCGGCAAAAGGAAAGTAAAAAGTAAAGTTTGGTGGAGTGTTGAAGAATGGCTTATGCTGTGGATATCATATCTATGGAGCGAAAAGAGGAGCTGATAGAGAAATACAGCAATCAGGTGCTCTACGAGATCAAGTCGGATATTTACGGATGCTGCATCAAGCTTCTCACAGGAAGCATCACCGTCAAGAATGCCTGGGAGGAAAGCTTCTATTTTGCCTCCCAGAATATTCGCTCGCACGGGCGGCTTTATGTTCTGCAGGACGTAACTATTGGGGAGAACCAGGTATACTACGATCCTCATTCCAAGAGCTGTTTTTTATTCAACATGGACTACTACGGATGGATAAAGTCCCTGGCGCTCTCCGTAGCTGGCGACATCCTGGAGGACGATCACGGCATTTACTCCGTGCACGGTGCCTGTCTGGATATACGAGGCAGAGGGATCTGCATTTTAGGTGGATCGGGAGCGGGCAAGACCACTCACACCTATGGCCTTTTGCGCCAGCCCAAAACACGCGTGGTCTCGGACGACTGGTTCTTTGCAAGAATCTTTGGGGAGGAGATCTTAGCCTATGGATCGGAGAAGAACTTCTACATTCGCGCCGATCTGGCCGATATCTGGAAGGAGTTTTCCGGGCTGGTGGATAAAGCCGTATTCGACGAGTTGGGGCGGGCGGTAGTGGACCTGCGCTGGGTGATAGGCAAGGGACGTATCCTGCCGCTCACGACTATGGAAAATGTAATCCTGCTGAAGCGCGATCCTGGTCAAGAGGAGACTGTACGCGAGCTGGACGGCAAGGAGGCTCTGGCCATACTGGAAGCAAACGGTTATTTCAATCCGCACCTGCTGGTGAAAAGTGACTTCAAGAGAAGCCTGAGAAGCCGCTTCTTCAAGGCGCTCTTCGCCCGGACGAGGGTGATCGAGGTCAACACCAGAGGGACGCCGGAGGAGAGCCAGAGGGCGATTTGGGAGATATTTGGCATCGAATAGATGAAGTATCTTCAAAGACGAATGATTGATTATGAATCTATTCTCTCGGTACAAATTGGGCGATATCGAGCTTTCCAATCGCATGGTTATGGCGCCGATGACCCGCTGTCGCGCAGTTGAAGGGAATATCCCAAGTCCCTTAGCCGTTACATATTACGTGCAGAGAGCCCGGGCAGGCTTAATCATCACAGAAGGGTCGCAAGTTAGCCCTCAGGGAGTTGGTTACGTTCGCACTCCGGGAATCTATTCTCAGGAGCAGGTTGCAGGTTGGAGGAAAGTGACTGACGCAGTTCACCAGTCAGCAAGCAAGATTTTCCTTCAACTCTGGCATGTGGGAAGAGTGTCGCATTCCGATTTTCTCAATGGAGGACTCCCTGTTGCCCCTTCGGCACTGCCGGTTGAGGGCTACGTCCATACTCCATTGGGCAAGAAGAAAATCGAGACACCACGTGCCATCGAACTCGAAGAAATACCAGGTATCGTCAATTTATTCAGAAGAGGTGCGAAGAACGCAAAAGCCGCTGGTTTTGACGGCGTCGAAATCCATGGAGCCAATGGCTATTTGCTGGATCAATTCCTGAGAGACGGTTCAAACCGCAGAACCGACCAATATGGCGGCAGCTTGCAGAATCGTGCCCGTCTTCCGCTTGAAGTCGCTAAAGCTGTCGCAGATGTATTTGGAGCAGACAGAGTTGGATATAGAATTTCGCCCCATTTCCAAAGGTATTCAATGTCCGATTCAAATCCACATGAAACCTTTTGCTATTTTGCAGAGGAGCTGAATAAACTTAAACTTGGATATCTTCATATGATAGAGCGCGTTGGGGAACCGATGCTTGTGGCACCCGAGGCGCGGTTTGCCTCAGCCGTTCGCGAGATTTTCAAGGGAACGCTCATTTTAAATGGCGGTTATGATGCCGAGAAAGGAAATGCTGCAATTCAAGAAAGCGAAGCGGACCTTATCTCGTATGGCTCCCTTTTCCTGGCAAATCCAGACCTGCCCGAACGCTTTAAGAGGAACGCTCCTCTCAATGCTCCTGACATAGCGACATTTTATGCCGGTGAAGAAAAAGGCTATATCGACTACCCTGCACTATAACTGATATGGCAATGCTATGATTCCTCGCTATCCTCACTATTTCGTTATCATTCTTCTCCGCAGCCACGCTTTTCTCAGCTCGTCCGCCGGCAGAAGCGATGGCATACAGGCAAAGAGGAATGCCAGGTTGAGGGGAAATGCTGTTGTTCCGAATGCCCACTGGAGCTGAGGGACATAAATTATGGCGCAAACCAGGGTCAGCTCCGAGGCTATGCTGCCTAGATAAGAGGGTTGGGATGCTTCATCGAATTTTGCCATTGATTGTATCGTCATCCCGTCTACAAAAGATTTTTGTATTATTGCAGACATATATCTAAAATGGAAAAAGAGCTAATGCCCAGTTTTTCTAATGCGTGGCAGTATCTCGGTTAGTGTGGTGATAAGATATGGAATGTTGCGATATAGTCAGGAATTTTCTAGAAGGCAGAAAAGGAAAACAGATTAGGGTACTTATAGAAGGTGGAAAATTCCAGCCGGTCTCCGGCAAGCTGGTGGATTTCAATGATTCAGCTATTGTCTTGGAGCAGAAGGATGGGAATCAATATCTGTTCGATATCGACTACGTGATCAGCTTGGCTGACATGGATGAGGAAAAAGGTGAAGAAGGTTAGGATATGATTTATTAGGTTTGCTCTTTCCGGCCTCGATATGACCTCAGATTGATGTTCATGGCCCATCAGCATTGTTCGTCGACAAATAAGGTTCAACCATGATTTAGCCAAAAAAATATTACGAAAAAGGGCAATCAGCCCACCCGCCCTGAAAGAGTGGGCCACCCAATTCCTCACTTCCTCGCCGACATCTCCAGTACACTGGCCGCCTGGGCCCCTGCCTCCAGAATCTCCAGGTTCTTGGTGATGAGCTTGGGCTTCTTGGCAAAGGTCACACGGAAGGCGTTCCCATAAGCCTCACGGGGCAGACCAAGTTTTCCAGCCTGCATCAAAGCCCCGAACATAGCCGTATTGGCCGCCTGCATTGTCCCCCGCTCCGTAGCGATCTCCGTAGCCGGGACGGATATGACTTTGACGCCCTCCGGTGCCGGGAACTGCCCGGCTAAAGAGTCATAGAGAATCACTCCGCCCTTCTTGACGGTGGATGCGAACTTCTCCAGAGACGGCCGGTTAAAGGCCACCAGCACATCAGGATTATCCACCACAGGCGAGCCGATAGGCTGGCCGGAAATGATCACTGAGCAGTTCGAGGTCCCGCCCCTCTGCTCCGGCCCGTAGTCGGGATAATATGAGACATAGCGCCCGCAGCCGAAGCCCGCCTGGGCTAAGGCCAGGCCCATGCTCAACACACCCTGCCCTCCGAAGCCTGCGATCTTCACGCCCTTGGCCGCAAACTCAGGATCCTCCTGGAACTGCATGCATATCCCGCTCTCACAGCCGAATACCTTATCCAGGGATTCCCGGGAAAAGTCGCTCTCAGCCCTGGTGATGACCTCAGCTTCCGCGGAATTATCCCGGAATTTCTTTAAAGGAAACTCCTTTTCCATCTGCTCATTGATGAAACTGGTAATGCCCTGCACATCCATCCTCAAGATTGTAGGACAGGGCGAGAGCAGCTCCACGAAGGCGTAGCCTTTCTTGTCCCTCTGAATCTCCAGAGCCTTCCTCACCGCCCGGCGCGCTTTTCTGATATGCTCGATGTCTGAAAGCGATACCCTCTCGATGAATACCGGGGCCTTGAGCGTATCCAGCAGTTCGCAGATGTGAATGGGATAGCCCTGCTCCCGTGGATCGCGACCGCCAGGCGTTGTGGCAGTGACCTCTCCGATCAGGGTAGTGGGCGCCATCTGTCCACCCGTCATGCCGTAGACGCTGTTGTTGACGAAGAATACCGCCAGCTTCTCGCCCCGGTTGGCAGCCTGAATGGTCTCGTTCAGGCCAATGGACCCCAGATCGCCGTCTCCCTGATAGGAGATGACGACAGCGTTGTCCTCGGCCCTGGATATGCCTGTGGCTATGGCCGGAGCACGGCCATGGGCAGCCTGCACGTGTCCGCAGTCCAGATAATAGTAGGCGAAAACGGCACAGCCCACTGGACTTATCAGAACGCACCTGTCCAGAATGCCAAGGTCGGACATGGCCTCGCCGATAAGCTTATGCAAAATGCCGTGTCCGCAGCCGGGACAGTAATGTGTGGCCGTAGGAGCAGTTCCGCCTTTTCTGGGAAACTTTTCATATATTCCAGGATGCCCTCCGATCACCTTTTCTTTAGCCGCCATTTTAGGCCACCTCCCTGATCTTCTCCAAGATTGAATCCTGCCGGATCAAATTTCCTCCATAGCGGCAGACCAGCTCTACCTGCCTGCAGCCACTGGCAAGGCGAATGTCTTCACGCATCTGTCCGTTGCTCATCTCCACGGAGATGAACTTGCAGCCGCGCTCCGCTAGAGTGCGAACGGCTTTTTCCGGGAAGGGAAAGAGCGTGATGGGCCGGAAGAGACCTGCCTTGATGCCATCTTTTCGGGCGGCATCTACGGCGGACCTCGCAATCCTGCTGCTAATGCCGTAGGAGACCAACACCACACTTGCATCATCCAGTCGGTATCCCTCCCATGCCGTTTCGTTGCTCTTTATGCGCTCGCATTTTTCCTGCAGCAAGTAATTGTGCCTCTCCATCTCGTCGAAGTTGAGCATAATTGATGATATAAGATTTCCTCTGGTCTCGGCCCGACCGGCCACAGCCCAGGTGGTGTCGATGCTGGGGATAACCGCCTCTTCCGGAAACTGCAGAGGCTCAACCATATGCCCCAGCACACCATCCGCCAAAATCACCACGGGATTTCTGTACTTAAATGCCAGCTCGAAGCCCTTCCGGGTAAAGTCGCACATCTCCTGCACGCTTGCCGGTGCCAGAACGATGTTGTTATAGCAGCCATGCCCTCCACTCTTGCAGGCCTGATTGTAGTCCGACTGCTCAGGCCCGATGTTGCCGAGGCCCGGACCTGCCCGACAGATATCGACAATAACACAGGGAAGCTGTGCTCCGGCAATGTAGGAAATTCCCTCCTGCTTCAGGCTCATGCCCGGTCCGGAGGAAGCAGCCAGCACCCGATGTCCAGCACTTGCCGCCCCGTAGACCATGTTGATTGCCGCCTCTTCCGATTCTGCCTGCACGAATTTGCGGCCAAGCATCGGGAAATGGCGAGAGGCTTGCTGCAGTATCTCGCTGGCGGGAGTGATGGGGTAGCCAAAGAAGCAGTCGCAGCCTGCATAAAGAGCGCCCACGATCACGGCACTGTTTCCGTCGATTAGCTGAGACGCCATCTTCAGTTCCCCTCAGCCTTCTCTTTCTGGGGCACATGAACCTCAATGGCCAGCGGCTCAGGACAGGTATAATAGCATGCTCCGCAGCCAATGCAGCCGTCTCCGATATAGAGCACGTAGCGATAGCCTCGGGAATTGATCTCTTCACCCATCTTCAATACATTCGCCGGGCAAGCCTCAATACACCGCTCGCATGCTTTGCATTCCAGGGCATTGATGAGTGGATAGGGCTTGTCTTTGTCCCTGATCTCCACCCGCCGGATCTTTCCGCTTATGGTCTTGGGCAGTTCCTCTACGAACTCGACGATTCGCGGGTACTTGTAGGGGGCCGTAACCTTCTTCACGTGGTTTTGCAGCTCCTTTTTCAGCTCCTCGGTGGCTGCATATTCTTTGGTCAGGACCACGGTTGCCTTCACCACCTGTCCCCGAATAGGGTCAGGCACGCCGGTAATAGCTACCTCTAAGACCGCGGGATGAGACATGAGGGCACTTTCGACCTCGAAGGGCCCTACCCGGTAGCCGGAACTCTTGATCATGTCATCGGTTCTGCCTATGAACCAGAAGAATCCGTCCTCATCTCGCCAGGCGGTGTCCCCGGTATGGTAGTAATCGTCATGCCAGGTATTACGGGTCTTATCCGGATCGGAATGATAATCTGTGAAAAGGCCGACGGGCTTTCCCTTGTCCGTCTTGATCACAATCTCGCCCTCTTCGCCCACCTCGCATAATTTGTCGTTCTTGCCCACCAGTAGGATATCGAATCCCGGTGCAGGCTTGCCCATAGAGCCGGGCTTGGGATTCATCCAGGGGTAGTTGGCAATGCAGACCACAGTCTCAGTCTGGCCGAATCCTTCCATGAGCCGCAGGTTGGTAGTCGCGAGGAAGCTCTCATACACGGACGGGTTGAGAGGCTCTCCGGCTGTGACTGCATATTTAAGCCGGGAGAAGTCGTACCTGGACATGTCGCTCTTGATCATGAACCTGAAGATGGTCGGAGGAGCGCAGAAGGTCGTCACTTTGTATTTGCCCATCTCATCCATCATCTTTCCTGCGTCAAATCGATCGTAATCGTAGACGAAGACCGCTGAGCCTGCGATCCATTGGCCAAAGATCTTGCCCCAGGCGCACTTGGCCCATCCCGTATCCGCTACGGTGTAATGAAGACCGTCGTCCTCGACATTTTGCCAGTACTTGGCGGTGAGGATATGGCCGAGTGGATAGGTTTGATCGTGTTTGACCATTTTTGGGTATCCGGTAGTTCCGGAGGTGAAGTATCCCAGGAGTATATCCTCATTTCTCGTCGCCTGCTCTCCCTTAGGGCGGACGAAAACTTGCGAGGCCTCTTCTAGCTCCTTATTGAAATTGATCCAGCCATCGCGCTTCTGGTCAGCACTTCCTACGAGAGCTTTGACCAGGGAAATGTTGCCCAGCTCTTTTTGGGCAGCATCAAACTCGCCGGGCACCCCATTCTCTGCGATGCAAATGATCATTTTCAGATCGGCCTTCTTGATGCGATAGACGAAATCCTTGGCCTTGAGCATATGTGTGGAAGGAATAGCGATGGCCCCGATCTTGTTTAAGCCCACCATGCAGACCCAGAACTCCCAGCGGCTCTTGAGGGTGAGCATGACCG
>CAYXSJ010000015.1:0-7732 GCA_964467095.1 uncultured Methanotrichaceae archaeon
ATTTTTGAAAAATTATTTAAATTTTTTTAATAAATTTTTTAATAGATTTTTGAAAAATTATTTAAATTTTTTTTTATCTTTAAATCTGACCATTCTATTGAAGAAGTGTCTGTTAAAACTTTTTAAAGAAATAAAATTCTTAATGAAATTGAGGGAAAAAAAATATTTAGTCGTATTCGCGCCAGGTGTGCTTGCACTTTGTGCAGCGGAAGAAGCGAACCTCGCTCTCATCAGCAGAACGAAGCTGGCGAAGCCACCAGTATGCGACATTATTGCCGCACTCCGGACACCTGGCATTGGTAGTAGGCAGGCCCGCAGACTCCTGCTCTAAGACAGGCACTACGCGATCCAGCTGCTTGGTCTTGCTGACCATGGACATGGATTCGCCGGCGGCTTTCGGCACCTTGTGGCCACACTTTCTGCAGACCATCATGCCGTCCTTGGGCATCATCATGCTCTTACATTGGGGACAAAACTCCATCAAGGTAAAGTAATCCACTCGTCATATTAAAGTTTCCCAGTACCCCAGGTGATAATGAGGCAAGATATGAGTACCGCGATAAATGTGATATGTCTGGATCGTCCGGGAATGCTGCGCGACATCGCCGGCACTGTGGCCAAAAAGGGGGGCAACATCATCTACACTCAGCAGTTTGTAGTGGAAAGGGGCATGAACCAGGGCAATGCTTCCGTTTATATGGAGATCGACTGCCCTGCAGCAGATGTTCCAGATATGGTAGAAGAGCTGACATCATTTGATTCCATCTTCGAGGTGTCCATCCACGAGCCATTCGAGAAGATTTACGGCTCCAGGGTGATCATTATCGGCGGCGGCGCCCAGGTAGCTCAGGTGGCTGTGGGAGCTGTGAGCGAGGCCGACCGGCATAATCTGCGAGGAGAGCGCATCAGCGTTGATACAATTCCCCTGGTAGGAGAAGATGCTATTGCCGATGCTGTGAGCGCCGTGAGCCGGCTGCCGCGTGCCTCAATCCTGGTATTGGCCGGGGCTCTCATGGGCGGACGCATAACCGAGGAGGTGAAAAGGCTTCAGTCGGAAGGTATACCGGTTATTGCTCTGAAAATGGCAGGCTCGGTTCCCGACCAGGCCGACATGGTAGTAACCGACCCAATTCAAGCCGGCACTTTTGCGGTCATGCATATAGCCAGCACTGCTGTCTTCGATATATATCGCGTGCGGGGCAGGGAGTTCTAGCTATTGAGGATCTTGGCCAGATCCACAAGCATCTCTCCGGAGAAAAGCTCCTCTACTGTGTAGAACTTATCATCCGCCTGGAGCACGGGCGCAGATAGGGTGAATACCCCGTTTATGCGCAGCTCAGTGAGGGCCTCGGGGGTGCTCATATCCTGATTCTCAAAAGAGATGCCTGCCTTTCCCAGCGCCGCTTTGAGCTGTTCGCATTTCGGGCAGGACGGAGTTGAATATACTCTGTACTTCAAAGGGATACCTCTTTGATTTTAGCGCAGCGCCCTCGGATAGGATTTCTTGGCCCAGATCGCATAACCTCTCGCTACGGCCTTCTCGGCGCATTCGCTGCAGCAGGAGAAGTTTGCCATGTACTCTTTGCCTTCCATTTCATGCTCAAAGACCTGGTTGCAGGTAAATCCCGAGGTCCTCCTGAAATCAAAGCCCTTACCGAACTCGTCATACTCCGCCTGGGCAGGGCGCTCCACTATGACCCAATCTCGGGGAAGGAGTATGGGCAGCGTGGCCAGGTTCATACCGCATCCACAGGGGCCATAAACATCTTCTAAATCTTTGTATATAATTGCCTTACATACCTGCTCGCTCATCGTCTGCTCCTCTCTTGCTAATATTGTTCTCGACAACCTAAATAACATTTACCATCCAATTTCCGGATTTTCCTCTTATCTGGCTTTATAGTTGAAATAAACATATAATGCAGGAGCGATTTTTGATAAATGTAAAAATGCTGACCATCATCAGATAAGAAATCTTGAATCGAAGCCGATTGAGATATTTCCCGATAATAATGGAAAAATTTGCCCAACAAAAATTATATATGGAATTAAAGGTGCATAGACTGCTAATTCGGGCTTGTAGCTCTAGAAGGTGCAAATTTTGTCTCTTCTGGCTGCAAAATCCGGATTTTAGAGGTGTATGATAAATGCCGATACTTCCTGTTGCTCCGGTGAGCAGACTGATCCGCGAGGCGGGGGCTAAAAGAGTGAGTGAGGGCGCGAGGGATGCGCTGGCAGAGGTTTTAGAGGGCTATGGCTTAGAGGTGGCTCGAGAGGCGGTCGGCTGGGCCAATCACGCCAAGAGAAAGACGGTCAAGTCCGAAGATATTAGAGAGGCAGTCAAAAGAGTTAAACCTCCCGCGGTTTCTGAAAGGTGATCGATGGCAAAAGAAGACTCACTCAGGTTAGACTACCGTGCTTTAGGCCTGATATGCGGCATTGAGATTCACCAGCAGCTTGACACTGCCTGCAAGCTCTTCTGCGGCTGCCCCACCAGACACAGGGAGGTGGAGGAGTCCAATTTTGAGTTCTTCCGGTATTTGCGGCCCTCGCGAAGTGAGCTTGGTGAGATCGATCGCGCCGCTCTGGAAGAGGTCTTGATATCGCGGAAGTTCCACTACAAGTCCTATGACAGCACCTGTCTGGTGGAGGCGGATGAGGAGCCGCCCCGTGAGATAAATGCCGAGGCCCTCGAGATCTCCCTGATCATTTCCCGGCTGCTTAACATGAAGATCGTGGACGAGCTGGAGACCATGCGCAAGATGGTGATAGACGGCTCCAACACCTCCGGCTTCCAGCGCACAGGATATGTCGGCTCGGACGGCTATATCGAGACATCGTGCGGCGCAGTCGGCATAAGCATCCTCAGCCTGGAGGAGGAGGCGGCGCGCATCATCGAGGACAGAGGAGACAGCGTGGTCTACTCGTTAGATCGGCTGGGAATTCCTCTGGTGGAGATAGGCACGGCTCCGGATATCGTCTCCCCGGCGCACGCCCGGGAGGTCGCATCCTATCTGGGAATGATACTGCGCTCTACCGGTCGCGTGAAAAGGGGTCTGGGAACCATCCGTCAGGATGTGAATGTCTCCATCAAGGGCGGAGCGCGCGTGGAGGTTAAGGGCGTCCAGGCCCTGAACCTGGTTGATAAGGTGGTGGAGTTTGAGGCACTGCGCCAGGTTCGTATGCTGGAGATAAAAGAAGAGCTGGCCCGCAACGGGGCCTCTGTTGATGATACAGCAAAAGACGTCACACAAATATTCGCGAATACCGGCTCCAAGGTGCTTGCCCGCTCCCTCAAGAGCGGCGGCGTGGTCTTGGCCTGCCGGCTTCCCGGATTTGCCGGACTTGTGGGCAGGGAGATTCAGCCCGACCGCCGGCTCGGTTCCGAGATGTCGGACCGGGCCAAGAGGGCAGGTGTGGGCGGGATTTTTCATACCGATGAGCTTCCCGCTTACGGCGTAACCGCAGAAGAGGTCGAGGCTGTGCGCCATGAGATTATGGCCGCTGAAAGTGACGCAGTGGTCATGGTCACAGGGCCGCGGGACAGAGCGGAAAAGGCTCTTTTGGCGGTGCAGGTTCGGGCCCGCGAGGCGCTGGCCTTCGTGCCTGAGGAGACGCGCCGGGCCTTGCCCAACGGCTGCTCTGAGTACATGCGGCCCCTGCCCGGCTCTGCCCGCATGTACCCTGAGACGGATGTGCCATCAGTTGCGATCACTGAAGAGATGCTAAATCAGCTCCGCCTTCCTGAGCTCTTTGCAGAGCGATCTAAGCGTTTCGAGCGCGAATATGGTCTCTCTGCCGAGCAGGCCCGGGTTATGGCTGCTTCCCCCAGCTATCCGCTCTTTGAGGAGATTGTGAAGAATTATCAGGTTTCCTCTTCCATTGTGGTCCGGGCCCTGGAGACAATCCCCATTGAGCTTGTCCGTGAGGCTGTGCCCGTCTCAAACCTGGCCGATCGGCATTATGTAGAGAGCTTTGCCCTCATGGCCCAGGGCCGCGTGGCCAAAGAGGGCCTGACGGACCTCCTGCGCGCCCTGGCCGAGCACCCGGAAATGACTGCAGATGAGGCGGCTACAGCGGCAGGACTGGCAGGCGTGAATGAAGCTGATGTGGAGAAGGCCGTGAAGGCGATTATAGCAGGCAAGGTCGATCTGGTGCGCTCCAAGGGAGAGAGAGCCGCAGCACCACTGATGGGCCTGGTGATGAAGGAATTGAGGGGCAAAGCAGATGGCGGCATTGTGAGCGCCATATTGAAGAAGGAAATACAAAATATACTCAATCAGTGAGCCCCGAAAAACCAAAAAAGCCGGATATACTCCTCTGGGAGGAGACGCTCTTCAGGGACAGGGATCTGTTCGAGTTAGATCACCTGCCCGAGAACTTCCTGCACAGGGAAGCTCAGATGAACAGCCTCAAATTCTGCATTCGTCCGGCTTTGCAGGGAGCCCGTCCCGTCAATGCGCTCTGCCTGGGTCCGCCAGGCACAGGCAAGACCACGGCTCTTTTCAAGCTCTTCGAGGAGATTGTGGCCCATTCTACAAATGTCATTCCCGTGCATGTCAACTGCCAGATGGACTGCACCAGATATTCCGTATTTTATCAGATCTACAAAAAGATCTTTGAGCATGCGCCTCCTTCCAGCGGCATATCCTTCAAACGCATCTTCGAGAAGGTGGCCCAGGCATCCGCAGACCAGAATAAGGTTCTTCTGGTGGCTTTAGACGATATAAATTATCTATTCCACGAAAAAGAAGTGGATCACGTCTTATACTCCCTCTTGCGGGCCCATGAGACCTGTCCCGGTGCCAGGATGGGTGTAATCGGAGTTATGAGCGAGCTTGCCTTGAACTACATTCTCGACCCACGAGTGGTTTCTGTCTTCCAGCCGGAAGAAATCATCTTTCCTCTTTACGCCAGATCAGAGATACGCGACATCCTGAGCCGCCGGGTGCAGATGGGCTTTTATCCCAATGTTATGGCAGATGATGTCCTGGAGGCGGTAGTTGACTGCACAGAGAAGTCAGGGGACCTGCGGGTGGGAATCGACCTTCTCAAGAGGTCCGGCCTATCTGCGGAAAAGCGCGCCTCAAAGAGCGTCTCGCTTGCGGATGTGGCCGGATCCTACGATCGCTCCTGCCTGGTTCACCTCACCTATGCCCTGAAATCCTTAAAGGATGACGAATTAAATGTGCTGCGACTGGCGACGGAGCAGAAAAGCTGGCGCGCGGGCGATCTATTTGTTCGCTTTCATGAGCAGTCCGGTGCGGGATACACTCGCTTTCATGAGATTCTCAATAAGCTCGATTCTATACGGCTGATTAATGCTGATTTTACCGGAGCGGGGGAACGTGGCCGAAGCCGCGTCATCAGCGTGCGCTATGAGCCAGAAGAGATTTTAAGCCGGCTTGGTCCACGAATTCCAGACGCATAATTATTTGCAAAAGATATCTACATAAAAACGTCATTTAATACTTACTCTATATAGATAATATAGACAAGGGCTTTAACCCGTTAGCGTATTCAGTTATGGCGTATGGATCGGCCCAGGATAAAGATGCCTCGCAAATACGGGGAGATTTTCGTGGAGGCTCTGCTATTCATGTCTGCAATCGCATCCATCCTCATTATGCTTCTCATCTTCTACTTCCTCATCCATGAAAGCCTCCCGGCATTTTCAAGTCTGGGCATCTTTTCCCTGCTGTCCGGATCGAAATGGCACCCTGCAGGCGAGATTTATGGATTTCTGCCCCTTATCGCCGCCTCAATGGTCATCACTCTTCTGGCGCTCTTTATCAATATCATCATCGGCTTTCCTCTGGCCATCTACCTAGCTGAGCTGGCCGGGCCCAAGAGCAAGGCTTTATTGAAGCCTGCCATTGAGCTCCTGGCCGGAGTCCCATCCATTGTCTACGGCTTTTTAGGAGTGATAATTCTCGTATCTTATCTGCAGGACAGCTTTGATATGCTCACTGGCAGGTCGATCCTGGCCGGGTCGATCCTTCTTGGCGTTATGTTCATTCCCTACCTCACCACCATTTGTGAAGATGCTCTGCGGGCTGTGCCAAGCGAATTCAAGGAGGGCTCGCTTGCGCTTGGGGCCAATCGCTGGCAGACTCTCCGAAATGTGACCATACCAGCGGCATCATCCGGAATTACCGCTGCAGTTCTCCTCAATATAGGAAGCATAATCGGAGAGACCATGGCCGTGCTGCTGGTGGTGGGCAACGTAGCCAGACTGGCTTCTCCCCCGTACGATATCTTTGATCAGGGGGCAACCTTCACCTCGGTCATCGCCGGTGAGATGGGCGAGGTGGCCAGAGGTTCAATGCATTATCATGTTCTTTTTGCGGTTGGATTCGTTCTTCTCATAGTGGTCTCCATCCTCAGTTTGGTTGCTGATTATGCCCGGGCTCGCATCAGGCGAAAATTCGGAGGATACTAAATGAAGATCAAGCCTGCTCAGGCTGTGTCTCTTGCCATTTCGGCTTTTTTATTCGTCTCCTCGCTGGCAGGTCTTGTCTTTCGGCCCGACCTGGAAAAGCTGACTCCGATCTGGCTTGTCAGCCTTCTCGTGAGCATTCTGCTGATTATTGCATCATATTTGTTCTCGCGGGCCGTTTCTCTGAAGACTGCACCCTTCCTGGTCCTGGACGTTCTCATCTGTGCATCCATCCTTTTCCTGATTTATTCCGGGACCCTTCATGAAGGATTCATTATCCTCCGGCCTCTTGGAGTGGGCGCTTCCTTTGATTATTCTTTTATTCTATCTCTTCTGATCTTTTTTGCCAGCATGCTGTGCTTAAAGGACACTCTTAATACCATCTATGGATACAGCGCGCGAGGTCGAGAGGCCCTGGTATTCCTGGCAGTCCGGCTATCTGCAGTGCTATCGCTCCTCTTACTGGGCGGAATACTCTTCATAATAATCTACAAGGGAATTGGGGTCATAAACTGGGAATTTCTAACAACGCCCCACAGGCGCCTCGGCCAGGCGGGCGGAATCAGCACAGCCATATTGGGTTCTTTATGGATGGTTTTGGGCGCCATGATTGTATCTTCACCCCTGGGCATAGGCGCAGCCATCTATCTTCATGAATACTCCAAAAGCCAGAGGCTCAATCGTCTCATTACCATTGCCGTGAGCTGCTTAAACGGCGTTCCCTCCGTGGTCTTCGGCCTCTTTGGTCTGGCCTTTCTGGTGACGTTTTTCGGAGTATCCCTCTTGTCAGGATCCATAATCCTGGGACTCATCAATATTCCTACAATAATTTTGACCTGCCAGGAGGCCCTAAAGAGCGTTCCCAATTCCCTACGGGAGGGAAGCATGGCATTAGGGGCTACCAAGTGGCAGACGATAAGCAAGGTAGTCTTGCCCTCAGCCATGCCAGGCATACTCACGGGCGTGATCATGGGAGTGGCTAAGGCTTCAGGAGAAACGGCCCCGATCATGTGGACGGCAGTAACGTTTACCGCCACTCCCGTGCAGATGATTTATGGTGTTATTCCTGATGTATTTCAGCCGGTCAACAACCTGGATTATCATCTCTTGAATCTTATCTACTTCCTGGGGGCATGGGATGTCGAGGGCAGGGCCTGGGGCACGGCGCTGGTGTTGATCGCCTTAGTGCTCGGCACAAATATGATAGCAATAGTAGTAAGAAACCACTACCGAAAGAAGATATCCTGGTAGGCAGGACAGAAATTTTAGCTCGCATGGAGATACGTGTCTCCT
>CAYXSJ010000015.1:7832-25223 GCA_964467095.1 uncultured Methanotrichaceae archaeon
GATATCCTGGTAGGCAGGACAGAAATTTTAGCTCGCATGGAGATACGTGTCTCCTTATGCACATAAAGGTTCATAGGCCGGGAACAAATCCCAGTTCCTTCTTCGTAGCAAAGTTCTCCATTATCTGGTTTAGTAGATCGCGAATTTTTGGCACATCATCATTTTTGAGATCGCGAGGCATCAGCGGCAAGGCAAACATCACAGTGACGTCAAGTTGCATTAGGTTAATTGGACTGCAATTATGCACCGCCATTTGGACATTTTTCCGAACGGCTGCAATGCTATCAAGCATTGTTTTAATCTCTTCTTCACCTTGCACTAACAGCCTATCATTGCTGTTCATCTGCCAGGCGCTCACCACTGAGGTGATCAAATTGGTCTTCAAGTCCTCGGCGATATTTACCATTTTCAATAGATCCACGATCAAGCCAAGTTTGAGGGATCTAATTTCTCCTACCCTGGTAACCAGCCCATTTCTCTCTAGAATTGCCTCATAGTATCCCAGAAGGCCAAGCAGACTCTCACCTCTTCGAGAATCCTCATATCCGATAGCTTCAAACATCCTTTATCCTCCTATTTAGAAAAATAAGTTTATTTAGCAATATTCTGAGTGCTTTCTGGTTAAAAGATAAAAATGCGGAAAGATTCTTCGAATTTAAGAGATATTTCTGGATTGCAGGCGAACTCTTCAGTCCTCTTTGAGATCGAGAGGCTATAGGAGTTTTAAACTTGCGGCCATTTCCCAGAGATAAAGCAGTTAACACTATTTCATCCTATTTGAAGTAGTCCGATATATTCCTTCGCCCATTAAACTATATATTCCTATTTAGAGAACATACTCTATATACCGACTATCCTCTTTAATAAAAAAAGAGATCTTGACGAATAAAGGCTTCAGCTTCAGGGCCTCGACATAGATTGCTGCCCGGGAATTGGACGACAAAAGCAGGCTTTGCATGAATTTTTTTCGAGATTGGCGGGGTCTGGACTTGGAGTGAAACCATCAAACCTTATTTTTTTCACTCGTATCATAAATTTCAGGGATTACACACTGAATACTCTTAAAATCTCTCAGAAGCTTAGCGCCTTTTGTGGTTGTGGTATAAATTGTGGATGAATTACTCTTGCACTCAATAAGTCCATTTTTTATGAGCAAGTCGATATATGGAATTACAGTTCGAAAATTGAGATTTGCTTGATATACTATCCTAGTCTTGCTAGCGCCGTCAATGCAAATATCTAGGACCTGGGTGATTATAGCATCTTTGCTTCGCTTCATATTTTTCCCGACTTTTTTAATGCATTATTGATTTGCCATGCTTTACAGAGGCGTTATTTCTCTAAACGAGCAATATTGTTTTCTGACCATAATAGCATATAAATCTGTCGCAAATGTCGAGTTAGCTGTCTGTAAGTCTTTTTCGCAACAGGAATAGTCATCTATCCATTATGCTTATGCAATTTGCCACAGATCAGGGATATTTTGTTGAGCAGAATATTTGATTTCTTCCGGTTTCATATCCCGTTGTCTTTCCTTCCTGGATCTTGCTAAGTAGTGCTTAGTGGTTTATTAGATACAGATTCGCGATTCGGATGCGGAGGTCTTATCTGGCAGTCGTTTTGCTGCAGCCACGCTATATTTTTGCACATTGACAAGAGAAAGGTCGACAACAATAGACCGCCTCGGAGAAGATTTTCATACACCATCCAATTAATTAGGATCATTTAATCTAATTACACTTTTTTGTATAAAAGTTAATATACTTCATGAGGCAATTTTGCTCTATTAAAGTGATGTACTAAAGGTATGGAAACCTTTTAAGAGTTACAAGAAGTGACCAATATGGGTGTTGCAAAGTACAGGCCTGCAATCAAGATCGTTCTTAAGCTTCTTGAGTGCATATCAAAAAGCCAATCAAAAGGGCGCGCCTTAAAAACCCATATAATTCAGTGCGCTAACCTAAAAACAACATCTGCCGAAAAATATATTAAAATGCTAAAAGATGCGGGATATGTTGAGGAAAAGAGGGTGGCATGGGGAGCAAGAGAAGTAATCGTGTATGAGCTTACTCCCCTGGGCAGAGCAAGATATGAATGGTTCAGGACAATAAATGATGAGCTCTTTATATTGAATGAATTGGCAGATGAGTGAGAATATGGAATATTATGCATCGATAGACGCATCGTATGAAGTGATTGAGCGAGCAGAGCGGCAAAGAAAGAGGCTTATTATGTTTGTGTTGGGAATATCCATTCCAGCAATTCTAGGCCTGCTGATAAATTCCTTTTTTATTATGGTGTATTCGCATCAAAAGGGCGTATCGAATAATAACCTCTTGCTGATGGCGACTATAATTATTATATGTATCATTCTTCTGGGATTGGCGATATGGAAAATTAGCAAATTTTTGAAAATTAACAAACAGATTCGCCAGATTAATAAATTGGAAGAAACTCTTTACAATGAAGTTTTAAAAATTCAGTATAAATAATTAAATATGTTTTTAGGAACGAAAACATGGGCTATTTTCCGCCAATTCATTTTCGCTGCAAAAGCTCGGTTGCCGATGGAGGGCACCGCTGTTTTGCTGGAGAGGAGTCACCAAATCCTTAGCAGGCACGCAGGCAAAAATTGTATTGGGGAAGATAGATCCATAAGGAGGCAATGTTTTGGAGGCAAAATGCTATCCTGTAGATCTACCTTAATTCCTTAATATCGATCATCATTTAAATGCTTTATGGATAATCTACATCCCTAAATGTCCCGTACCAAATGCAGGGAATCTTATTACCTTACCTATATCCTCAACTGCAGGATCTTTCTATCTTGCAGGAGACAACCAGCCATTAGCCTTCATACCGATATTCCTCCAGTCCATCCGTTGCTATGGTCATCAGAAAGTAGGCCAGGCAATCTCTATGCAAGGCGCTCTCCTCTTGGGAAAGACTGATCCCCGTGATACGGCTGATATGCTCTGCTTCCTCAATATTTCCCTGCATGCGGCGTAGCCACACAAAGAGCAATATCTGAAGGGCCAAAAGCTCCTCCGTATGCTTCTTGAGGCTCTCTACGTCCCTTTGAACCAGAGGATCGATTCTCTTTTCCTGAAGCATTTTCACGAATTTTGCGGTCCCCAGGCAGTCAGAGTAGAAGCATATTGGTTCCCCGCATTGTGGATCCGCATTGAGCATGGGAAACGTCCGGCATATGCGGGGCCTATTGCTATAGATCATGCACCTTTTTGCCAGCACATCAAGAAAGCAGCAGCTTCTATCCGGCCCAATGCTCTTTAAGATCCTGCATCCAGTATTCTTTTCCGGATCGGGATCCGTAAACCTGGCCCTTGCATCCGATCGGCTGATATGAAGCTTTGCGGCAATCTCTTGCAGATCACCCTCATCAACCAGAGCGTAGCCTTCGCCCCGGCAGCATTCCCCGCAATTTTCGCACTGGAAAAGAACCTGGGCTGCAATCTGAGAGAAAAGGGTCTTCGGAATTTCGCTGGAGAACCACTCCAGGAATGATTCTCTCTCCAGATTCATGCTCCTACCATCGACCGGTACAAGTTCCAAGCCCCGGTAGCCACAAAGCTCACAGCCACTGCCCCTAAGATCAGCCCCATAATCCTGGTCATGACCATTATCCCTGTTATTCCCAGAGCCTGATCAATGTACTCCGAGGATTTAAGGATGAAGAATGTGGCCAGAAATGTCAGACAGACAGCCAGCAGCATCAGGCACTTTTCCGTGAGGCTGTCTGCCGCGCCCATCAGGACCACTACTGTGGTTATAGCCCCCGGCCCGGTGAGAAGCGGTATGGCCAGGGGAAATACGGAGACATCCTCCCTCTGATTCGCATCCAGGAGTTCTGCCTCCGTGACCTTGTTTTGCTGGCGTACGCCTCGCAGCATGTCCATGGCCACCAGGAAAAGCAGTATTCCACCGGCCACACGCAGGCTGTCCACGGTGATGCCGAAGACGCGTAAAACCGCGTCTCCGGCCAGGGAGAAGAGAATGGCAATGGCTAAGGCAACCAGAGTTGCCCGTCTGCAGATGCGGCTCTTCTCTTTTGGGTTCAGGGTGGTGGTGAGGGTGACATAGACCAGGGTGGCTTCGATGGGGTTGACTATGACGAATATCGTGGTGAAAGCATACACAAAGTAGAGCAACGGATCGTCCATTTTATTTCCTTTTCAGCCGGGCAGGATTACGTCATTCATCCTTAAAAAATCTCCCCGAGTCCCTGAGTATTGCGCAGGGTGGGACGGCAAGGAATGGCATTTTATACCGCCGAATAAAACATATGGCCTGTATGAAGAGCATGCCAGAAAAGCCGCTACGTCTCCTAGCCGCAATGTTTACGTTCATCCTGTTGGCCAGCTGCGCGAATGCAACTGTTTCCGTCAAGCAGGGCGAGCGAATCCAGGCGGCCATAGACGCCGCCAGTCCCGGAGAGACTATTGAGGTTACAAACGGCACCTATCAGGAGAGCCTGGTGGTGGACAGATCGCTCACTCTCAAAGGCATCAGCTCGGACTCGGAGGACGGCTTTCCTCGCGTGGAATCGGAAAACGGCCCGGCCATAACCATCAAGGCAGACGGAGTTGTTTTAGAAGGCTTATGGGCCAAGAGCGCAAGCGGCTGGACAGGAGATGCCGGCATATTGGTGCTCTCCAATAACAATATCATCAGAAACAACATGGCCAGCGGCAGCGGTAATGCAGGAATTCTCCTCCAGATGTGCAGCAACAACACCGTCTTCGGCAATGCTGTCCAGGGAAACGGCAACGAGGGACTTTTGCTGAAGAACAGCAGTCGAAATCGGCTGGAAAAAAATGAGGTAAGCGATAACCGCTACGGATGCAAGCTGTCAGGCGGCGGGGAGAACACGATTCTGGCAAACAGATTCGTGAATAACCGGTTCGAGGCCATCAGCCTTAAGGAGAGTTTTGCCAATCTCATAGAAGGCAATTATGCCACAGGAAGCGAAGGTGCACTGGTCCTGGACAGCAGCCGCGACAACATCGTATGCAAGAACGATTTTGTAGGAAACGAAAAGGGCATTTTTCTCTCTTATCTCGGCTCAGGAAATGATGTGCAGTCAGAGGGAAAGGGAGTGGTCATCTCCTATAACAGCATGCCCTCTTCGGAGTCGGTATCCTCCAATAATTCCATTTATCTGAATAATCTCTCCAACAAGAAAAATGCACGCGATGACAGCCTCGACAACTGGGATAACGGCAAAATGGGCAACAACTACAGCGATTTCAACGATCCGGCCGAAGGCTGCAAAGGCATCAAGATTTGCGATGCAGAGCTGTCCATCTCCGGGGGGCCCAGCGTGGACCGCTATCCAACTGCATCACCTGTTCGCATCCCGGGTCGATCCACAGGCTCGGGTGGGGCAGCATTGCAGCTTTCCGGCAAGAGCTATCTTCCCGGCGGCAAGATGAATCTGAACTTTACAGCACCGTCAGGCCGGGAGGTCTGGGTGGGGCGGGCTGAGGCAAATGCCCCGGACCAGAAGGATCTGCAAGATGATCTCTACTTAGGGCAGAATATCTCGGGAGATGTCGCGCTTTCCGCCCCGCAACAGGTGGGCTCTTATATGCTGCACATGCACGATAAGAACGGCACAGATGTTCTCACTCTGCCCTTCAATGTGACTGTTCCTGGGCTTTCTGCATCGCCTGCAACAGTGTACACCTGCGAGAAGATCACCGTGTCCTTCCGGGGGGCTTTCGGCCAGAAGGATGACTGGATCGGCATGTACCGGGAGGGCTCCTCGGATGCAGCAGCAAGGCAAGTACTGGGCAGCCAGGAGAACGGAAAGGCCGTCTTCTCCACCCCCGATGCTGGCAGCTACATATTCAAGATGTTCCTGGGCGGGGCTGCTGCAGAGCAGGCATCGAGCAATGCCGTAGTGGTGAAGGAGAACGCCGGTCACAAGGTTGTGGTCGAGCCATCCCGTGTAGCTCCAGGCGGAACGGTTACCGTCACCTTCTGGGGAGCGGCCCCGGCCAGCGTGATCGGCATGTACGGCATGACCCGGCCGGACAAGTTCGACTCAGGAAAGAGATCTACGGGAGGGCAAAGCTGCGGCAGCATGGTCTGGCGGCTTCCAGGAAAGGCCGGACAGTACGACTTCCGATTGTTCCAGGATGATATCAACCGGCCGCTCCTGGCCCAGAGCAATGTAGTGACGGTATCATAATGGATCTTGAGACCAAGGCCCTTCTCCTCTCCGTGGGAACAGTGCATGTTGCCGAGCGCCGCAGTGAAGGCCGCCCCTCCACCGCGGGCCCTGGTGCAGGTGGACAGTCTGTCTTTTTCCAGTCCGGGCCGCACATGGCTCGCCTATCTGTAGTGGAAAGCTCGCCCCTGCGCCTGGAGCGCCGCGATGAGGGCGTGGCCATTTTAAAGGACGGCCGCGAGATTGCCCGCGGTCGGCTGGTAGAGCCGCTTTTGCACTGCCCGGAGCAGGCCTACATCACCGTATCGGAGCGCTGCATCTTTGACTGCAAGTTCTGCGCTGTGCCCAAGTTAAGCGGCGGCATAAAGTCCAGGCAGACGGTCTTGCAGATGGTTGAAGAGGCTGCCCGAACCGGCCATTTGCAAGCCATCTCCCTGACCAGCGGCGTAGAGGTCTCGCCGCAGCATGAGGCGGAGCGAGTGGCAGGGATCGTCAGGGATCTTAAGCGATTTCGTGTCCCAGTGGGCGTTTCCATCAGCCCCTTTCCCGGCGTGAACAAGATTCTCAAGCATGCCGGGGCGGATGAGGTCAAGTACAACCTGGAGTGTGTGGACAAGGAGCTCTTCCCGCGGGTCTGTCCTGGCATCTCCTACCAGGAGATCATGGATGCCCTGCAGGAGGCAGTAGTCGTCTTCGGCAAGAACCGGGTCTTTACTAATATCATCGTGGGTCTGGGCGAGTCCGATGAGCCTATACGCCGGAGCATAGACGAGCTGACCGAGATGGGCGTCATCCCGGTCTTGCGGGCCGTATATCCCCACCCACTGCGGGTGGGAGAGGTGCAGATGCAGCGACCCTCCGCGGAGCGGCTGCTGGACCTGGCCTGCTACCTGAAGAGGGCACTGGAGAAGAACGGTCTGGAGGGAGGCGCAGCTCTCACGGGCTGCTACCGCTGCACGGGCTGCGATCTTACGCCGGGCCGGGACCTTTAGGTTTAGAGCGCTCAGAACTCAATATCCTCATCATGAAATCAGACAGGCCTTCTCATCATTGCGCCTTAGGACTTTATTGAGGACGGTAGTAAAAAAGTAGCTGCTTTCGCCTGTCCAATCTCGCTATAAAATAAAAGGTTCAGGGTAACGAATCCCTGATAAATGCTATCTGGTTCAGTTTACGTCCTGCAGCTACCGTCTCTCAGCGGTCCGGTCCCATCCTGGGGTCCTTCCGCATTGGCGTTCTGGTTCTGGCAGGGCTCTCCTACCTGGCAATTTTGCTGATTACAAGTGCCCTGATTCTCGCAGTTCCTGATGCAATTCTCATTGCAGTTTCCTGGGCCTGCAGAAGGACCGTTTCCATTCTGTGCTGCCAGGGCAAAACCGGTCAAAAGGCATAGTACTGCCAGCGACGCGAACAATTTCATGTATCTCATTTCACTAACCTCCACGTTTTTCAATTCATTTCTATCTTCATCGAGATCGGCCCAATTGAGCCGCTCTCACAAAGACCCTCCTGCCTGAACAATATTTAAGTTTTACGGTAAATGTCGAAGGCAGGAAATGGTTCTAAATCAATTGATGCAGTTTTTAAATATTCTATATTCGACAATTGTTGATCTTATATGTTATTATTATTTCCAAAATAGGAGCTTTTTCCCTATTACTCCAATTCCCGCCTTTTTTCCATTGTAGATAAATCATAAATTCACGGGCATCTACGGTCTCTCAACCGATGGCATGTGATCCCATGCCAATTGTTTTCGTGGTTTTGTGCGCGCTGCTTGAGTCTTTTCAACTGCTGGCAGCAAACCAAGCAATACGGTAATAGATCTGGGTGGATATATGGCTATGCCGCAGAGTGAAAGTAATCTAGGCGGGTCACGATTCATCCACCTCTGAAGAGGCGGGGATTCTCTGCCCCTGCGCCCGACGATCCTAAGGCGCTGTTACCATCAATTCTATATATCCACAGCACTTAGCTTTTTATAGAATTAGGGAGGGATTAAAACGATTAAAAAAATGGTGCTATTGCTTTTAGCTCTATTCGCAGTCAGTAGCCTGTCGATTGCCCAAGGTCCACAGGGGATTCATGAGCCTGGAACCGGAATTGTCAGTCCGGAAATGAAAGAAGCCGCGCAGGGCACCGGACAGGGCATGATGCAGGCAAACCAGGAGAACAGGACATCTGCCGCACAAGGCATTCATGAGCCCGGAACCGGCATAACCAATCCGGAGCTAAAAGAGGCAGCTCAGGGAACCGGGCAGGGCTTGGAAGCCAAAGCGGAAAAGGCCGTTAACGATACGGCCAACGCTGCCAACGAACAGCCGGGATTTGAAACCACCCTAGCCTTGCTGGGAATCATTGCCACATCATTCGGGCTTTTGCGGAGAAGGCAGTAAGCCTTATCCATAATATTTTTTATTCTGGCGAAGGAAAACGAAAGAGATTAATCCTTTCCTGACATCCATCCCAATACTTCTATGAAAATTGCTCTCTTGCAGCTCAATCCCACCGTTGGAGACCTCCAGGGCAACAGCGACCTCATCGCCGGCGCATCCCGCCGCGCAGCTGATGCCGACCTGGCCGTCACAGGCGAGCTGGCTTTGCTTGGCTACCCGCCCCGCGATCTGCTTCTCAATGCAGATTTTGTAGAACGCAGTTGGCAAGCCCTGCGCCACCTCGCTCATGATCTGGCCGACCTCTCGCCTCTCCTGGTGGGCCTGGCCGAGAGAAATCCTGGCGAGGTGGGCCGCCCCCTCTTCAACTCTGCCGCCCTGCTTCGCAAAGGCCGGGTTGAGAGGACCTTTAAAAAGACGCTCCTTCCCACCTACGATGTTTTTGACGAGGACCGCTACTTTGAGCCAACGGCAGAGCCGCAGATCCTGAAGCTGGGGAATGCGACGCTGGGCATCTCCATCTGTGAGGATATCTGGAATGATCGCGACCAGTGGATGCGCCGCCGCTATCACACAGATCCCGTGCAGGAGCTGGTGGCAGCTGGGGCGAAGGCCGTTATCAACCTCTCCGCATCACCCTTCACCGTCGGCAAGCAAAAACACCGCGAGGCCATGCTTTCCGGCCTGGCGAAAAAGTACCGCGTTCCCTTCATCTATGTCAATCAGGTAGGCGGCAACGATGATCTGGTCTTCGACGGCCGAAGCTGTGTCTTCGATGGCAACGGTCGACTGGTGGCCCGCGCCAAAGGATTTGAGGAGGACCTGATAATTGCAGACCTGGCCGGCAGAAAGGCAGCGATCGCAGAAGATGATTTTACTCCGGAATCGGAGATCTGGCGTGCTCTGGTTTTGGGCACGCGCGACTATGTGCACAAGTGCGGCTTTTCCGGTGTTCTTCTGGGCCTTTCCGGGGGCATAGACTCCAGCCTTGTGGCTGCCATTGCGGCCTTTGCCCTGGGCCCGGAGAACGTACTGGGCGTGCTCATGCCTTCCCCTTACACCAGCCTGGCCAGCATAAAGGACGCGACGGCCGTGGCTCAAAACCTGGGAATAAAGACGATTACACTGAGCATCACTGAGATCATGAGCTCCTTTGACAGGGAGCTGGCAGAGACCTTCAGCGGCCTGCCGAAGGACGTAACTGAGGAGAACATCCAGGCCCGCATCCGGGGCAACCTTCTCATGGCCCTCTCCAACAAGTTTCGCCTGGTGCTTCTTACCACGGGAAACAAGTCGGAGATTGCGGTGGGCTACTGCACCATCTACGGTGACATGTCCGGGGGCCTGGCTGTAATCTCCGATGTTCCCAAAACGGCAGTCTACCGGCTGGCGAAATGGCTGAACGCCCGGGGCAGTGAGATCATCCCGGCCGAGGTCCTGCATAAAGCTCCCAGCGCCGAGCTTCGCTTCGACCAGACCGACCAGGACAGCCTTCCTCCCTACGAGGTGCTGGACGAGATTCTGGAGAGGTATGTCGAGCTGCACCAGTCAAAAGAGGAGCTGCTCGCCCAGGGATATGAAAAAGCAATGGTGGAAAGGGTTCTAGGTCTAGTGAAGAGTGCTGAATTCAAGAGGCGGCAGGCTGCTCCAGGACTGAAGGTGACGGATCGGGCCTTTGGCAGCGGCTGGAGGATGCCGGTTGCCAGCCGGGCCTGGTAGCAGGGAATAATGTGACTAATGTGGCCGCGGGAAATTTTGAGTGTCGTTTATATAGATTCAGGCAATAAGACGGTCTTTGCTATGATCATGAAGGGCTGCAGCAACACGAGTAGGAGGGCGTACCGGCATGTTATCCTCTCATTGTTCTTTGTTGCCGCACTTCTCTTCCTGCCGGCTCAATCCCAGGACGCACCCCTCGGTCAGAGGCTGATTGTCAACGTCTACCTGGATAACGCCGGCAAAGCTCTGGTCACAGGCTATGCCGAAAATGTCAGCGGTCTATCTTTCCTGAACAACTCTCAGTTCCGGCTCGAGAACGACTCCCATCAGCTCTATGCCCTCACCGATGCTCTGACAACAAAGGCGGGAGATCTCTGGACCCTGAGCTTTGATGCTCGCGGCAGCTTTGACGATTATCGTGTCACCTTCTACCTGCCCAGCGAGACGAGCCTGGGGGAGATCAACGCCTCGCAGGGTTTAGGATATTTGCTCTCTGCATCCAATGAGTCCCTTGTGGCGGATGTGCAGGGCTGGGAAGTCTCTGACCCCCGTATATCCATCCAGTATCAACAGCCCCTGGCTGCTAACGGCAGCAATCTTCCGCCCCTTCCCCCCGGCTATCCGGGCGGGGATGCCGCTCTGATCATGCTTCTCATTGCTGCCGTTCTCCTGGTGGCAGGCTTTGGCTTCGCCGTCTTCTTGCAGAGAAAGAAGCGCGGCTCAACAGCACCTCAATCCGAGTTGCCCTATACGGCAGTACCGTTGGACCTGCATTCAGCCGACGTCGATGCCTCGTCTTTAGCAGATGATTATTCTCGCCCATCTTCATCTGCCGAGGATGATGGCGTATTCCTGTCCGAAGAATCACATGCCCCCCTCGCGAATGAGCCTGGCAGCAAAGAGCCATCCCCCTCGCCATCTCAGGCAAGCGATCTGGAGATACCGACAAATGCCTCCCTTTCAACAGAATCTGCAGGCGCCCAGGAGATATCGGCTGCAGGAATATTACCAGCACCGCCTGTGGAGCTGTCCGTGAAAAACGACATCGTGGTCAGTTCTGAGATGGAGGCAGTCATGCAGACACTTACCGCCAGAGAGCGAGCCGTGATGAGCACATTAATCGCTCATGGTGGCAGAATGACACAGGCGGAGATCCGATATGAGACTGGCACACCTAAATCTTCCTTAACAGGAATTTTGATTTCCTTAGAGCGGAGAAAACTTGTAAGCAAGAAGGAATGGGGTAGAACCAATATAATCGAACTTTCCGATTGGTTTTTATCCAAAAAGGAACATTCCTGAACCGTTCTCATCCGGCCTATGGACGGGTCCTCTTCATTTTAGAGCGTTCGTTCGGCCCTAATCTTTTATATTGTTCGGCACCTTTCGTATTGCAGCCAGGAAAATAAGCCCAGGAAATAATCTTATAAATGAAAGATGCACTATGATCAAGTATTGCGAATTCGGGAAAAGCTGTTGGGCCGTTTTGGCGGGCGAATCTTGATGATGGATATTTCCAGAAGAATTTTATGCATAGGGCTGGCGAGTTTGCTCTTTGTCGGTCTATCCGGCATGTCTCTAGCTGAGCCCAATGAGAACCAGAATATGGATGAGCCCCGCGAGGGAATGAGTCCCCATGATACGGAAATGATGCCGCCCGAAAACGCGGGCTTTCCTAAGGGCGTTCCTGAGGAGGTCTCCAAGCCCAATCAGAACCGGAATGATATACCCCGTGAGGGGATTGGTCCTCATGATACGGGAATGATGCCGCCTCAAAATGCGGGCTTTCCCATGGGCGTTCCCGTGGATGTCTTGTATAGCGGTCATGGTTTTGCGCTCAGGGACAATGAGTCTCATCTCCTTCGGCTGAAGGTTGAGGCCATCATGCCTTTGGACCCCAGTCAGATCAGAGGTCTCCTGGCCTCCAACAAGAGCCTGGAAGAGATCAGGGATGACATACGGGCAAAAGAAGGCAAGAAGACTAATCGCGGCAGCATGATTCTGGATCGCAGTATCTATCCGCTCATCAACATAGCCTTATCAGCCTCCGGCAATAATTCGACTGCTTTGAAGGCCGATCTGGCCGATTCGGGCCCGCTATCTACCGCAAATGATACGGCGATCTTGGGCAACATCTCAATGATCATATCTCCCACCGACGAGGGCATAGTTGGAAAGGGCGAGCTGTATATCGAGCAGGGCTCTCTTGCGGCCAGCTACTCTCTCCTGGTCGACATGGAGCATCCCCGCAACGGCCAGAATAAAATGATGGTAGGGAGATGAGTTGATAGCTTCCAATCATCTCGACCTTTTTGGGGTGCTTTGATGGCTTCCCCGAAGCTGGCGAGCGCTGCTATGGCATTGCTTCTCCTCTTTTCGTTGACCGCCTTGGGCGATGGCGGGCAGCTCTTTTTAAACGTCTATGTGGATGGCACCCCTGGGAAAGCGTTGGTCGTGGGCAACGTGGACGACATATCCGGTCTTGCCTTCCTGAACACCTCTGATAAAATCTACGAGGATAACGGCCAGCTTTACGCGGTTTGCGATTCTCTGGTCGAGAAAGACGGCGATGGCTGGAGGCTGTCGTTTCCCGCCGACGGCTATTACGATGAGTATCATGCCGTATTCTTTGTCTCGGGAGGCTTTGCCTTCCAGAAGATCAACTGCACCGAGGGGCTGGAGCTTCTTTCCACCGCTTACAACGGATCAATTGTGCTGGATGTGCAGGGATTTGACTTGACGGATCCGGTGGTCAATTTCAGATACGCAGCTTCGTGAATTTCAAAACGCCAGAGCAGACGTTGAGCCTATGCTTGCTACCAGAAAAGACTCATTTTTTCATAAATGCTGCAAGATCTTACGACAAGCTCTGGTCTATTCTTAACATATTACAGTCGACTAGCCCCACGTCACTGCCACTTCGTCCGTCCTGTAGCCCGGCAGCACCTTCGACTCAGCGAGCGGCGTCACGCAGCCGCTCTTCAGCATGATCAGGCCTGTGTAGGCGATCATGCTGCCGTTGTCACCCATGAACTTTCTCGGCGGCAAAAAGAACCGGGCCCCCCTCTCCTCGCACATGATGTTTAGCATCTCGCCCAGGCGCTTGTTCGCTCCCACGCCTCCGACGAGCATGGCCTCCTTCTTCTCGGCATGGGCCATTGCTCTCTCCGTCACCTCAACCAGCATAGCAAAGGCAGTCTCCTGCAAACTGTAGCAGACATCGGCAAGATCATACTTCTTGGTCGCCTGCGTGGCAGCCGTAGACAGGCCGGAGAAGGAGAGGTCCATGCCCTTCACTGTGTAAGGCAGGGGGATGTACTGCTTGGCCTGCCGGGCCAGCTCCTCCACCTTTGGGCCGCCGGGGTGGGAGAGGCCCACGGAGCGGGCAAACTTGTCAATGGCATTTCCCACGCTGATGTCCAGCGTCTCGCCGAATATCCGGTAATGGCCCTGGCGCAGAGCCAGCACCTGCGAGTTGGCACCGCTGACGTAAATGACAGCCGGATCTGACGCCCCTGATTGCCATTTGCCCACTTCAATGTGCGCCACGCAATGGTTTACTCCCACCAGGGGAACGCCAAAACGCAGGGATAGCGTGCGCGCTGCAGTGGCCACCGTCCTGAGGCACGGCCCCAGTCCCGGGCCCTGGGAAAAGGCGATGGCGTCTATCTTCAATCCCTGCTCTCGAGTGTGAGCCAGCACATCTCCCACTACCTTGGGCATATACTCCGCATGATGCTGGGCAGCCTCGCGAGGGTGGATGCCTCCTTTGGCCGGGGTGTAGGTGGCGCTCTTCTCGTAGATCACGCCCTGCTCGTCCACCAGAGCAGCACTCAGGTTCCAGGCCGTTCCTTCCAGGCCGAATATCATCATAGATAGCCCAGGCCTATGTCCTTTCTGTAGCGCATTCCATTAAACCTGATCCTCTTGATGTTGTCGTAGGCCTTGATCCTGGCCTCGGCAAGGCTCCCGGCGCGCGCGACCATGGTCAGCACCCGGCCGCCAGTGGTAAACAGCCTTCTCTTGCCCGCAGCATCCTGGCCAAAGGCCGTGCCGTTGTGGTAGACCAGGACATCTGAGTCCACCTTCTCCAGTCCAGAGATGGGCATGTTGGTGTAGTGCTCTCCCGGATAGCCGGGCCGCTCCCCGCCCCCGCCCGAGGCTAACGGCTTGATGGCCCGGCCGGAGGTGGCACATATACCCAGACAGAAATCGCGGGACCACTGTAGCGGCATGCAGTCCAGCCTTCTGTCCAGCATCGCCTCAGATAGCTGGAAGAAGTCTGTTTCCAGGCGGGGCAGAATGACCTGCGTCTCGGGATCGCCCAGACGCACATTGATCTCCAGCACGGACGGCTCCCTCTCCTCAGAGATCATCAGCCCGAAGTAGATCACGCCCACGTAATCCTGCCCGGTGGATTCCTTAAAGCCGCGCACAGTCGGCACGGCGATCTTATTCATTATTTTCCCGGTCAGCTCCTCGTCCAGCCAGGGGTGAGGCGAGAATCCGCCCATGCCGCCGGTGTTGGGATTGTTATCTAAATTGGGATTTTTCGCGAGCTTGTTGAAGAGCCGGACGGCGACAGTTTCGTCTGCAGAAAATGCCTGCTTGTAGTCTAAAGCCGACTCCAGAGGCTGGACCGTCCTGCCATCACTTAAGGAAAAGAACATCAGCTCGCGCCCTTCCAGCCGCTTTTCAATCTCAATCCGCTCTCCTGCCCGGCCAAAGAGCTTGGGGCTGACCATGATGCGGTCAATGGTGGACAGGGCCTCCTCTTCTGTTGAGCAGACCACGGAGCCCTTTCCTGCGGCGAGACCGTCTGCCTTGATCACCAGGCCCTGCCCGGGATTTTCCGAGCAGAACTGATGAGCGTACTCCCTGGCCGCAGCCGGGTCATCGAAATTTTTGCAGTGCGGCACGGGAACATTCAGGCTCTTGAGAAGATCTTTGGCCCTGCACTTGCTGTTTTCAAGGATTGCCGCCTCTTTCTTGGGGCCCAGGATTCTCTGGCCTTCCTCCTGGAAGATATTGACTATGCCATCGGACAGGTAGCCCTCCGGCCCGACGAAGGTCAGGTCTATATTTTCCTGTTTCGCAAAAGCGAGCATTTCCGAGATGGTCTTTGGAGGCTTGCCTTGCACTGTTGCCAGGCGGCACTTCTCTATCATCTCGCTGCCTGCATTTCCGGGAGCTACGAATACCTTCTCCACGTCGCCGCTCCGGGCAAAGGCATGAGCTATGGCATTTCCTCTGCCTCCCGCGTCCACCACGAAAACTCTTTTGCCGGACATCAAATCCCTTATGAATAGTATAACCCTAGATAAGCATAATTGCCGCAACAAGATTCGCTGTACAAGAGTCTGTTGCAGAAGAGGGGCAAAGCAGTCGAAACACCTTTTGCCTTCGGTTACCTATTTAAAAGACAAGGTTGAGGCTTACCGGTCAATGCAATCATGCCCTTGCATATGGGCTTTAGACTTTACGCTCGCGGATTTCTGCTGATGAAAGACTTCGCGGGTCGTGCAGGAGATGATAATGTAATGAACTCTCAGGAGCAGGTGCTTAAAATCATTCAGGAGAAGAACGTAGAGTTCCTCCGTCTGCAGTTCACGGATATATCGGGAATTGTAAAGAACGTGGCCATTCCCATTACCCAGATAGGAAAGGCCTTGAAGAGCGGCATATCCTTTGATGGCTCCTCCATTGAGGGATTTGCCAGAATCCAGGAGTCGGATATGGTACTGCAACCAGACCTGTCCACCTTCAGCCTCTTGCCCTGGCGCTCAAAGGATGGCTCCAACGAGGCCCGGCTGATTTGCGATGTGCACCTGCCCAATGGAAAGCCCTTCGAGGGCGATCCTCGCCGTGTCCTGCGCAGGCAGCTCGATAGAGCCCAGGAGATGGGCTTTAGAATGAATGTCGGCCCGGAGCTGGAGTTCTTCCTCTTCGAAAAACAGAACGGCGGCTCAGCTACCAATCCGCACGATTTTGGTGGCTACTTTGACCTGGGTCCCGTGGACCTGGCAGAGGATGTACGTCGCGAGATCGTCCGGGCGCTGACGCAGATGGGCTTTACCATTGAAGCCTCTCATCACGAGCTTGCCAAGGGTCAGCATGAGATAGACTTTGTTTATGACGACGCTCTGAAGAATGCCGACAAGGTAGTGACCTTCAAGTATGTCACCAAGACCATCGCCATGAGGGAGGGCCTGCGCGCCACTTTCATGCCCAAGCCCATTTACGGCGCAGCCGGCTCGGGAATGCATGCCAATATATCACTATTTAGGGGCCAGGAGAATGCATTCTTCGATTCCGATACCGCCATGGGCGTCAGCGATCTGGCCAGGTTCTTCGTGGGTGGCTTGATCGAGCATGCCTGTGCCATAACCGCCATTGCCAATCCCCTCATCAACTCATATAAGCGACTGGTCTCGGGCTTTGAGGCACCAGTCTACATCACCTGGTCCGGACCTAATCGCTCCTCGCTCATTCGTATTCCAGCCGGCAGGGGTCTATCCACACGTGCGGAGTTCCGCTCGCCTGATCCGACCTGCAATCCCTACCTGACTTTTGCCGTTATCCTGGCGGCGGGTCTTGACGGAATCAAGAGGTGCATCGATCCGGGTGAGCCGGTGGATCTGAATGTCTATCACCTCAGCCCAGCCGAGCGCAAAGCTTTGGGCATCAAGACCCTGCCCGCCAATCTCAAGGAGGCTTTGGACTATCTGGAAGCAGACAAGGTCGTACGCGAGGCTTTGGGCGAGCATGTCTTTAATAATATCATGCGCCTGGGCCTTTTGGAGTGGGAGGCTTACAACACTCACGTTCATACCTGGGAGATTGAACGGTATATCAATAGATTTTAAGGGGCATTTGTTGCTCCTGCCTTCTCTTTTTTCCGGGACGTTTTCGTTACTTCCGCGATAAAATTTGCAATTCACTTCCTCTGCATTTATTGCGAAATGCATGCGCAGGGGCTCTCAGATAATCTGTCACCCGAAACGTATATATCTAGCATCAACATTGGAGGAGTCCGGGCCGGTAGCTTAGTCAGGCAGAGCGAAAGGCTCTTAACCTTTAGGTCGG
>CAYXSJ010000016.1:0-1256 GCA_964467095.1 uncultured Methanotrichaceae archaeon
CCTTATCGACTGCACCAATCCTCTCAAACCAGATTACAGCGGCCTTTCTGTTGGGGGCGCAACCTCCGCAGCTGAGGAGGTGGCGAGAATGGCACTGGGGGCAAAGGTTGTAAAGGCTTTTCACACCACATTTGCGGCTCTGATGCAATCAGATTCCCGCATGTTCGGAAGCACGAATCCCACGGGATTCTTTTGCGGTGACGATGCTGCTTCCAAAGCAGTGGTTGAAGGTCTCATAAGAGAAACGGGCCTGGAGCCGCTGGATGTTGGACCACTTAGTTATGCCCGCTATCTTGAGCCCATGGCCATGCTCATGATCAACCTGGGCTTCGCACAGAAGATGGGCACTAATATCGCTCTCAAGCTCCTGAGGCGATGAATGAAATGAAAAATCTGACGGTTTTGGTTACGGGTTCGACCGATGGAATCGGAAGGAGCACAGCGCTGCAGCTGGCCCAAATGGATGCAGAAGTGATCTTGCACGGAAGAAGCGCTGAGAGAGGCCGAAGCGTTCAAGAGGATATACGGCGCAAGACCGGAAACAATCGTCTGCAGTTCTTCCTGGCGGACCTTGCATCGCAGCGCCAGGTGAAAAATCTTGCTACAGATATCCGGGGGAGTTACAATCATTTGCATGTGCTCATCAACAATGCAGGAACCTACCAGCCGGAGCGAAAGCTGACAGAGGATGCTTTGGAGACTACATTTGCTGTCAACTTCCTGGCGCCGTTCCTGCTCACCCACGAGCTACAGAGCTTGATTAAGAGAAGCGTACCCGGCCGGATCATCAATGTGGCATCCATCGCCCACTGGAATGGAACAATGGACTGGAGCAACTTGCAGGGGGAAAAGCGCTACGAGGCTTTTGATGCTTATGCCACATCCAAGCTGGCTTTGATCCTCTTCACCTATGCCCTGGCGCAGCGCTTGAAGGGCACCGCAGTGACTGCCAACTGCCTGCATCCTGGAGTTATAAAGACCAAGCTGCTACTGGCGGGCTTTGGTGATTACCCAGGAGACACTCCTGAAAATGGGGCCAGGACCTCTGTTTATTTGGCCAGCTCTCCTGAGGTGGAAGGGCTATCAGGCAGCTATTTTGAAGACTGCAAGGCTTTGCCATCTTCGCCCATCAGCTATGATCGGAAGATTCAAGAGAAGCTCTGGAGTATCAGCGAAAAGCTGTGCGGACTGGACAGACAATTAAGGTAGGAATGATTCCCCTATGGCTCGTTTCTGTTAAAAACGGCTCATTTCGC
>CAYXSJ010000016.1:1356-17930 GCA_964467095.1 uncultured Methanotrichaceae archaeon
ATAATATCATTAACTGGAGGTGCAAAAGAGATGTATAGACTTGCGCTGTGTCTCCTGATGATTGCCTTTGTAGGCATCTCAGGCTGCACTCAGATAGATGAATCTGTCAAGAAGGTTCAAAATGAGACCTTGAACATATCCAGTAGCGGCATGACTTATCCCGCATATCTGGCTGCACCAGAATCTGTTGGCAAATGGCCTGGAATAGTCCTGATTCACTCTTTTAGAGGTCTTGAGCCGGGATACAAGACTCTGGTGGATAAGTTTGCAGGAGACGGCTTCGTGGTCATTGCGCCGGAATGGCAGACATTCAACAAAACACCTGATGATGAAACGGTAAGCCAGCTAATCAAGACCTCAGTCATGTATTTGAAGACAAGAACGGACGTCGATGTCAGCAATCTGGGGCTCACTGGCTTTTGCGCAGGAGGAAGATACACCATGCTCTTCCTGCCGCAGATGGATTTCAAGTCCGGTGTCGCATTTTACGGATTTCCTTACTCGGGAGGCTTCCTTAATGAATCTAAGCCTGCTGACTTTATGGCTTTATTGAAAGTTCCTATGCTAGTGATTCACGGGACCTATGATCAGTCCAGTAAGATCTCGGAAATCTATCGCTATGCCGAAGAATTAAATGCCACGGGCAAGTACTTCGAGATGAAGGTTTATCAGGGAGAGCCGCACGGCTTTATGATCGAAGATGGCCGGTTATCGGAAAGCTTTGCGGCCAGGGATGCCTGCTGGCAGATGGCGACATTTTTCAACAGGACCCTTAAGCAGCTCTGAGATTGCGAAATATTAATTTTTTTTATTTAAATGAACTTTTTACCATGTACTCCATCGCATTCATCTCCTTTTGCGTGTCCTGGCAACTTAGCCATGGGGCTGTTTCCAATCCTTGCCGACCGTAAGTTTAAGATCACGATAAGTGTATGCGGTTCTTGCAGACCGGTTACCATAATGACAAGAGCTATGCGGAGCTAGCAGGTCGAATTCATGCGCGGAAAAATTGCGTCAGGTCTCGGGCAGGCCCAGTACTTCCTCACCCGTGAGGGCTACAGCCGCCAGCTCTTGCAGCATCTGGGCTTTGTTCCCTTCCCCGGCACCCTGAACGTGCTGCTGGAGGAGCCCTTTCCTGAGGAGCAGGAGCCGATCAGGATTGAAAGCTTCCAGGAAGAGGGCAAGAGCTTTGGCGAGTGCAAATGCTACCGCATTACGCTGAACGGCATGCAGGCTGCTGTGGTCAGGCCCGAGCAGAGCCGCTATCCGCCGGAATTGATCGAGGTCATAGCGCCCGTGCAGCTGCGCCGGACGCTGGGGCTGGAAGACGGCGATCCTGTTGAAATAGCTTTATTGTGATCTGTTTTTAGCACACGATCTAATGGCCTTTCATGTATTTTTTTGTGGTTTTGCGTGCGAAGCCAGCAAAATCAACAGCAAGCTAGCCATACAAAGCGCCGAAAAGGCCGCTAAAATCAACTTCATGCTCTGCAGGAATGCCGGATAATTTTCGGGCGTGATCTCTGTTCCGCCCAGGTAATATGTGAAACCAACCGTCACCAGGGCTATGCTGCCGGCATTTCCTACAAGCCGCATCGTCTCCGCCAGGCTGGAGCCCACACCATACTTGTCTCGTGATATGGAGCCCAGGACTATCTTCACCATGGGTGGATAAAAGAGCGCTCCACCTGCCAAGACTAAAACCAGCTCCAAGAGAGCATGGAAAAGGGATGTGTTTGATGAGATGAGGGTCATGGGCAAAAGGCCTGCCATGGATATAATCACCCCGGTGCCGGCCAGGCGGTAAAGATTCATGCGGTCTGAGAGACGGCCTGCGTATATCACCAGCGCGGCCATGATCAAGGTTGATGCCAGCAATATCAGACCAGACTGCTTGCTATCGAATCCTTTAATATACTGAAGGTAAAAGCTGAACAGGAAGATAACCGCCAGGGTGGATGTGGTGTAGATCATTATGGCAGCATTGGAAAATGAGAAGCAGCGATTCTTTCGAAAGAGATCAAGATCTATCACCGGGCTGCCATTCCCGGATTGACGCAAAGCGAATAGCAAAAATACCGCTATTCCAGCGATGATGAGGACACCTCCCCCAGGAGCGGGAAGCTCGGAGAGCCCCAGAATGATCAGAAACAGGAGGGCGACAATCATGGCCGATCCAATCAAATCGAACTTCTGTCCTTTAGAGAATGCACACTCGCCTGGAAGCCTCAATCGAATTAATGCCATCACCACGGCGCTTATGGGAAGAGTGAAGATGAAAATAAACCTCCAGCTCGCGTAGTAGGTCAAAAGCCCTCCCAGGAAAAATCCCAGGGCAAATCCAGTGAGATTGGAAGCAATGTTTATGCCCAGGGCTTCTCCTCTTTCTTCCTCCAAAAGCGAGAGGCTGAGCAGAGCGAGAGAGGTTCCGAAGATCATGGCAGCGCCCAGGCCCGTCAGGAAGCGAGCCGCTATTAGGACCGTGGTGCTGGGTGCCAGTGAGGCTAGAAGGGCAGAAACAAAGTAGATAGCGATGCCAATGGAAAAGATCCTTTTGACGCCAAAGATGTCTGCCAATCTCCCGAAAGGAATCAGGAACATGGATGCTGCCAGAAAAAAGACATTGGCCAGCCAGCTCATTGTGACAGCATCCATGGATAGTTCATTGCCGATAGTGGGCAAAGCCACTATCAAAGCAGATACCATGAAAGGAGCCAGGAAAGAGCCGCCTGCAGAAATCATCAGGATATTTCTTTTAGCAGAAGATGAAGTCATGTTAACCATAGTAATACGAAATCGACTGAAAGATAAATTTTTGCATTTGTGCTGGAAGCGCTGGTAATATATCCCATCTGCAATTCTCTGTAGAGCAGTGATTGCCTTGCAAAAGACCTCTCCATCTCCGTCCTTGATGTCGTCTTTCGCCATGCTGGCTTGCATGCTGCTGTTATCCCTTCCTGCATCTGCCGCAGCCGCAGCTTCAGGTAGTACTTCCTACTGGCTGGAAACGGGCCAGGCGTCTCTCTTAAACGGCAGCTTTGCGCAGGCTATCGAAAGCTTTGACCGGGCCATAAAGATCGATCCCGAAAACGCATCGGCCTGGGGCGGCAAAGGCGTTGCACTCACCAGGCTGGGCCGCTACAAGATGGCCGAGCTGTGCTTCAATTATGCCCTGGGAAAAGATGCCAAGAACTCCCGGCTCTGGCTGGAGGACGGCAGGACGAAAGAGCTGGCTGGAGAATGGGGCGAGGCCCGGCAGAGCTACGAGAGGGCACTGACTTTGGACAGCAGCCTTGCCGGGGCGTGGCTGGGCAAGGCCAATGCATCCCTTGCCCTGGAAAGCTACGATGAGGCTTTGCATAGTTTCAAGAACGCTTCCCTTTACGGCCTGAGCGCGGCTGGCGAGGCAGGCCAGGTTAGAGTTCTGCTGGCCCAGGGCTTTGCATTTTTGCAGGAAGGAAAATTTGAGGAAGCTTACGAGAGCAGCAATGATGCTCTTGCACTTGCTCCTGGCCTAGCTCCTGGCCCGCAAAATCTCAGAGCTCTGCAACTTAAGGGAGACGCTTTGAGCAGCCTGGACAGATTTGAGGAGGCTTTTGCCTGCTATGATGAGATCCTGGACGGCAATTCATCTAATGAGATGGGCAAGGCGGGCAAGTCCCAGGCACTGGTGGGCCTGGGCGAGAAAGCTCTTGCCGCAGGAAACGTATTCCAGGCCCTCGAAAATTTTGAGGACGCTTCCAGGCTTGCACCTCAAAGCGAAGAAGCACTGTCCGGTTGGGTCAGGGCTCTGACGGCTGAGGGCGATCAGCTCTTAGAAAAAGGCCTCTTCCCAGAGGCACAGAAGAGTTACGAGACTGCCATTGTCCTCTCGCCTGATGACCCTGGAGCCCTGGCCGGAAAAGAGAGGGCATTGGCAGCACTTCTCGCCAAGACAGAGGATGCCGAATCAGGGAATGCTTCCCGGCAAAGGGAAAATGAGATGGAGAATATAGAATATACCCACTATTTTGTCCTGGCTGAAAACTATAGCAGGAACGGCTCGTATGCTCTCGCTCTGGAGAGCATCAACAAATCCCTTGAGCTTGACACCAATCGGGCAGAGGCATGGCTGCTCAAAGGGCAGATGCTCTCCAGCCTGGGCAGGCAGACCGAGGCCCTTGTTTCTCTGGAAAGGGCGTTGCAGATAAATCAGTCCAGCTCCCAAGCCCTGGCATTAAAGGGGCGCATCCTGGCCTTGACAGGGAAATATAGAATGGCAGGGCTATTCATCGACTCTGCCCTTCGTCTGGACCCGGAGAATATAGCCCTGTGGAATGAAAAGGCACAGGTGCAGGAGAGGCTGCAAGACAATAAAGGCGCTTTGCAAAGCTACGAAAAGGCGCTGAAGCTGGATGATAATAATACACAGACCCTGCTGGGAAAAGGCAGCTTATTGCTGCAATTGGCAAAGTACCAGGAGGCAGTGCAATGCTTTTCCCGGGCATTAGTACTGGAAAAAGAAAATGAGTCTGCCTTGCGGGGCATGGGCGGTGCCAACATGGCTCTCCGGGAATATGGCCAGGCTTTGCAGTACTACGAGGCAGCGCTTGTGCATGATCCCCTGGATTTTGATTCAATTCTGGGAAAAGCCGAGGCTCTTTATGCCCTGCAGGACTACAACTCCTCTCTGCTCGCATTTTCTCAGGCTCTGAAAATAAAGCCCTACGATCTTCGGGCATTGCTTGGCAATGGATACTGCCATCTGGAGCTGCATGATTTACCCTTCGCTCTGGATAGCTTTGCAGGTGCACTCGCCCAGGATTCAAAAAGCGTCCCCGCTCTATTAGGAAAAGGAGAGGCCCTCTATAGGCAAGGAAAGATGGAACAGGCCCTGCGGTGCTATGATCAGGCTCTCTTGCAGGAGCCGGAAAACACAGCGGCACTTCTGGGTAAGGGAGATGTGCTCTCAGAGCAAAACGATCTCGCCGGCGCTCTGCTGGCCTATGGCAGCGTTCTCGATCAGGAGCCGGACAATGTGCAGGCATTGCTTGGTAAGGGAAATATCCTCCTGGACAATGGCCTTCCTGAAAAGGCTTTGCCGTTTTATAAAAAAGCTCTGGAAATCGATCGTCAAAATGTTCGGGCATTGTTGGGAGTGGCCGGGATTCAATACGAAATTGCGGACTGCAAATCAGCTCTGAATTCTTATGACCAAGCACTGGCTCTGGACGAAAATAATGCCGCCGCCTGGGCAGGCAGGGGCAATGCGCTACTCTGCGTCAAGGATGTGGATCAAGCCCTGCAAAGCTACGAGCAGGCTATTGCCATAGAGCCGCAAAACGCGGCTGCACTCCTGGGCATGGGAGATGCTCTTTACGAAAAGGGCAACTACAGTGATGCTCTTCACTACTACGAGCAGGCGACTGCATTTCATCCGGGCAATGCTCCCAGCTACAGGAGACAGGGCAATGCCCTCTGCGCCCTGGGTGAGTACAACAAATCTCTGCCGCTCTTTGAAAAGTCCCTGAGTCTGAATTCGTTGGATGTTGATGCATTGCAGGGCAAGGGCCTGGCGCTGGCGGCTCTCGGCAATATCTCTCTTGCATTAAAATGCTTCCAGGAGATCGTGTCCTTAAAGCCTGGAAACTATGCTGCCTGGTCTAACCTGGGGAGCATGCAGGCAGCGATTGGCCGGCACAATGAAGCAGCCCAGAGCCTGGAAGAGGCATGCCGGGCCGATTCCTCTCATGAGGAAGTATGGTATAATCTGGGCCAGGTGTACTACTCTTTGGGCCGCTACAGCCAATCGGCAGATGCCTTCCGGAATGCGACCCGGCTGAAACCTGAAGATTCAGCCGCCTGGCTGGGACTGGGACTGGCGCATAACCAGAGTGGAAGGCTTGATGAGGCTTTGCAGAGCTTTGAGAAAGCCATCTTGTTGCAGCCTCAAAATATTGATGCCAAATACTACAAGGGCCTGGCATTGGTGGCCCAAAACCGCTCCCAAGAAGCTCTTAGCGCCTTTGAGGAGATTTTGCAGATGGATCCGGAGAATTCATTCGCCAGGTATGCCATCAATCTAACGCAGGCTCGCCTTCGTGGTGTAGCCTGAGTCCGAGACGCAAAAAAAACTGCCGGCATAATGCGACAGACGGCAGGCCATAGCAGAGGAGCCGGACCGGAAATCTATGGCAAACGATCTCTTGGAGGTGGGAAAGATCCATAAGATGCTTTCCGGTCGGGCTATTTTTCATCTGCTTTATGCTCTTTTTTTCTCATAGCTAGTTTGGCGTTGATAATTATGCTGCGATACCATCTCCGGCTCGATCATCTCGATTAGCCTGTACTGCCGGTTGTTCCTATTCCCTCTCTTATCCAGCAGATGGTCGCGATTCATGCGGGATAGATAGGTGGAGACTGTGGAAAGCTTGATATCATCGGCTACAGTCTCATATCGCTCTCTTAATTCCTGGGTTGTAAACCATGTATTGGAAAACTCATATCGGATGAAGCTTTCTAGCCGATCCATGAGCGTTCCGCTGCTATAATCACGAGCAGATGCGACTGATGCAATGCTCTCTCCTCTGCCCTCAAAGACACCGGAAGCTGACAGAAAGCCTATAATTCTGTCTCTTAGAGCCTCTCCATCCATGTTTTGGGACTCGAACTCATGAGATGACTTGAGGCCTTTGTCTTCTATCTCTATCCGGATCCTCATTTCAATCCTCTCCAGATCATCTTCCGGATATTATCTCTAAAGAAGGCAGGAATATGCGCTCTACAGAGGAAGCTGCATCCCGGCAGATGCCAAGGCAGACATTTTCTGTCATTGCAGCATTTTTGGGCTGCTTGGATTTCTCCAGGTTCATCTGCAGCATAAACAATTTAATATGCCCTCTCACAATTTTCCCCTCTTCATAGCCCTTTAGCTAACAACTCTCTTTTTCCGGATCGGATCAGCTTTTGCATGAATCCCTTTCCAGCTGACCCGATCCATGTATGCTTTCGTGCCATCCCCTTTTCTAGTCAGGCTATGAAAAGCATTGCTTTCACAGCCTGATCCCTACAATTCATATCAGATCCCGTCTCATCCGTCCCCTTTCCATCCTCATTGTCGTCCCTTTCCGATAACGAGAATTTATCCGGCCAAGAATATGTCGTCTGCATCAATCCAGAGCTGTTTTGTCGTCCCTTTCCGACAGTGAACAGTCTGTAGACAGACGCATTATATCCGGATCCGATACGAACTCCCTTTCGCTACCCCTTTGTGCCATCCCTGCAAGAAGTGCATTGCTGTGAAGCATTTCACTGGATACCGGAAAGGCCTTTTAGCCTTCGATTCCCCTTCATTGCTACTCCTCGTGCCATCCCTTACGGTGACGTTATGCTTGCACAATGGTGAACATTTTCCAGATGACACAGCTCTTTCACACATTTATGTGGAGCAAACAGAGCCGATATACTGGATATGTCCGTCCTCTACACTCCCTTACTGCTCTGAGATATTGCGAAGGTCCATCCATCCCCTCAGACAAATAAGCCTTCTTTATTCATCTCATCTTGATGTAATCAGACAGGTTGTCTGGCCATTCTGGCACAACATTAACCTGGTTTTTGTAATATATAAACCTTTCTAATAGTTGGTAGTTGTGGTTAATGGCTTAAAACACATATTTGAAGTTCTTTTTCGAAATAAAGGCTCAATAGTATTCAGAATAGTATTTCACAACAGATGTTTAAGACCGGAAAGATGCATCATAGTGTGGTGTGAAAAGAGATTTCGGGCGAATACTATTATGATAATAGATATCAGTAGGCTCGATATTTCTGCGCGGAGGAGCTTTTGCCTTTGTGAACCCATTTCACAAAGCCCTGAGATGCGGAAATTATAGAAAAACTGCCCGAAAATCTGCCCGGTTCTCTAAAAACTTTGTGAATTGATGCGCGCGAAGTTGCCGCATAGAATGCTCAGAAATTTCAAATCTACTATGAAGCCGCATCAGAATTGTGTTTAAGTATTTTAGTTACGTATCTAGTTGAGGCTGTGATCCAGGAACGGATAAGTCTCATAAATAAAGAAAAACCAAGAGATTAGCAAATAATTCAAGATGCTTGACGGAGTTCGAAATATTCTTCTACGAGCCAGTCGCCGACCTCCTTAAGATATCTGCGCTTTCGTTCATCTTCGGCAATTAATTGAAAAACTTCAGAGAGATCCTCATCCATTGGACCCTTATTATCCGCTTACGGCATTTAAACTTATCGAAAGCCCGTTAGATTCCTATTTTTGCGCACATCTTTTTGCCAGGATCATAGCCACACAGTAGGGCTCTCTGGTTCTTTTCAGCGGCCCGGCGTGTATAGGATGATCTCCGCAGATAATGAATATAGTATCATCGATTGCCGTCCTTACGATCTCACCTATGCAGCGATCAATAAGCAAAGCAGCCTCTGTTATGCCATCCCAGCCCTGGCCCAGATGAATGCTCTTATCAATTCCTATGAAGTAGGAGACGAGAAGCCTGGGCCTCTCTAATAGGGCCTGACATGTCATGCGGCAAGCCTCTTTATCAAAGTCCTGCGCAGGGATGCTGTCCGGTATGCCGCGCACTATCTCAACCAAGCCCTGGTAAACGTCGGCTCCATTTTGTTCCATTATCACCGCGCAACGCAGGCCTGATGCTGCTGCTATCTCCGGCAGGCTGAGGATGCGGGACTCTTTTGCGCCGGCCTTATCCCAAATTTGGTGGTGCTCAGGCAAAAGTCCGCTCAAGATGCTGGCGATGGCAGGTGTGGTGCGATTGGAGACGGCCCTGGCCCGCAAGAGCTGCCCTTCCATAGAGAGAGCCCTCATGTTCTCCAGCCTGGGCAAGAGCCGCACTAATAAATCATAACCCAGGCTGTCGATGATGATGAGCGCGACGTTTTTGCAGCCCCAGTCCACTGCAAAATCAATCGGCCGGCCGTCCAGGCCAGGAAGCTCCAGGCCCAGGATAGCAGCTGCTGTAGGCGCTATGTCAAGCTGGCTGAATGGCGGCATGGTCTTTTGAGCTGTCATGAATGACCTTTTGCTATCTTTCTCTGCCATATAATAATGCCCTTTTGTCTGGCTGCAATGTTCTGCAGTTCCGCAGGCTTAAATACGGATAAAGATAAGGCAGGCAATGATAAATGAAAAAAAGAAATGCCCCTTCGCGTGAGCTTTGCTTTGATATTCCTCTAGCTCTGCTGATTTTGGCCCTGACGATGTTGATGGCCGGGGCGTATGCCGCATCTGCAGGTATGGATATTGACTACAGCCATAATGTTGTAGGGTCCGGGACTGTAATGACCGATTTTAAGATGGGATCCGACGAGAGCACACTGGCCGCAGGAAGGGTGCGGGGAAGCGGAGAGGTTGTGAACAAATATGTCTTTTTCAGCAACAACTCTGAGAACGTCTCTATCGAAGACCAGTTCCTTTTTACAAAAACACCTGCCTTCCATGAGATTACTGTTCGCGACTATCCTCAGATGAATAAGAGCCCTGGCAGCTACCGGCTGCTGGGGACGATCTGGGCCTCAAGAATAAACCTTACCCAGCAAAATGATAGCGGATAAAGTGATTACTTTCACCCCACGCCATAGATTTATTAACACTTCATTAAAGTTACGATGGATATGCAGGACACCCTGGAGATCGCCGGGAAGTTTGGGCAGCTAAGCGAGCTATGCAAGAGCGCTGCCGAGGAGATCAAGACGAAAAAGAATCTTCTCGTCGTCTCCCACGTGGATGCTGATGGGCTCACGGCAGCGGCTATAGTCTGCACCGCCCTGGAGAGGCGCGGCCTTGACTTCCAGTCAAAATTCTTCCGGCAGCTTGATGAGAGCGCTCTATGCGCTGTTGCAGATCACGGCGCAGATCTGGTCATATTCACGGATCTTGGCAGCGGAATGATTCAGCAGATATGCGACCTTGGCCTTTCTGCAGTAGTGGCAGATCATCACAAGCCGGCTGCCTGCGAGGCCCGGCCGATAGCCCACATCAATCCCCATCTGGTGGGGGCGGATGGGGCAACACAGCTGAGCGGCAGTGGAACATCATTTCTCATGGCCAGGGAGCTGGCACTTGCCCCCGGCAGCAATGATGATCTGGCAGCTTTAGCAGTAGTTGGGGCTGTAGGGGATTTGCAGGATATGGCGCGCGGCCATCTCGTCGGCATCAACCGCCATATCCTGGAGATAGGATCGTTGGCCGGGGCAGTTTCATTCTCTCGCGACATCAAGCTCTTCGGCAGGCAGACCCGTCCCGTCTACAAGATGCTGCAATACTCTCAGGACCCGTACCTTCCGGGACTATCGGGAAATGAGGACGCATGCATCGCATTTCTTAAAGAGATAGGCATCCGCCTGGGCGGAGAGAAGTGGCGGCGCTGGATAGATCTCTCTCAGGAGGAGAAGGCCGGCTTTGTCACAGCCATTCTTCGAAAGGGTCTGCGAAGCGGCATCTCCAATGTCAAACTGGAGCGCCTGATAGGAGAGGTCTATGTTCTGCTGGGCGAGCAGGAAGGGACGGAGATGCGGGATGCCAGCGAGTACTCGACTCTTCTCAATGCTACCGCCCGTTACGGTCATGCTGGCGTGGGCCTCTCGGTCTGCATGGGCGACAGAGACAAAGCCCTGGGCGAGGCGCAGCGGCTGCTGGGCCAGCACCGCCAGAATCTGGTAAACGGCCTGAAGCTGGTCCACGAGAAAGGCATCACTCCCTTAAAGAGCATCCAGTATTTTGATGCCGGAGACGCCATTTTGGACACGATCGTAGGCATCGTGGCCGGAATGAGCTTTCAGATGGCAGACCGCTCCCGGCCCATCCTGGCCTTCGCCCGGACCGAGCAAGGTGAGATCAAGGTCTCGGCGCGGGGCACCCAGGATCTGGTCAGGTCCGGCCTGGATCTGGCCGAGGCCATGTCCTGTTCGGCTCGCGCTGTAGGCGGTGTGGGCGGCGGGCACAACGTCGCTGCCGGGGCGACCATTCCTCCCCAGGCCAAGCAGGAGTTTTTGGATCTGGTGGACCGGTCAGTGGGGAGACAGCTCTTCAAAGAATAGATACCCTGGACCTCACACGAAGCAGCGAAGGGCGCGAAGCTGGCAACCAAGATCGATAACATCAAGCGCAGGGCAGGTATCCGCACTCGCACATGTGATCCTTGGCCACCAGGATCTGCTCTTCAATGGAAAAGTTGCCCACGAACATATGATTGATGCGTGACATCTCATCCTTTATGTCTCCCGTCTCCGGATCCAGCACCAGGTAGCCGATGCGGCCAATGCCTATGAAGTCCGCGTCTATGTTAATCTCCGTGAGGTTGGGCAGCGCCTTCAATTCCATCCTGGTAGAGAGACGTGTAGCATCGGTGAACTCCTTGGATGCGCTCATTTTCATGGGATAGTTCTGCAGTTTGGTGCTCTCTCTAAACTTCTGGTCGTAGGCGAAAAGATGAGCATTGGGATTGCTTTTGCTGCCGATCTCCATCACATAGTGCTCTGCCGTTGCCTGGCTAATGAGCGTGATGGAAGTGATGGGCGTGAAGAGAGTGAGGATGATGAAGAGAATCATCAGCCTCGACAATGCTGCCTTAGCCATCTCTTTTGCCTCAATAATAATTCTCTCACGGCTCCTGATAAAGATTCCACAGGTATTCTTCCGAAAGCTCGCCTGAGCAGACCGTTACCGCCGGCCCTTCCATGAAGGCCTTCCCCTCTTCGAAGGTTATGATCAGCGGACCCCCTCTTGTCTGCACCAGGACCTCATCCTTCACCAGTCCCAGGCGGCGGGCAACGCTGGCCGCAGCCACGGACCCCGTGCCGCAGGATAGAGTCTCCCCTTCCACACCCCTCTCGAAGGTCCTGATCTCAAAAGGCTGGCCGGGTTTGACGAAGTTGACGTTTGCGCCTTCCGGGAAAATGCTATGGTGCCTGATGGAGGGAGCCCTCTCCAGAATATCAAAGTCCAGGTCGTCCACGAATACCACAGCATGGGGAACTCCGGTGTTGACCGCAGAGACCCGCAGGCCCTCTATTTCTTCTCTGAGCAGCTCGCCCGTGCCGCAGGCCGGAATGGAAGGCCGGTCGAACCTGGGCACTCCCATATCCACCCTGGCCCAAAATGAGCTATCCCTCTCTCGAACCTGCACGGGAATTATGCCGGCCAGCGTCTCCACTTCAAAGAACTCGCCCACATATCCCGTATCCCAGGCATACTTGGCCAGGCAGCGTATGCCGTTGCCGCACATCTCTGCCTCAGAGCCATCCGGCTGAATGAGCCTCATGCCCAGGTCTGCTCGCGGGCTGCTTGCCAGGAACAAAACTCCATCTGCACCGATGCCACAGCGGCGGTGGCAGCAGGCAATGGCAAACCTTCTCTTCTCGCCCTCAGCTACCTGCTCGCACCCCATCTCATCTACCAGGATGAAGTCGTTACCGTTCCCGTGCAGCTTGGAGAAGGTCAGGCTGCAAGGCCGAAAGGGACCGTCATCAAGCTCTATCTCAGAAATCTCTGCCAGCTTCATTTTATATACCATGTATCTGTTTACTTAGGCTTGTGCTGTTGTGTGGTGATGTGATATTAAACCCATTCTACAGGTGGCACTGGATCTTCTGGAGCTCGACAGATCAATTCAGATAGCCAAAGAGGCAGTTTCGGGCGGAGCAGACTGGATTGAGGCAGGAACACCTCTCATCAAGAGCGAGGGCATGGATGCCGTGCGCGAGATGAAGAAGGCCCTTCCCGGTACCAAGATCGTAGCTGATATGAAGACAGTGGATACCGGGGCCATGGAGGTGGAGATGGCAGCCAAAGCCGGAGCAGATATAGTAGCATTGCTTGCCGCCTCCGACAACTCCACCATCGAAGATGCCCTGCGAGCGGCGCGAAAATACGGGGTGCAGATCATGATGGATCTGCTCACCGTCCAGGACCCGGTAAAGCGCTCCCGTGAGCTGGATGCCCTCGGTGTGGACTACATCTGCGTTCATGTCGGAATTGACCAGCAGATGACCGGTCGCGACACTGTTGATTTCCTGAAAGAGATCGTAAAAGAGGTCAAAACTCCGGTGGCGGCTGCGGGCGGCATAGATGCAGTCACCGGTGCCGAGGCAGTAGCAGCCGGCGCTGCTATCGTAATCGTTGGCGGAAGCATTGTGAGAAGCGCCAATGTGACGGCTTCGGCCCGAAAGATTCGCGATGCAATAGATCACGCTACCGTGAACGTGTCTGCAAGAATGAGCATGGAGGAGGAGATGATCAGCATTCTGCGAGAGGTATCGGCACCCAACATCTCTGATGCCATGCACCGCAAGGGAGCTATGCGGGGCATCCTTCCCATAAACCTTGGCACCAAAATCGTGGGCCGGGCCATAACCGTGCAGACCTTTGCCGGAGACTGGGCCAAGCCCGTGGAGGCCATCGACCTGGCAGGACCGGGTGATGTGCTGGTGATCTACAATGGCAGCGACTTTATTGCGCCATGGGGGGGTCTCGCCACTTTGAGCAGCAAGAATAAGGGAATTGAAGGCGTGGTTGTGGATGGAGCAGTGCGGGATGTGGATGAGATCAGAGCTTTGAACTACCCCATATTCTCATCGGGGATCACACCCAACGCCAGCGACCCCAAGGGCAAAGGCGAGATCAACTGCGAGATCACCTGTGGCGGCCAGACGGTGAGGCCTGGGGACTACATTGTGGGAGACGAGAACGGAGTCGTAGTCATACCCAAAGAGAGGGCCTACGAGATCGCCAGGAGAGCCAAAGAGGTGGAGAAGACAGAAAGCAGGCTCTATGAGGAGATCCGGAGGGGCAGGACCCTCTCGCAGGTGATGGACCTCAAGAAGTGGGAAAAGGTTTGAGGCGGCCGTCGACGACAAGCCGTAAATAGATTGAAATATTCTTATGAAGGCGCATAAGCATCAGAGAGAGCATATTCGCAAAGTAATATTATGTGGTGGGTTCAAACATAGAGGAAGTTCGAGGAGAATAACATGGAATTGGAGGACATCGTTTCTAAGTACCCACCCAAGCAGATAATGCTAATTCCCATCGCTATCATAATATTAGCACTTATCAGCTTGGGCGCGACCTATCTGGCCACAGGCTCGCCTGTGAAGCTGGGAATAGAGTTTACGGGAGGCACTCTTATCACAGTGCCCTCGACGGAATCGGAAGAAAAAGTGGCGTCAGAGTTTGATTCTTATCCTATGGTTGACATAAGAAACGTCGGCGGCAGATATATGCTCCAGTTCGGCCCCATGAGCGATTCGGATTATGCCGAGATGGCAAAGCTTGCCAATGCCAAGTTCGACAGTCCTGAGATCAGGCACATGGGACCTATTTACAGCAAGGAGCTTCAAGCCCAGGTCGTCAAGTACCTTCCTCTTTCTTTCCTACTGATGGCCATTATGGTCTTTATAGTATTCAGGAATCTAATGGTATCTCTTTTGATTGTGGTCAGTGCCCTGGCCGACATTTTGACGGCCGCAGCTTCCATGAACCTGACAGGAGTTCAGCTATCACTGGGAACTGTGGCCGCTCTTCTCATGCTCATCGGTTATTCTGTTGATACCGATATTCTGCTCTCCATGAGGGTTTTAAAGCGCAAAGGAGCCGTAGAAGAGAAGATCGTTGGGGCGATGGGAACTGGCCTGACCATGGCCGGATCCACCGCTGCTGCGGTAATTTCCCTCATAATAATCTCAAACTTCCTGTATCTCATAGTGCCGTCATTCACCAGAATGGATATCATTGCCGATATGAGCACGGTTTTAATATTCGGCCTGGCTGCGGATGTCTTTAACACCTGGGTCACAAATGCCCAGGGGTTGAGATGGTACCTGAATAAGCCGAAGAAGGCGGTAGTAAGGGGGCAGAGAAGATGAGCATGCTTGAGGAACTATCCAAGGATAAAAGGGTCATCCTGTATGTGGCGTTCGTGGCTCTGGCCATCATTTCCATAGGCTTCTTCGGTCTCAAATTCGGACTGGATCTGGAGGGCGGCTCGTATCTGCAACTGCAATTGCAGGGTGCTGAGGCGCAAATCGATGTCACGCCGGAAAAAATTCTTGAAGTGCAGTTTAATGCCTCCTCGGTGGAGAAGCACGGACAGAGCTATGTGGTGACGGTGCCAGGCACTGTCGATCCCACGCTTGCAGATGATCTTGGCTACTCGGGGGCGAAAATCGCCGTGGGAGATAACAGCACCAAAGTCACATTAACAGCAGCTCCTGAGACGATAGTCACCAATTACCTCAAGAAGAATCTGGATGCAGATGTCAAGCTCAATGTCGAAGTCGTACCTGTTCGCTATGAGATCCGGACCAATGTTACTCGGGAATCGCTCGATGCTCTCTTAGCTCCGGTGGGCGGCAAAGTGTCACCCGGCGAAGACGCATTTACAGTGGGCGTGTCCAAGGAGACAGTGGACGAGACCAAGGAGGTTCTGGATTCCAAGCTCAACCGCCTGGGCCTGCAGGACATAAAGGTCAGAATTGTAGACAATAAATACATCCTCATCGATCTGGCGGGAATGGATGTGGCCGCTGCCCAGGAGGTAGTGGGCAAGCCAGGCAAGTTCGAGATAAGAATCCAGACCGAGAACAACCAGACCATGCATGTGCTCTACGGAGATGCCGTGGAGTCTGTGGATATCCCCCAGGGAGAGCGCGATGGCGGATGGGGTGTTCCCTTTGTGCTTTCGGAAGAGGGAGCAACGGTCTTCCAGAAGGCTGCGATCGATTCGGGTGCCACCAAGAGACCAGAGGATCATTATATCTCCATGTATCTGGATAAGGATGAGATCTTTTCCGCTCCTCTCGCCCCTGAGCTGGCGAGCAGTTTGCAGAAGGCTCCTTCCCGAAGCATGCAGGCAACCGTGGGCGGAGGAGATGCAGGCTCTGCCAAGGCAAAAGAGCTCTACATTCACCTGCGGGAAGGCGCTCTGCCGGTCAACGTCGAGGTTGTCGGCTCCGGTCAGGTCTCGGCAGCCTTGGGCAAGCAGTTCAAGCTGCAGATGGTCATAGCCGGGCTGATTGCCCTTCTGGCAGTTGCAGGCATGATTTTCTACCGCTACCGGGAGAGGAGGATTGTCCTGCCCATGGTGACCACGTCCTTTTCCGAGGTCATAATGATGCTGGGCGTCTGGGCTGTAGCAGGCTGGCAGCTTGATCTGGCAAGCCTGGCCGGCATCATCATGGTGATAGGCACGGGCGTGGATCAGCTCGTCATCATCACCGATGAGCTGATGAAAGGTGGCGAGGCAGCGGCATCTTCAGCCCAAAACAGCATCAAGGATAGGGCGGCGGAAGCGGCGCTGAAGGCGGGCGTGGGCAAGGCAGCAGTGGCCACCACCAGCAAGGTCTATTTGACCCGGCTGTCCAGGGCTTTCATAATCATCCTGGGAGCGGCGGCGACCACGGTTGTGGCGATGTTGCCACTGCTTGTCATGGGCTTTGGCGCGCTCACCGGATTTGCACTCATCATCATCCTGGGTGTGATCCTGGGCACATTAATAGCGAGGCCCGCTTACGGCAGGATCATCGGGCACATCCTGGCCACGAATTAA
>CAYXSJ010000016.1:18030-23445 GCA_964467095.1 uncultured Methanotrichaceae archaeon
AAAATATAGTTATTTAAGGAGAGATATAGATGCCCGGCGTTGATGCCATAAAAGCCGCTCTTGATGAACTGATCGAGGCTCTCTCGGCCAGGAGCATAATCGGCGAGCCGATAGAGATGGAAGACAAGGTCATCATACCCATAACAAAGATGGGCATGGGCTTTGGCACCGATATTGGCCAAAGATGCCAGGATGCGAGCAAAGAGGGCCTGGAGAGGTGCAACGCGGGCGGGGGAGTGGGGCTCTTTCCCGTCGCCGTGGTTGTTATCTTCAAAGGAATCGCCGGGCCGGATGGTGTGTTGGTTGTTCCCCTGTCGCCGCCGGAGGATTCGGTAACCAGCATTGCTCATGCTGTTATGGAGAGAATAATGGGCCATGAAGAGTGCCAGGGAAAAATAACTGAAAATATGGCCGCCGTCAAGGTAGAGTAGCTGCCATCTGAGGCTTGGGGATGCAGTTTTCTTCCCTTTTATCTGCTGAAAATGCAAGTTCATCGGGCACATTTAGCGGCCTTGATTATATTGCCGTATTTTTCTTGCTGTTGATCTTTCTTTTCGCGGTTGTTCTCGTCGCTCCCTTTCATCTCTCCTTGAATTTTCGCAAGATTGGACCGCTGCTACAGGGCAGCTATCGATTGGCCTGGCTTGGTCTGACCTTAGGAAAGGCGGAGATTATGCCCCAATCAGCTAAGGATTTGCTGGCATCCATCTGGAAAGAGAAAGCCGGAAAAAAAGAGCGATCTGGAAAGGAAGAGCTGGCCAAAAACGCGGAAGAAAAGGCCCGAGAGAAGAAGGAGGAGCAATTGGAAAAAGATGACCGAAATAGAAGCAAAATCGATAGTCCAACGGATAATCCCAAGACAGGTATCCTGCACCCTCCAAAGATTCGGTCTCTGGTCTATGCCACTCCAGCCCTGGCAAATTTCTTCCTGGATTTGCTCAAGTCAATACTGTTCAAAAAGCTTTCCTGCCGCTTATGCTTTGGCCTGGATGATCCCTTCCAAACTGCTATTATCAGCGGCTACCTCTGGTCTACAGCATCAGCGCTCGGCCTCTTCCCGGCCAAGATCTTCATTGATCCCTGGTTTGAGGGAGAACGCCTGGAGGGGGAACTCGTAGCGGAGATCGAGGCCAGACTGCTGTGGCCGGTCTTTGCCGTGATCCAGGCCATGCGGGTGAAGGAGATAAGGTTGCTCTTAAGAGAAATGCTGGGGTGGGCATAATCATGAATCCGATCAGGCTTTCCGGGATGCAAACGCAGGTTTTGGTGGGCAAGGAGATAAAAGCGGGCGAAAGAGCCATCTGGCCCGTCATGAGAATCACTACTCTAAAGACCTGTAAGGACGAAATCCTGGCAATTCGAATCGCTCCATTGGCCATGCTCATCATCGAGCCGGCAGGAGAATATGCGGTATCCTTTGATGGAGTGCCGATGAAGATAGAGGCCATTATTGAGCTGGCATCTCCCCTGAGAGAAGTCCTGGAAAAAGCGCGAGAAGCTCGCAGGATAAAGGTAGATTAGCTATGCCCCTTCATCTCAACAAGCCTGCTCTGCGAGCTTTAGGAATTGCGGAGAGCTTTGTACGCACCCATCCCACCTCTATTTTAGCAGGCGTGGTCATGCGCGCCGATCTGCGCGTGGACGGCCTGGCCTATGCCCATGCCACCGTGGGCGGCGACGATGGCACAAAGGCCGTGCTCAACCTTTGCCGGCAACTGGACCGGGAGGATGTGAACGCCCTGCTGATAAGCGGCGCGGCTTTAAGCTGGTTTAACATCATTGATCTGCAGGAGGTCTTCGAAAAAACAGAAAGGCCTTTGATCTGCCTGACCTACGAAGAATCTCCCGGCCTGGAAAAATATATTCGCGAGTATTTCGGAAGCCCTGAGGAGAAGCTTCGCCGCTACCGCGGGCTCGGAGAGCGCCAGAGCATCCGGCTCAAGACGGGCTATGAGGTCTTCGTCCGGACCCTGGGGGCCTCACCGGAAGAGGCGAGAATTCTCCTCAACAAATTCACGCGAGACGGCCGGGTGCCTGAGCCGGTGCGCCTTGCCAGGCTGGCGGCCCGAGCAGCACTTAGAGACTGAAATCACCAGGGCAATTCAGATGTATCTCTTCAAATACGACTCTATGTACTTTCTTATCATCTCGCCCCGGTAAATCCCTGCATGCCCCTCGCAGAGCACATCAGCGTTCAGAGCGATCAGCTTTTGCATGGACGTGCGCCACTTCGTTAGATCCGAGCCCCAGGCAGGCGAGAACGGCCCGTGAATGTCCTGTCCGAATAAGACCCGTCCGTCCTTGGTATCGATGTAAACGGATATGCTGCCGGGCGTGTGCCCAGGCGTGTGCAGGAAATTAAACTCCAAATCACCCAGGCTAAGCTTTTCCACTTCGCCTTTCAGTAGCGTGTCCACCTTGACCGGTTTGTAGTCCACACCGTACATGCTGGCCGCAGTAAGCTCATTATTCTCGCCCTCAATTCCTGCCCGGTCTTCCTCGTGAGCGATGATCTTGGGCCCGTAGCGCTCCTTCCAGGCAGCCAGACCGCCGATATGATCGATATGACAGTGAGTGGCAATTATGTGCCAGACACCGGCGGGCTGCCAGCCCAGCGACCGGATATTGTCCTCGATTCTATTGATCCCGTAGCCCACTCCAGAATCAATCAGCACCAGCTCTGAGCTCGCATCTACCAGATAGACGAATGCGTCTTCGGGCGCTGAGAGTCCCGACCCGCCTACGGCATAGACGCGATCACAAACGGTCTTTGCCCTGCTCATTGCACTTCCTGTTCCTGTTTAATCTCCGCTTCCAGAGCGGTCATGACCTTATCAAACTCTGCTTTCAGCCTTTGAGCCTTCTCTTTTGCTCCTTCCAATGAATTGGAGCGCCCCATCATCTCCAGCTCCTTGGCCAGTGCCGAAAGGCGCATTGCACCTACGTAAGCGCTGCTGGACTTCAGGCTGTGGGCAGCTAGCTGCAGCCCCTTGGCGTCCCCGCGTTCCGCGGACTGCATAATGGCATTTACTTTCTCAGGCGAGTGCTTGATGAAAAGACCGCCCACCTCGGCGATGATATCGGGGTCGCCCTCCTCTTGCAGCTCTCGGAGGCTGGCCAGCACAGACCGATCGATCGCATCGCAGAAAACCTCTCCTCCTTCCGTCATCTCCAACCCTCCTCGCCGGCAGCCATAATGTTAAAAGAGCTGCTGGACATGTTCTTACTTGTTTCGTACTATTTATTCTTAACTTTCTTCAATTTTTCCCGGTCGGATTTCCCAAATGAAAATCGTTAAATCGTTATACCTTTTTCTGATGCACCGGGCAAAAGTAGCTGGTCCTACCCTGGATCTTCTCATGCCTGAGAAGAGCACCGTCCCGAGGGCAAGTCCCTCCTGGATAGCGGTGGGGCAGGAGAAAGGAATCGGGCAGCTTTTCCAGATCGGCGTGTGTGGAGAGAGCGACCTTCAGCACCTCCTGAATGGATGAAAAGAGGTTTATGAGCTGCATCTCGTCCAGGCCTCGTGTCTTTGGGCATATGCCTGCTAAAAATAGGGACTCATCCGCATAAAGATTGCCAAGGCCAGCGATAAGGCTCTGATTGAGGAGAGTTGGTTTGATCAGCCCCCTTCTGCCGCTCATGATCTTCAAAAAGCCCTCCCGGTCAATCTGCAGGGCATCCGGTCCGATCCTTCGTTCCTCCAGAAAGGCTTCGGGACTCTCTGTCAGGCTCACCTCTCCGAAGATCCTGGGATCATCGAAGGCCAGGATATGGCCGTTTTCGAATGTGACTCGCAGGCGGGTGTGACTGGGCTCCTCTGCCCGGCTTTCCAGGTAGATCAGCCTTCCTGTGAGGCCCAGATGAAGCGCCAGCCAGAGAGAATCGTGCAATTTCAAAAAGAGCCTCTTGCCATGCCGCAGGGCAGAGAGAAACTGTTGTCCGGCAAGGGCCTCCTCCACTTTTTTTGCCGAAACTTTCGCCAGCATGCGCTCGTCCTTGACCTCTGCCTTTCGGATGGTCTGGCGCAGCGCCGTGGCCTCCAGGTACCTGCGAGCCATCTCCACCTCGGGAAGTTCAGGCATTCTTATCTTCGCTCCGAGGCCATCAGATATCCTCCAAAGCCAGCTTCCCAGAGGATCACCGGATAGACGATCATCCTTTCCATGCCCCCAGGTCCCAGCCCCAGGTAGATCTCAAGCACAAACAGTAACATGGAGAGCAAAGTTAAACCGCCCAGGAAGATAACCGCGATGGACATGGGAAATCTTATCAGGGCAAAGGATAAGATTTCGGACAGTCCGCCAAATACAAAGGTGATGCCTGCGAAGATCTCGTGATAAGGGCTTATATTTTCAGGAAAAAGGCCGACGCCCATCGCACCCATGCCGGTCAAGCTCAAGAATATGGTGAAATAATAGTTTTTATGAAATGAGTGAAATGCAATTGCAGAGAAGACGATCAGCAGGCCCAGGACGATGATGGAGCTGTTGAACAGCGCCGCCGTAGAGCCGACACCAAGATCGCTTATCATATTTTCAGAAATGCTGTAGCCGGGATATCGTGCCTCACAGATGAGCATGAAGATGAGAAATTGAGAGGCTCCGACGAAGGAAAGCAATCCGGCAATCTTTTTTGAATATCTCATCGACGCGATCCTCAATGGTCCTAAAGCGCTGCATTATCGAGGGCATCTTTGCAGCCGCATGACCTCGGATCTGGAATATTTTGCGCAGCCTGATAGATAATCCCCCGAACGACTTCCCGGGACTTGGACATAAAATCGGCGATATCAGAGACGGTTAGGTCATTTCCGCCCGGCATGCCGGCCGCTGGATTGGTGATTACGCATAGAGATGCATAGCAAAGCGCCGCCTCCCTTGCCAAAGCTACCTCGGGATAGCCGGTCATGCCCACCACATCACCGAACTGGCGCATCATCCTGATCTGGGCGGGCGACTCCAGGTGCGGACCCTCTGCGCAGACGTAGACGCCTTCTACAACAGGCAGGCCGAGCGAGCGGGCCGCATCGGCCAGAGAAGTGCGAAGCACAGGGCAATAAGGCCTGCTCATATCCACATGAACCGCTTTTTCTTCAAAAAAGGTATTGGGCCGGCATTTGGTGAACTCCACAAAGTCGCTCGGCAAAAAGACGCTGCCCAGAGGGTGTCCGGCCATGCTGCCCACTGTGTTGATGGAGATGACAGCATTTGCGCCCGATCTCTTGGCAGCCGAAATGATGGCCCGGTAGTTGACTTTGTGGGGTGGAAGGTGATCGCCTCCATGGCGGGAGATGAAGACAATCTTCTGTCCCTTCATTCTGGTATGAACCACGGGAACTCTGCCATAGGGCGTCTCCACCTCGTCCTCCATCCCTTCCAGGACGAAGCCCACACCGCCGATTACTGCCAGATC
>CAYXSJ010000017.1:0-23396 GCA_964467095.1 uncultured Methanotrichaceae archaeon
CAGGCCGCCGGCGCTCTATTGCGATCTGCAGCTCTTCTATTCGCACCGGTTTTGAGACATAATCGTTCATGCCCGCCTCGAGACATTCCTCTCGATCGCCTTTCATAGCGTGGGCCGTCATGGCAATGATGTAGGGCTGGCTGCCCGGCATGAGGCGAATGCGCCTCGTAGCTTCGAGGCCATCCATCTCTGGCATTTGCACGTCCATGAGCACCACGTCATAAGGATGGCTCTGCAATGCGCCCAAAACCTGGCAACCATTGGCTGCGATATCTGCTTTGTAGCCCAGGCGCTCAAGCATGCGTATTGCAACCTTCTGATTGACGGCATTGTCCTCTGCCAGCAATATGCGCACCTTTTTTTGCAGTCCTGATTCGCCGGAGAAAAGCATGACTGGCTCTATTGCCGGCTCTGTTGGGGATACGTCCGACGATGCATCCGCCTGGATGGTGAAATAGAAAATAGATCCCTTGCCAGGGCTTGATTCCGCCCAGATTCTCCCACCCATCAGCTCAGCCAGATTCTTGCTGATAGCCAGGCCCAGGCCAGTGCCACCGTACTTGCGAGTGGTGGAGGCATCCACCTGGCTGAAGGATTGAAAGAGGCGGCTCATGCGATCTCTGCTTATGCCGATACCCGTATCCTTGACCGCAAACATGATCTCATACTGTTCGTCTTTGGGCTGAGAGGAGACGCTGACAAAGATATCTCCCGCGTCAGTGAATTTTACGGCGTTGCCCAGCAAGTTGACCAAAATCTGTTTGAGCCTTGTCAGGTCTCCCAGAAGCCGGCGAGGGACATCCGGTTCTATCTTAAATCCGAGCAAAAGGCCCTTCCTCGCAGCAGCCTGGGAGACCATGTTCATAGATGCCTCCAAACATTTTTGCAGATCAAAGGGCTCCTTTTCCAGGTCCAGCATTCCTCCTTCGATCTTGGAGAAGTCCAGGATATCGCTTATCACGGCCAGAAGTGAATCTCCGCTGCTGCGGATGGTCTCGATGTAATCACGCTGCTCAGAATCTATATTTGTATTGAGAAGAAGACCGGTGAGACCAATGACCGCATTCATGGGCGTGCGAATCTCATGGCTCATATTGGCTAAAAACTCGGACTTGGCCTTTGTTGCCGACTCGGCACGCTCTTTAGCCAGGCGCAGATCCTGCTCTACCTTTTTCCACTCGGTCAGGTCGACGGAAACACCTACAAATCCACTGCTTCGTCCTTGCCGGTCCTTAAGTATGTTGAATACATAAAAAGCCGGGAACAAACTGCCATCCTTTCTGCGCACCAGGAGTTCGCTTTCTCGATAGCCATAGCGAATAATATCCTCGATCACTCCATTTATAAAGCCTTTTTTTCCTTCCGGCAAGATTGTCTCGGCAATGCTCTTGCCCAGCACCTCATCGGCCTTCCACTGATAGAGCACCTCTGAGAAATGGTTCCAGTATACTATCTTGCCATCGAGATCGGTGGCGATTACTGCGTTTCTGACCTGGTCAAGCAAAGACGCCTGGAAGATTACCTGGTTCTCTGCCTCTTTTCTCTCGGTTATGTCCTGGCCCTGAGCGATGGTGGCCACTACTTTCTTGCCCCCTTCATCATAGATGGTGGCCGAGTTCCAGAGCACAGTTCGAACCTCTCCGTCCTTTCTCAGAATGGGGATCTCAACTGCATCCCAGCTCTCACCGGAGAGCGTCTTTTCGATGTGGGCCATAGATACGGCTTTACTCATCTCGGGAAAGAGAATGTCCAGGGATCTTCCTAAAACGTCATCGGCCTGGTGTCCGGTCAGCCTCTCAAAGGCATAGTTGAACCTGGTGATCTTAAATGAAGGGTCCCAGACGATTATGGGGGCATTGGCATGGCCTAAGAGATTCTCCAGATAGTCCCGCGTCTCGCGCAGGTCTTGCACCACTTTTTCCAGCCTCTCCGAAGAGCGCTTGTTCTCAGTAAGATCGTTGCCGATGCAGAGGATCTCCACGATTTTGCCGTTATCATTTTGTACGGGCCTATTTGTCCAGGAGACCCATACCCGTTCACCGTTTGAGCGCATATTCTCATTTACGTTCGCTGCATAAGCTTCGGGTATCTTTCCGATGCATTCAATCATCTTTCGCAGATCCCTTCCCTTTGAATCCAAAGCTGGAACAATGGTTCCCACCACGTTGCGACCAATGATTTCCGCTTCCGTATAGCCGAAGAAATCCTGAGCAAATTTATTAAAGAAAGTGATCTTGCCGGAAGTGTCCCTTCTCATAATGATGCTGTTGGCGCTCTCTACCAGCTCGCGATACTTCTTTTCACCTTCTTTTAGGGCAACGTGCGCCTCCCAGCGGTCCAGTGATGCGCCGATGGCTCCCGCAACTGTCATTAAGGCGGATACCTCGCCCCAGGTCCATATCCGCTCGTTCTTTCGATCATCAAAGCCGATGAAGCCCCAGAAACGGTCTTTTATAAAGATGGGTACGATCAAAAAAGAGAGCACATTCAGCATCTTCAAAAGCATTCTCGCCTGCTCGGGCTGATCTTTGGCCAGTCCCTTGAGGGGCATGCCTTGGGCGAGGGTATCATACCAGGGGAGGGGGTCGCTGTAGGATATGTCATGGGGAGGAAGAGATCCTTTTTTCGGCTTTAAGCCCTCTTTTGTCCAGTCGCAGCGAAATTTGCAGCGATGTTCACCGCATTCTGTATCATAATTTTCAAAGATGTAAACCCGGTCCACATTGGAGGAGCAGCCCAAGATCTCCAGTGCCTGGCTCAGGGCAAGATCTATCTCCTCCGTGATCAAGAACTGGTTTGTAGCCAGCGCTGCACCGGCCATCATTCGGTCTCCTCTGCGCAGATCATCCGGGGTGCTTTCTCCCGGGCTTTTCAGGGTTACCAAATAAATCCCGGTCAGACCACCATCTTGCAGAGGAGACAGGGAATAGAAAAAGGACCTGCCGTCTATTTCGATCCGCCCTGGCGTTTTGCTTAAATCGATCAGACCGTCCCCCTCCTGCCATCCCGTCAGCTTCCGGGCTGCAGAATTTTGGAACAGGACGCGTCCGGTTCCATTACAGAGGCAGACGGCCTCATCCAGGGTGTTCAAGGCAGATCTGTACATACGCTCAAGATCCATATCATCACCTCACTAAAACAGCCCGGACGGGAGAGGCCTCTGCATCCTTTATGCTCAGGGGAAGGCAGATGAGTGAGTATCTGCCGCACGGGACATCGGCAAGATCAATACCTTCCAGAATGAGAACATCATTTTTCAGAAATATACGATGCACGGGAAGAGAGTCGTCTCCATATTTATCTACGGATAGGTAGTCGATTCCCACCAGGCCGGTGCCCCCGGCAACACAAAGACGGGCTGCGTCCAAAGAAAGGTAGACAAACTCTTCCGAGAAGGCGGCTTGATGGAGGAGCCGCTTCTTTGAATTGCCGGTCTTGAAGAGCAGAGCCTGCCCTTTCATGATCTTGCAACCCTGCAAGCTGGAAGGCTGGACCGGCCCTTCTCCAGGGACGGTGATTACCTCTGCCGGGATGATGAAGCGCTTCAGGGAATAACTGTCCTGTGCCCTTCCGTCTCTCAGCAGATGGGAAGGAAAATCCAGATGAGTGCCGGCATGAGAGCTTAGGGCCAAGGCAGAGAGACAATAGTCGTTCCCCTCATCAAACCTTGCCATCCACTCCCGCAAGTACAGCCTGTCACCAGGGTAAGCGGGCGCCATGTTTAGAGGCGCACTTATATCGTACATTTCCTTAAAATCCAGGGGATTGTTAAGGGCGATTTCAGACGCAAGGAGCATAAGACGGGACCTTTTTGAGAGATGCTCTTTCTGAGCATTTCTACTATTTAAAATGGACTTCGCTTAGCATAGGCATCTTCTAATGCCAATCGCTGCGGCAAAGACTTATAATCCCAAAGAAATACGATCTTTATCATGAAGAACCTGGGCACCAGGGACAGGCTATTTAGGGTAATTCTGGCCGAGATATGCATCATTATTGCCTTCTTTTGGGTGACTATTGAGTGGCAGATCCCCCTTTACCTGATCGGCTGTTTGATGCTGCTTCAGGCGGCCACGGCCTCTTGCAGCTTCCAAACCTTGCCGGGCTGGGACAGATGCGATATCATCCGGCGCAGGGACAAGAACATCAAGACGGCCTTCGTTGTCGCGGCCCTGCTGCTGGCTGCAGCGGGCAGCTATGCCAGCGCCGTGATGACCAAGAATATCTTTCTGGATGATCTGGGAAAAGTAAATGAGTCCTACGTTTTGGCTCTGCAATCAACCGGCCAGGGACAGAAAGAGAACATAACTATGCGGTATGGAAATCTGGAGAGCGCCTTTGCCGCCTTTCAGGACAAGTATTCCAAGTACAGGCCGCTGACAGTCAAATTTGACGTTAACTTTACTGCTCAAATGAATAATATCTCGGCGGCGATATCAGGATCAAAGGAGGATATCCTGCAAGGCAATCTCACCGCGGGTCAGAAGGAGCTGATGAAGGCGGGGCCGATCATTGAGAAGATGCAGGACAGATAGGTATTAATGATAAAAATATTAAGATGAGTATTAATTTTTATTTTTACTTTCTATCCAGGACCTTAATAAGATGATATCCGAACTGCGTCTTCACCGGCCCCAGGATCTTGCCTTTCTCGCCCTCAAAGGCGGCCTTCTCAAACTCCGGGACCATCTTGCCCTTGCCAAACCAGCCTAAGTCACCGCTGTTTTTGCCTGAGGGGCACTGCGAGTATTTGCGGGCCATTTCGGCAAAGCTTTCCTGCCCTGAGGCCAGCTTTTCAGCAACTTCTATTGCTTTCTTTTCCGTCTTGCACAGGATATGAGCGGCATGTACTTCTTTTACCATGGGCTGGGTGTGTGGAAAAGGAGAGATAAAAAGCTATTCTACGATCTCCTGCACCCGGCCCACCTGGCCGTCTTGCAGCCTCACCTTGATGCCGTGAGGGTGAAAAGAGGAATTGGTCAGAAGCTCTTTGACGATGCCCCGCGTCCGCTTGCCGGTGCGCTGGTCCTTCTTGAGGACGACGTCCACGGTCAGGCCGGGGCGGATGTCCTTGCGATGCTGTCCGTTCATGGTTATCCTCCCAGCATCGCCACTGCTATTTTTGTCTTGCGCAGCAATCCCCGGATTCTAATGCCAGGCTAGCGAGATCCCACTTATATGCAAAAGAGCAATCATAACCGGCTGGTGGATCAAATAGATGGCCAGCGAGTTTCGTCCCAGGAATGCCAGGCCCCTCACAAAGGGCGACACAGAAAGATCCTTGGGCACAGCAATCCTGCGCCGGTAGCCGGGATAGAGCAGGCTTCCCAGCGCCATCCCGATCAAAATCACTCCGAACCAGGGAAACACAGGAAAGTAGTCCACCGAATAGAAGTCCGGCGGCACCAGCCCCAGCCAGAGCAGCCAGGGAAAGCCGAGGCTGATGGTCTGAAAATACAGTCCTGCTAATATGATCAATAGCCCAATTATGAAGTTCAATCTTTGCAGCCGGAGAAATGGATAAGCCAGCAGCAACGAGAGGCCGATGAGGTGCAGCACTCCGAATACGATGAATCCTTCGCCGATGAAGAGGTAGGTGACGATAGTTATGCCCAGAGCCAGGCCCAATATCCAGGCGCTCCGCTTCAGGAGCCGGAAGCGAAATCGATCTTCCTGCCCCTGCAACCGGGCCCGAGAATGGCTCAGGGTGAGGGAGAGGCCGACCAGGAGGAGGAAGAGCGAGGCGGCAGCGCGGGCGACCGCCAGCCAGAAGCCTGAAGATACATCAATCTCGTAGACGGCAAAATAGTCAAGATCGAAGATAAAATGGTAGAGGACCATCAGCACGATGGCCACGCCTCGCAGGAAGTCCACCTCCCAGAAACGGACCGTCGGGCTCTCGACCATTCTTGGATATTTAATTAATATTAATATATGTGTTTAGCTCAATTCAATCAAATTTTCGTCCATTCGTCCCTCAAAGCATTGCTCTCTTTTTTGACATTCACCTTCAAGTCCTTGTACATTCCACTGTATTTCGAGGTAGACAAATCAGTTTTCCCTTCATAAACATATTGCACTTCCATTTTCAACATCAACCCTGGTACATCCGAGCCCAATTAAAGCCATAATTGTGGGGGGATATGTGCTTTTGTGAACGGCTGGTTGATCGTTCTTCGCGCCTTCGCGGCTTCGCGTGAGATTCAACCGGGTCCGGTTTCACGCGAAGGCAGAAAGCCGCGAAGTCAAATATTGGTTTATTTCGGCCGGAGGATCTGCTTTTGCCAAGGACTTGGATACATGCTGCGCGAGAAAATGCAGAGATGCAAAGCATCCTAAAAATGCAAAACAGAATACTGCAAATATGATAAAAAAAGCTAAAAACTAATAAAATCCAATTTGGTTCCAGTCGCCCTAATAATAGAAGAATATGATAGAAGAACCTTTCGGATCTCTATCCCATCTCTATTATATTCTCACTGCGAGTGTTTACTGCTTCTCTACTTTGTCAGCCTTGGGGCCTTTCTCGCCCTCAATGACCTCGAAGCTTACCTTGTCACCCTCATCGATTGTGACTCCGGGCTTCAGGCCGGTTACGTGTACAAAATAGTCCTTACCATCGTCGCCTGCTATGAATCCAAAGCTCTTGACTCTGTTGAAAAACTTTACTGTTCCATTTACCATTTTTGATTCCTCTGATTGGGTTAGCACGGATACCATGATCTCCCTGTACTTATAGTTGATGGCATCCCCATGAGCCACATCATAGCAGTCTCGAACAATCGTGTGCTGTCGTATCTTAGGGAAATCATTTTATAGAAGATCAAATACTGAGAACGTGAGAATTAGCAAGAGAATTCGCAGTAAGCAATTAGTGGAGGATTATTAAATGGCAGGAATGAGCGGAACGCCAATTATCATTTTAAAGGACACCCGAAGAGAGTCGGGAAAAGATGCTATCTCGAATAACATCATGGCTGCCCGCGCCGTGGCCAATGCGGTGAGGAGCACCATGGGCCCCAAGGGCATGGACAAATTGCTGGTGGACTCCATTGGAGACGTAACCATCACCAATGACGGCGTGACTATTTTAAAAGAAATGGATGTACAGCACCCAGCGGCTAAGATGCTGATTGAGGCAGCCAAGACCCAGGATAAAGAGGTAGGCGACGGCACCACCACCGTGGCTGTCCTGGCCGGCGAGCTGCTCAAGAAAGCCGAAGTCCTCTTAGACCAGAAGGTTCACCCCACCATGATTGTACAGGGGTACCAAATGGCTGCGGAAAAGGCAGTGCAGATTGTGAAATCCATCTCCATTGACGTCTCAGAAACCGATCGCGCCCTCCTGGAGAGAATCGCCGAGACGGCCATGACAGGAAAGCTGGCCGAGTCCCCGGACAACAAGATGGCAAGCTATGCCGTGGAACTGGTCCTTAACGCCCTGGAGACCTACAACGGCAAGAAGAAATTTGACATGGACAGGGTCAATGTGGAAAAGAAGGTAGGCGAGAGCACCCTGGATTCCGAGATCATTGAAGGCATAGTGATCGATAAAGAGATCGTCCACCAGAATATGCCCCGCAAGGTTGTAAACGCCAAAATTGCTCTTCTCTCCACGCCCATCGAATCCAAGGAAACCGAGACCAAAACCGAGCTGCAGATCACCTCATCCACTCAGTTCCAGCAATTCATGAATCAGGAGAAGATGAGGATAAAAGAGGCAGCAGACAAAGTAATCGCCAGCGGAGCCACCGTTGTCTTCTGCCAAAAGGGCATCGACGACCTGGCCCAGCATCACCTGGCCAATGCCGGTGTTCTGGCCCTGCGTCGCGTCATCAAGAAGGACCTGGACAAGCTGGCCAAAGCTACGGGAGCTAACATCGTCACGGGCCTGGATGAGCTGAAGTCCAGCGATCTTGGCAACGCCGCCCTGGTAGAGGAGAAGCGCGTGGGAAGCGGCATCATGACCTTTATCTCCGGCACCAAGAACCATTCTTCGACCCTTCTGCTGCGGGGCGGCACTCAGCAGGTCTTAAACGGCCTGGAGAGAGCCCTGGATGATGCACTTCACGCCGTGGCCGATGTAGTAGAGGACGGCAAGATGGTAGCAGGTGGCGGAGCCCCTGAGATTGAGCTTGCCCTACGCCTGCGGGAGTATGCGGCCACTTTAAAGGGCCGCGAGCAACTGGCAGTTGCCAAGTTCGCCGAAGCCCTGGAGATCGTGCCCAAGACTCTGGCCGAGAATGCCGGCTTTGATGCCATCGACAAGGCTATCGAACTGAAGAACAGGCATGAGAAGAACAAGAACATGGGCCTTAACGCCTACACCGGCGAGATCCAGGACATGCTGGAGCTGGGTGTGGTCGAGCCGCTGCGAGTCAAGATTCAGGCTATTCAGTCGGCGACCGATGCCGCCTGCCTCATCCTACGCATTGATGATGTTCTGGCTTCAACCAAGACGCCTCCACAGCGCGGAGGAGGTGGAATGCCGCCAGGAATGGGAGGCATGGGCGGAATGGGTGGTATGGGAATGCCGCCAGGAATGGGTGGAATGGGCGGCATGCCGCCAGGGATGTTCTAGGCTGATTAATGCCTGAACTCCCTTTTATTTTTAATTTATTTAAGCCATTAGAAATTAATACTGATAATAATATATGTATATTGATTACATCATCTTTATATAACTTGCAAGAGAGACTCTTCTAAAGGTTGATGGGATGGAGGGGTACTTGATATGGCTGGTCTTTCTAGCGTTGGCGATATTCTCAGTCAGCATCATCCAGCTCCAGGAAGGCCGGTGCAGGAGGGTGCAAGAAAACTGCCGGCTATTGCAAAAAAATATGCAGCTATGGCAGGATAAACTGAGGGAAAAGGAGAGCTGCATTGATCAGCTCCAGCGTGGCTTTGCCCAATTGCTCAAATGGAAAGAACGCGCCCATGAGCTGGAAGAGGAGCTGAAAAGAGTCAAGCAGACACAGGATTATGCCTCAGCCCAAAGGCAACTGTTCTTGGAAGACTACATCGCATCTGATCAAAAAGATGCAGGCATTCTTTTTCTGGGCACCGTCCCTTCCCTGGGCAGGCAAACCTTTGAGGACAAACTCCGCTGCATGCTGGAGGATGCCAGATTTGAGATAGTAATAATGTCACCCTGGATTAAAAGGCAGACCTGGAACAGAATGAAAGGGCCTTTGAAAAAGTTCTCTCGAAAGGGAGGAAAACTGAGGGTATTCATGCGAGGAAGCGATTCGGACTACTCTTTGGGCCTGAGTGACAATTTGCAGGAGGAGATCTCTGACCTGGGAGGAGAGACAATTCTGGCAGCATTGCTTCATGCCAAGATTTACATGGTGGACCGAAGGGAGGCCATCGTCACCTCCGCCAACCTTACCAAAGGCGGTACAGAGGCCAACTACGAGGGCGGAATCTGGGTGAATGACCCTGCTGTGTTGAAGCAGATATGCGAGTTTATAAATGACATATCAAACTCAGGCCGCAAAATAGGCCACAAAAATATTTTAAAATGAACTAATGTTATTGGGCCTTGGACATCTTCTCCCTCCAGGCCTTTGCGTGCTCCCCGGCATGCTCCGATGGCATGACATCGATGCTCCCTCCCTGGAAGCTGCCTTCCGTCTCTCCCATCTTCTCCTCCATCCAGCCTTCGATCTCCAGATAGCTGGATTTCAGGGCGTCCAAGACCTCCTGATCTGCCTTCCACAGTCCCCTCGAACTGGCCTCCAGAAGCCTTCTGCCCATCTCTTCCATGGCCCAGGGATTGTTCTCCTGGAAGAACTTACGGTTCACTTCATCCAGGATGAAAGTCCTGGCGATGTCGTCGAAGATCCAATCGTCTACTTCCTCAGTGGTCGCTTCCCAGCCGTAGACCCGGCCCACGCGCTTGGAGATGTCGCCTGCGCCCTTGTAGCCGTGCCGCTTCATGCCTTCGATCCATTTGGGGTTGAGCAGACGGGTGCGAACCACGCGGCGCACTTCCTCGGCCAGGGTTCTGATATCAGCATTCTCCCGGTCCCTGGTATCCCCGTAGTAGGTTGAAATTTCATGACCCGATAGCTCGCGGGCAGCATTGGTCAGGCCGCCATAAGTGCCGAAGTAGCAGCAACAGCCCAGAAGGTCGTACTCATCGGTAACCGTCTTGTTGAAGGTCAGGTCCACGCTCTTAAGCTGAGCTGCCAGCGCTTGAGGGGCCTGCTGTCCGAAGACATCCTTTCCGTAGGCATAACTGTTCCATTGCATGAAAACGTCCGTCAGATCCTTCTCCTCTTTCCAGGCGGATGCGTAAACCGCCAGGTTCACACCATTGCCGTAAGTTCCCGGTCGGCTGGCAAAGATGCGTGCTGGGCTGCTGCCCGCAGAAGAGTGCTTCTTCAGAAAGTTCATATCCTCCGGCTCGTCCAGGGCAGCCACTTCTCGGACGGCAGAGTCGAGAAGCTCAATGCACCCGTAGAAGCAGTCTCTGGTGATGCCGCTGGCCCGCACGGTGATATCGATCCTGGGCCGGCCCAGCTCCGCCAGGCTCAACACTTTGTAGCCTGTCACGCGCCCGCCCTTCCAGACCGGCTCCACACCCAGGAGAAAGAGCATCTGTGCAAGCTGCTCTCCCTCCGCCCACATGATATCGCTGGCCATCCAGTACATGGCCACGTTCTCGGGAATTCTGCCATTCTCTTCCTGGAACTTTGTGATGACCAGATGGGCGAGCTTCCGGCCCACGCGCCAGGCGGCCTTGCTTGGCACAGTAGCCGGATCCAGAGAGTAGAAGTTTCTGCCCGTGGGCAGCACATCCGGCTTTCCTCGCGTGATCAGGCCTGAGGGTCCCGGCTCGATGAATCCGCCATCCATGCCGTGCAGCAGGCTCTTCATCTCCTGCGAGGCCTCGATTTTATCAGAAAGGTCAAGAGCCTTTTCCCGCAGGGAGGAAACGGCCACAAGATCCCGGTTCTTGAGAAGATCGCCCAGGATGTGTGCAGATGGGTCCGTCTCGCCGGATAGAAATGCGCTGATGAACTGCCTGGACAGGGCATCTTGCTCCTTTTCTGTAACAGGCCGGTCCATCAGTCCTGAAAGGAATTTTTTCATCTCTGAATCGAAGCGCAGGATGGCATAGATCAGATCGATGCGCCTCTCTCCTTCCGGCACCTGGCCGAAGATATGCATGCCGTCCGGAATTTGAGTGCTGTAGATCTCCGAGATCTTGTCGTGCGCCTTTTCCAATATGCTCTCAAAGGACGCGCCGGACTGCATGAGTGCCTCAAGCTTCAATTCCCCGGCTAAATTGGTCTTCTTGAGGAGATCGATAATAACATGCTCTAAAGCGTGGGCCCGCCCTTTCTCGCCGGCTTTGCTCTGGTTATAGGAGGCGATGGCATCCTCCAGCTCTTTTAACTCCCCGTAGATATCCGAGCCAGTCATAGCAGTCTGCATGTGATCCACGATCACCGCGTAGCTTCTCCTCTTGGCTATAGCGCCCTCAGGCGGGTTATCGGAGTTGTAGATGTAAAGATAGGGCACGTCGCCTATGGCTATATCGGGAAAGCAGCCTGCTGAAAGCGCCAGGGATTTGCCTGGCAGAAATTCCATATTTCCATGCGTTCCCACATGAATCATGACATCTGCCCCAAAGCTCTCCTCAATCCAGTGGTAGGTGGCAAGATACTGATGAGGCGGAGGGACCTGTGGGTCATGCAGAATGCGGCAGACCTGACCGTCGCAGCGAGCGCCGGCGCAGCCTCTCTTGGGCTGGACGCAGACTATGGCATTTCCATAGGCAACTCCGGTTATCACCATCTTGCCCTCAAAGACCATGGAAGGAGGCACTCCATCTCTTTCCTCTCCCGGCGGCTGCCCCCAGGCATCGCATACCTTCTTTTGGGCGTCCTCGGGCAGGGTGAGGAACCAGGCCAGATAGTCCTCTTTCTCCACCATGGCCAGGGCACCGCCCTTGCTTATGATCTCCTCTACAGCCGTCCAGCGAAACTCAGAGAGGGCTTTTCTCTCCATGATGGCGGAAATAAGCTCTTTTCCGCTCTCGGGCAGGTTTTCAATGTTGTAGCCTGCCTCTTTCATGCTGGCCAGGATGCGAGCCACGCTCTCCAGGGTGTCAAGATGAGCGCCGGAGCCCACAGTGGCCTCTGCAGATGCACAGGGATTGTTGTGCAGAATGAAGGCCACCTTTCTCTCTGAAGGCGGCTTGTTTTTCAGAGAGATCCATCTTTTCATCCTCCGGGCGATCTTCTCGATGCGATCAGCTACGCCCTGGTGGCATTCGTACTCCATTGCGGCAATCTCATTTTTGGCCGAGACGCCGGCCAGGATGGGCTCAATGAGGCCCTCGAACTCGGGCAGGGCCACCGTCCAGCCTACCTCGGAGCTGGACAGGCCCAAAGAATCCTCTCGCCACTCTTCTTCGCTCTTGTGATAAACGGTAAGAGGATGGAAAACCGGCCGGTCCAGTCGTTTCAGTATCTGGACGGACTGCTCTGCGCTTCCTGCATGAAATATGGACTGCAGATTGATGACGCCGTCCACTCTTCCCTGAAAGTACTCCTCGACAACCTCGCCGCTGGATTTGGCTCCCAGGTCTCGGTCTCCCATGCCAAAGCAAAAGGCCGGCAGAACATCGACATCCTTTTCCAGCTCCCGGATGAGGCTGTCGACTATGCCCAGATCGCCGTTGGCCCAGTAGGTGCGAAAGAAGAGGATGCCCACGCAGTGCTCATGCTTTCGCCCCCGCCACTCTAAATAATCAGCTACTGTAGAAAAAGCCTCCTTAGAGTCAGGATGGTAGAGGCCCTGCCAGAGGCTCTCCTGGGGTTGGTCGTAGCTATAGTCGCACCCGAGAACCTCTTTTCCGATGTAGCGAAACATACTGGCGATATTTTCCGGGCCACCGTAGAGCACATAGGCGCTGACCGTGGAGACGATCTTGCTGGAAACGCTGGAGAAGGACCACATGGCTGGGTCAAAGCCGAAGGAGATAACGGGGATTCTCTTGTCGATCCTCTCCACTACGCGCTCGAAGAGCGGGTCATTTTGAGAGGGATGCAGGAGTATGGCTTGGGCAGCATTCAGAGAACTGACGCACTCCTGCAGGTTCTTGTCATCTAGCTGTGAGATTGCCCAGGACTGCAGACTGGTGCCGGTCTCCCTGGCCGCCTGCAGGAGCAGAGCAACATCACTGGCCCAGCATAGAGCAGCTAATCGCATGCCAGCCCCCCGCCAAGCGATCGCAGGGGAACGATGTACGGCCTGCCCATAGCGTTCATGACCATGGCCTCAATGCCGTAAACCCGGCTGATGTTGGCCTCACTGAGAAGGGCCTTTGGCTCGCCTGCGGCATAGACCTTGCCATCCTTTAGCATGACCAGTTTATCCGAGAACCGGGAGGCCAAATTGAGATCATGGATCGCCATGACTGCAGATATGCTCTTCTCTTTGACCAGGCTGCTTACCGTCTCCATTACTTCCAGTTGATGGAGCATATCCAGGTTGGATGTCGGCTCATCTAAGAGGAGCACAGCAGGCTCCTGGGCCAGAGCACGGGCGATGAGTACCTTCTGCTTCTGCCCGCCGGAAAGCTGAGAAAAGTCGCGCATAGCCAGCTCTTCCAGGTGCAGCCTCTCTAAAACCTCAGCCACCTTATCAAGGTCCGAGTCTGTGACCCTCCAGCCGATGTGCGGCCTTCGGCCCATGAGAACGGTATCAAAGACAGTGGTGGCCAGGGGAGTAGAGCTGGACTGGGGCACATAGCCAATCTGCCTGGCCACATCCTGGCGGCTCATTCTCTCCAGTTCCAGGCCATCCAGGAGAATGCTGCCCCTAGGCTTGAGGATGCGATCGATGCACTTGATGAGCGTGGTCTTTCCCGAGCCGTTTGGCCCAACCAGGCTCAAGATCTCTGAGTTCTCGATAACGACATTGAGGTCATCGAGGATCTTATGACTGTTGTAGCTGAATGTGAGGTCCTTGATTGTGATATTTACCAATTTACTTTCCTCCTGAATTGATGGCCGTTTACCAACGATGGGGGCTTATCTCAAATTCTCCGCAGCCGATTCACTCTAGATCTTTTCATCTAAGTTAATAAGTTTTTCTTTTTTCATGCTATTTTTTATCAATAATATATATTTAGTATGGACTCAGTAATTAATAAGTCGTTCTATTGGAAATACGTTCTATGACAGCCATGTTTAATGTCAATCTATTATCAATCTACTAATTTGCGGTGATGTATGCGCTAATGCGTAATACTAATAGCAAAAGATTTATTACTATGTACGATGATCGTGCTGATGTGAGCGAGTTGTGCAAAGACCTCCTTTACCATACCTCTCTTGCGGCGCTCACATCCAAAGTGAAATGAAATGGGATGAATGATGTGCCCTGGCCATCTGCCATTGGTCGCTCTATGGTTGTGCGACTTTGGTCGGGGCGCTCCTCTTCTGTTATACTCTCGTCTTGCAGGGTTCCAATACCGCAAATCGTTTATCCTGCAATTGAGCGCGCTAGCACTCGATATCTCTCAGCCAGTGCAGAAATCCGATGCTCCCTCTATGACAGAGGCATTCATGCTCTCTCAGACCTGGATGATGGGATCGCGAGGAATTTCGACAACCACGGTATGAATAATTCGCGATTGATTCATATTGTATCATTAATTATGCGATTATAATCAGCAGACATAAGACAATCAGCCTCACCAGAATACTGATGACCGTGGAGATTGCCACCAATGAGAAACCCATGCGCATGCCGAACACCGAAGCATAAGTGGGCACCTGTGACCTTAGAGCTATGAACGGAAGCATGAACATGCTGCCCAGCATCAGGACAATCAGGGCCTTCGCCTCCGAAAGACTGCCATTTTGAATCATGGGACCGAGAAGAGACATGCCCGCCTTGGGGCTGGCCACAAAAACCGTCAGCGGAATTATGGTCTCCGGAGGAACCTGGAAGAATTGAGCCAGGGGCACAGCATCAAGAGAAGCAAGAAATCCCATTTCATTCAGATAGAGAATTAAAAAGGTCATCATGAAGAAAATGCCAGCCATTCTGAGAAAAATGGGAATCTCACCTGCCAATGATCCTTTTGCTGCCTGCAAAATGCTCTTCTTGAGAGGTGGCTTGATCGTCCCTTCAAATGCTATTGAATCTTCACCCAAATATCTTCTACCAAAGATCATAACAATTAGCAGCTTTATTATTCCCGTAGCAGAAAATATGATCGCATAAGCTCCCCCCACAAAAAGGCCTAAGACAGGAATCACAAAGGCCAGTTGATATGTGAACATCTCCCGAAAATAGACAGGAACGGTGTTCATCAAGGCGCTTAGAAAAGCCTGCCGATCTGTCAATAGCCCTTCTTCTTTTAGCCTGGCAGTCATGGTATTGGCGGCAAGAACAGAGCCTAGGCTGATCACAAAGGTGGAGGCCGAAATGGCAGGCAAACGTGATAGTGAAGTCAGGGGCCTGGCAATGAATGAGACTCGATGAAACAAACCCATCTCCGTCATTATGCCTGTCAGAAATAGCATCAGGAATACGGTCGTCATGGTGGACACAGTCGTATTCAGCGCTTGCTGGAGGATATTGAGCATAATCAATTATTCATGCAACCGCTGATATTCCCGCCTTTTTTCTGTTCTCCTCTCTTATCTTCTGTGCCATTATTGCGAGGTTCTCTCTGGAGAGGGGCTTTGGAACCACAGTCGATCCGTTCTCAAGGATCGACCGGGCGAGAATCCTGAATCTATCTGCAGCCTGTGAATTTGGGGCATACTCTATGACGGTCTGGCCGTAAAGCTCGCTCTCCTGGATCAAAGGATCGCTGGGTATCGTTCCTGTAACCCTTGATCCAATTTTGGCGGCGAATTCTTCCACCAGTTCCAGATCATCCAGAGATCCACGAACGTTGTAAATGATGCCGCCCAGAGCCGATCCGCCCCTGCCTGCGTAGCGCTGTATTCCCTTGCAGATATTATTGGCAGCGTAGATCGCCAGATAATCTGCTGAAGTTACGACGTAAACATCATCTGCCAGCCCCTGGCGCAACGGCATGCCAAAGCCTCCGCAGACGACATCTCCCAGTACATCATAAATGACCACATCAAGTCCGCTCTTATAGACGCCCAGGCGCTTGAGCAGCTCTACTGCAACTTTTATTCCTCTTCCCGCGCAGCCCACGGCAGGCTCCGGTCCGCCCGCCTCAACGCATAAGACTCCCTTGAAGCCGGAGAAGACAACTTCGTCCATATCTATGCTCTTGCCCTTGCCCATCTCAGTCAGTTCGAGCTTGTCTCCTCCTTTTTCTCTCATCACATCCAGTATCGTGGGAATGTCTCGATCGCCTCTCAGGTTCCTGGTGCAATCCGCCTTGGGATCGCAGCCCATCTGCATTACCTTCTTTCCCATCTCTGCCAGGGCGGCGGCAACATTAGAGGATACAGTGGATTTTCCAATGCCACCCTTTCCATAAAACGCAATCTGTAAAGGCTTTTTCATGCTCTGACCTCATCTTTGTTCCGATTTAGAATTGAATTGATGATGCTCTCGCTGATCGAGGCAATTCCGAAAAATCCGGCGTAAGGCAGATTCGATAGCGATATCTGGTCGATCACCGGATAAGACACCCGCACAAGAGATGCTGAAAGCTCTGATGCGACCCTTTTTTCAAAGCTCGATCCGAAAATAAGGCTCACCCTCGCATCTTTCAGTGCCTGGTTCATATCATGGCGATCGGGCTCTATCATCAACTTCTGGTTGGGGGCGTCTATTGCATCCATCTTTTCTGAGGTGACGAAGTTGCAGGATGATATGGCCAGCAATTTCACATCCATCCCCAGCTCATCGCTGAGGAACTCGGCCAGATCGAAGGCTCTGCCGCTCTCACCTATGACTGCCACAGGCGTCGAGTAGATCCCCTGGAAGAACATATGCGCCCTCTCCACGGTCTTTTTTGTCCGCTCCTTCTCCCTCTCCAGGACCTGTGGATTTGCTCGCTTTCCCACCGCCTCTGCAATCTTCTCAATGAACTCCAGGCTCTTCTTCAGGCCATATGGATAAGGCACCGTTATGTAAGGAACGTCGAACCGCTCTTGCATGGCCTTTGCACACTCCAGGCCATCTCCGCCCAGCAGCACATTCAGCTCTGCCTGGGGTGCTTTTTCCATCTCCTGAAAATCAGAACAGCTAATGACGCAATTGATGTGCAGATCCTGATCCTGCAGCATTCTTTTCATCTCGTTCAGGTCTCCCCGACTGCAAAAATCGTCCGCTTTGAAACCCAGGAGATTGATCCCATTTCGAGGCTCGCCTTCGTTTATCGTCATTCGTGAGACAAGCCGTGAGAGCGCTTCTTCATAGCCAAGCCATGCCGGCCCCTCCGGTCCGCCGGTGTCCATGGCGATCAGTTCTGCCTCTATTTCGCCTTCCAGAAGCATTTCCAGCCCTTCAACGTCCTCGCCCATGATGACAGGAGCGCTGCAGTTCAAAACGGCAACCGCCCTGGGGCCGAAGGTCCGGTCTGCGAGGCGAATAGCCGAAGCCAGCCTCTCCTCGCCGCTATAGACCTCATCGCTGGACTTCAGGCCGCTGAAAAGGACACGAACGCTGTTCTGTTCCGAGCCCAAGGTTTCCAGCAACATCGCTCCGCAGTGGCAGCCGTTTCTGCCGTGGATAATGGTCATGCAATCGCTAATGCCGTGCAATGCCCGAAGGGCTCCTACCATCTTGCAGTCATGTAATGGATCATATATTATGCTCATTGATTGCCACCCCGGCCAGGCCCTGGAAATGATAATAAGAGCTCTGCTTGAATTTTGATGAGCGCAGATGATGCAGTGACATGGCAATCTTGGCCCAGTGGGGCGTGAGATTGCTGATGCCGTCATCGAATTCCACTAAATCGAGTAGTGGTGAGCGCACTCTCGCCTTTCCCATAGCTTCGCAAAAGACCCGGCATAGCTCCAGAGAAGGCAGAAATCCCACGCTCATCTTCGTCTGGGCAAAATCATTTACATCCACGGTTCTCAATCCCTCCCGGTTATAGAAGTGAGCGATCTTTGCCGGAGCCATGACCAGGTCGATCTGTAGTCTCTTAAAGGTCTTAAGCTCCTCTTGGGGAGTGGGATTGATCAGAAGCACAGGATGATAATCATATATCTCCGCCAGGCTCAAATTGGCTCTCTCGATCTCCTGGATGGCCCTGTCCGTCACCCCGTGAGTGAGGGTTTGGGTTCGGTAGATGAGTGCTGCCACATCCACGCCTATGTCTTTCAGCAGATTGAGACTGAAACCCACAGGTGCAGCCACCTTGATCCCCTGCAGTTCCCTTGAAGCGGATTTCAGCATCAATTGCACCGCAGTCCGGTTCTTATTTATGACGGACTCGGCCTCTCCCTCCTTGCCCATGATCTTGGCGATCTCCTTCAGGACGCGAGTACTGCCGGCCAATCCATATGGGCTGATCGTCTCAGGATCCTTCTTCTGATTGTATCTGTGCCAGCCGGTGATCTGGCAATATTCCACGTCCATCCTCTTTTTCATGAGCTCGGCCCAGGACATGCGGTAGCCGGTGATGTTTAGATCGGCTCTTGCCAGGTCCATCATGTCTTTGGTAGTGGTATGATCGAAGCAGATCTTGTTGATCTTGATCCCCATCTGAGAGAGAAGGCCGGCCATCTCCAGAAGCTTCTTGGCGTTTCTCTGGGTAGGGGAGTTGATCAGATTGACAGAACCCTCGCGTCTTGCGACATCCTCCCGGCAGATCATCTGGTCAGCCATGGCGTAAAGGGAATCTTGAATGCCTACAGGCCTTGATTTGCCCACAAAGTCGCCGGTGGAATAGATCACATCGCATCCGACCTTCTCCTTTGCCTTTTCTACAGCAGAGCCGATGTCGTCGCCTATGAGGTCTGTGGTGCAGGTGGTGATTACCATAATCAATTTTGGCGAATACCTCTCATAAGACTCGACAATCGCCTGGCTGAGCTTTTCCTCAGCACCATAGACCACATCCACGTTGTTCAGGTTGGTGCACGGACTGTCATAGAAGGTGGACGAGAGGGTGAAGGGATTTAGCTTTCTTTGAAAGGCACATCCTACCGGTCCGTGAATAAGCGGCAGAGCATCCACAACCGCATTGGCGACAATCATGGCTCCGGCGATTTTGCCGTGAATTGCCGCCAGATGGTGCATGGGGATGGCGCTGTAGATGCTCCTCATGGTTTCAAGAATGGGGGCTTCGTCTCTGGAGATTAAATCCAGCTCATCAGGTTGCATTTTGTTAACCTCGACCTACTTTATTAATACTATTGTATACAGATGCTATATAATATTATACTATTGGAAATTAGCATTAAATAGCTTTCGATCACTCTATATTCATACTAAGTTAACTTTTAGTGGTGATTTAAAAATATTTTATGCAATTGAAACAATTATAATAGCAGTTAATGTTATATATTTGAAAATTAGTAACATTTAAAGACACATAATTAGGGCAGTATGTAGAAAGGACATATGAATCCCCTAAATGACTTTAGCAGGAGGAAAGAATGAAAAAATTATTGCTATGTGCCATCATCGTGAGCATGGCGCTTCTACAGACGGCTCTGGCTGGCTCTGAAGGTGACATTTCAGGCTACCCCAGGACGATTATCGATTCAGCTGGAAGAGAGATAACCCTTACCGAACCTGTGCAGAGGATTATCGTCCTTAACACCGATGCGGCAGAGGCCGTTACAGCTCTTGGTTCATCTGATTTGATCGTGGGACTGGCAGAGGGGATAAAGGATAGCTACGAGTTTCATGATCTGAAGAACCGCACCTCGGTAGGAACCTGGACCGAAATAGACTACGAAAAAATCGGGGAGATAGTTCATAATGGCAGCCAGGAGATGAGTTCCGATGCCATCGTCTTAAGCTTTGTATATCCAGGAAAGCCAAATGGAGTGGAAGCGGTCTCAAATAACCTCGCCGCCATCGGCGGGATCAATGCCATAGGCCTTGACTTCTACAAGGAGGAGAACCTGAGCAGAGAAATGATGCTGCTGGGATCAATTCTCGGAAAAGATCAGGAGGCGGAGGAGGTCTTGGACTGGCATGACAAGCGAGTGGCTGAAGTGGAAGCGGACGTAGCGGGTCTGGACCGCCCGAGGGTCTTTGTGGAGGGAAGCTCAAAGGGTTTGGGCGATATCACCACATTCGGAACGCAATCCGGCTCTGCAATGCTTTTGCAGAAAGCAGGCGGTGACAATGTTATGAAGAAAGATGACGCATACCCCAAGGTTGACTGGGAGTGGGTTGTATCTCAAAATCCTGATGTAATTATTAAGACGGATTACCTCAAGTCATCCGATGGCCTGCCGGGATGGAGCTTGTCTTCTGCCGATGATGTCAAAGCACTGGAGGAAAAGAGAAACAATATTCTCAGTCGCCCCGGATCCCAGAACATCTCCGCCGTGAAGAACAACCGCGTTTATGTCGTATCTGCCCAAACCCTTTTCGGCCTGGACAACGTTGCAGGCTTGCAGAGGCTGGCCAAGCTCCTTCATCCGCAGATCAACCTCCATCCGGAAGAAGCGTACAAGGAGTATTTGCAGTTCATAGGCCAGGAGGATCAAAAGGGAAGGATATTCGTCTATCCAGATATGACAGAAGCTCAGAGTTGATGGCAATGATAAGATATGCAGTCATGCCATTGATTCTGATATGCGCTCTGTCGGCTGTATCGGTTACATCTGCCACGGAATATACCTTGCAGATATTCGGCAATGCCAATATGGATGATGCCATCAATGAATCGGATATCGCATATGTGAGAGATGTGATTGCCGGCAAGAGCGCATCAACAGAGCTGGCTGACGCCAACCGGGACGGCATCATAGATGATGAGGATATCAAGCAGATAGAAATGATAGTCAATTCAACCGAAGATCATCTGGCCCTTAAAGCGTTTACTATTTATGATAAGGCCAAAATCGTCACAGTTCCAATGCCGGTTGAAAAGATCATAATCCTCAACTTAGCCTGCGCTGAGGCAATCAGATGCATAAAGGCCGAAGATAAGGTTATCGCAGTCGGCTCTTCCACAGTGGAAGGCTCAAGCAAAGATTTCTTCTCGGAATTGAGCAGCCTTCCGACGGTGGGAAAATGGAGCGAACCGGACATAGAAGCAATAATTCGCCTCCAGCCGGATCTTGTGATTGCCGACTTGAGGACGCCAGATACAGAGATATTGGAGGATAAGCTGGAAGGTTCCGGTATCACGACAATCCGCATGGGATTTACCTATCCTGACTACTCCCTGGCGGAAATGATGGCTCTAGGCTATATTCTCGGCAAGAAGGATGAGGCAAAAGAGTATACGAATTTTGCAGGAAAGTACACCGATCTTATTGAGCAGCGAATATCATCGATTCCCGAGAAAGAAAGGCCAGTGGTTTATCCTATTTACTACACATCAAACAATCTCTGGAAGAGCGGCTCCAATGGATCAATCGTGGACATGCTTTGCGGCCTTGCCGGTGGGGTGAACATCGTTCATAATCTGACAGGAGGAACGGGTGGCATGTATCCGACGGTAGACCCAGAGTGGGTGGTTAAAGAGAATCCCGAGATCATCTTTACCTGGAGTTCGCCAGGAGGATATAGCGTTACGAATGACACTTCGATGAAGGATTTATGGACCAGCATCGCAAAGGCCCCTGAACTGTCCCAGGTGAATGCTGCCAAAAATGAGAAGATATATCTCATGACCACGGAGATCACCAGCCGTCCAAGGTGGTTTGTGGGACTTGCCTATCTGGCGAAGTGGTTCAATCCAGATCAATTTGCAGATCTGGACCCCGAGGCAATACATAAAGAGTATCTAGAGAAGTTCCAGGGGGTGGGATATCAGGGAACATTCGTATATCCTGCCCAATAAGCCTGATAACTTTTTTTTATTTTTTTGCAGATAGCTCGACTCATGCTCTTGTGTCGATTTCCAGATTATAATCCTTTGATTTGATGGTTGCGTGAGAAAAAATAAAAAATTATTTCTCGTCTGCTTAAGAGGGATATGCAAATAGACCACGAGTGTTCAAGTCGTAATCAAAGTCCTGCAGGTCCAGATATTGCTGATGCAGCGCCTTTGGATTCAATTCCGGAAATAGATCTGGATAGAACCATTTGGCCATGTAGGCTATGGTCACGGGAACCGCGGGGCTTGCTCCAAACTCATCGAGCAGCATGTACACACGTTCATCTTTCACGGCAGTAATATTGCTCCAGCCGGTTCTGGCCAGGACCGCCTTTCTCTTGGATGCAAATCCCATTGAATCATCGGTTGCATATCCACATGCGATCTCCGTTGGTGATGTAAGCCTCACAACAACATCCGGATTTTGTATCATGACCCACTCTGAGTCTACTTCTGGATATGCACCATCTAAATCCGAGGCAATATTCACTCCCCCTGCCATCGTGCAGGCCAAATCTCCACCTTTGCCCTTGGTGTATGTCTTGAGGTCTGCATATCCTTCCAGGTAGACTCTTGCTTTTTTATCTGCCGGCAACTTTGAGGTCTCTGACTGGATAGAATCTGTGATATTGTAGAAGAATTTCAGGTACTCGTCTGCATAATCTGTTTTGCCGACGATGTATCCGAGCAGTTTCATTTCCGCCGGCAGATCGTCTGCCCTGTACAGATCAAGGGCTACAATAGGTATGCCTGTGCCGTTGAGCTTTGGTTCGAGATACTTGGAGGCGGCAGACTTGTAGCTTATGGCCAGGTCCGGCTCCAGGGTGAGGATCGTCTCAATGTCCGGCTCGCTCCACTTTCCAACACTTGGCATTTTGCTGAAATCCGGTAAGTAGGTGGCGTCATCCAGCGTATCAACCGATACACCTACGACCTTATTTGTTGCGTGCAAAACCCTAATGGCCTCAGCAGCATCACCAGTTACAGCTACTATTTTCTTGATGGGCATTTTTAGGGTAATAGTTCTGTTGGCGGTGTCGATGAGGGTCAGCGTATCTTCATCACCCTGGATGATCTGCGTTATCTGCTCAATATCCTTTTGATCCACCGTTCCATCGTGATTAGCATCGGAAAGATTGGTGGGCTCATTGCTGCCCTTTATCACACCTTCAATATAATCAATATCCGCCTGATCTATGGTATCATCCATATTGGCATTGCCAAAGATGTTCAGGGTGAAACTCGATGATGCAACCGCAGGCATGATGACCATTGCCGAAGATATGAAGGCCATCAGTATGCATAGAATTGTTTTTTTCATTCAGCTCTCCTCCGGGTAGACAAATACGCCTTGCTTGCTCAGATCATAATCCAGTCCTTGGAACCTTGTTAGGTACTCCTGATGAATAGCCTG
>CAYXSJ010000018.1:0-23296 GCA_964467095.1 uncultured Methanotrichaceae archaeon
TACCTGGGACAGTTCTCCCCCGCACTCCGGGCAGCCGATCTCATTTTCCTGGATGCATTTGTAGATCTCCTCGTTGCTGAGTGCATCGGGCACCTCGATGATGTGCTTGATGAGGTGATCTGCCCGGTAGATCTCTTTGCACTCCTTGCAACTGGTAAGCGGATCGGAAAAGCCGCTCAAGTGGCCGGAGGCCTGGTAGATTCCCTCCACGCCGATGGTGGGCGCCTCGATCTCCGCAAATCCCTCGGCGATGACGAAGTACTGCCGCCAGATGTCTTCAATGCGCCTTTTGAGCGGTGCGCCCAGTGGGCCGTAATCATAAAATCCAGCTGCTCCGCCGTAAAGCTCAAAGGCGGGCCAGAGAAAGCCGCGCCTCCTGGCGAGTTCATTTACCAACTCATTCTTGTCCATGCCAATCCTCGTTGTGATTTTAGAGAACCGGTGGTGATTTAATCTTTGTTATTTGACTTGCGGGATTGCGAAGGTGGGGCGGTAAGTCCCCATCCTTCCGGACAATGGAGCAGTTCACAAATTGATCTGGAAAAATAGGTCTCGAAGAGGGGTATCGCCTGGGCGCAGTGCCTCAGCAGGTGGCTGAGGCAGCCAGGAGAATCCCGAAGGCCACAATCACGCTGCAAAGAAGAATTATGTCGCTGTACTTATTGTGCATCAACCCCTTCAGGTCGGATAGTATGCTGTTTGCGTATTCATCTCCCTCCTCTCTGATCTGCTCCGAAACTCCACTCACCCTTTGCATGCAACACACTTGGGCCGTCTGCATTTAAGTAGCTATTTTTCACATTGGCGTTTTATGAGTGCTTAAAACCCTATTTTAGATCATATGACTGCTATATAGACCTTGTCTAGGTAATATTTGAGAAAATATTTCCTAAATGGTCACTTTTTTGGGCTATAGCTTCTTGCAATGATTGGTGTATTATGCTCACCAGTTCGATGCATATCAAAAGACGGATCTTGCGGCAAAAACCGGCTGAAAAAAAATGCTGAAAATTAGAGGAAAGGATGAGACGAACCGGTCAATGCGCAGGTTTTTTTTCATCCCAGCCTGTTGATCCGGTCTATTGATTCCAGCTTGCCTTCAATCCTTACTCAATCCTGACTTCTTTTCCCTTTCTTTTCTCTTTCTTGTCCATTTCCAGTGTCAGGACGCCGTTCTTGTAGGAGGCTTTGGCGCTGTCCGCGTCGATGGCTGAGTCGAGATATATCATCTTGTAGAACTTCTTATCGTCATCGGTCTTGATCTGTACACTGTCCTCTGCGACGTCCAATTTTACCTTGTCCTTGTCCACGCCGGGCAGTTCTACGAAGATTCTGTACTTTTCCTTCTCGTCCATGACGTCCACCAGCGGCTCTCTGCCTGAACTTGGCTCGATGCCCCGGTGGGACGGCTTGATGTTGCCAAACTCACTGAAGACCGGCTCCTTTCCCGGCTCTGCCGTGTAGCTGAAGCCGTAGACGAATGGCCCGTATCGTCGGGAGACACCACCCGGAGTTTCCTCTTCGCGAACAAAGTCCTTGAACTCTGTCGGCATGCTCTCTTCAAACCTCTTGATCATATCCTCAAAGGGCTCTTTGAACCAGTCCTCTTCGAACTTTTCTTTCTTCTCAAAGGGAAAGCCCTTGGCAAAGCTCTCGAATATGTCGAATATTGACGGATATCTCTTGTCCCACATCTTATCTCACCTTACAATTACTTTGCTATACTAACTTCATGATAGTGATAGGATATAAGTTTTTGGTTCAGAGAGGGTATGGTTTTCGCGACAAAAGACTGCCGTCCGCTTAGTGCAAGCAAGTGCTGTTAAAATTGGGATTGCAGGTGAGTGTAAGGCGAGAAAAACGCCGATCCACAGCGCCCTCCTCAGAGGGACAGAGCCGCAAAATTGCGGTTGTCTCATCTCGCCCAAAGCTAATGCGCGAATTTCTGGCCAGGCAGCACCGGAATTTTAGCACAGTGCCCGTTTTAAGGGGACCCGGTCATCAGTTGATGGGGGGCCTGCTCTTGCCTTTTTCTCCACGCATCCCTGCACCGCGTTTTATCTCATAGTGGACCATGGTGATCTTGGCATTGCACCTGAAAAGGCGCTTTTCGCCATCGCCGAAGACCTGCACCGAAATTTGCGCGGCGCCTTCCGACCCCGGATTATTGATCGATCCGAGCTGAGATGGAGGATGAAATCGATCACCCTGCGCCAGGATGATTGGTCGGACAGACTTAATCGGCCTGCAGACCATGTTCTTTCGGGCTATTACGCGGCAAACTATTACTTTATTCGTTATAGATATATCTAGTTTTTGGGCGGTTGGATAGTGGTGGCAAGAATTGGTGATTCGATCGACTGGAGGATTCATGCCAATCTTAAATAGGAAAGAGATGCTAAAGAATAATCTTAGTGGTCAGGGCAATAAAAACGCAGGCGTGAAATGGAGAAGTGAATTTATGAGAGAAGGCCTGGTTCAGTTTGAGGCAGAAATCCAGAGCTTAAAGAATATTAGATCTAGGGTGATCTGGCCCGACTCTGAGGGTCCCTGGATTGAAGGAGGAATAGAGGATCTTATGGTCCATTTCACCTATGCCAGCTGGACCGCCTATAACCTGGGGTGTGCCCTGTCCATGGCTTTATCCAGCAAAGATGAGGATCTCGGACGCACCATCTCGGATATGATGACCAGGATGATCTCTTCAATGGGCGCCATTCAATTGGCGGAAATCCGTCTCACGCCGGATGCAATAGACGAACTGAAGAGGGACCGCCTCGAACCCTGAAACACAATTCTGTCCTCGTTATTTCTTATGGGTGAAGCACTGGTTCAGTCGAACGTTACAGAACATCATGCTTCCTTAGATAGCTGCGCTGCAGGGGAAAAAATAGCAGAAGGCAGACTAAAGAGCCTTGCCGTCCGCCTCTCCTGTTCTGATCCTGATGGTCTTCTCTACAGGCAGAACAAAGATCTTTCCGTCGCCGATGTTCCCGGTATACGCTGCCTTTCTTATCAGCTCAACTACCTCGTCTTCTTTTTCATTGGGGACAACAATCACTACCTTTACCTTGGGAAGCATATCCACTTTGTATTCTTCGCCACGCCACATCTGTGTTATGCCCTTCTGCCGGCCTCTGCCTTTTACCTCAATGGTGGTCAGGCTTGCATAGCCTGCTTTATCAAGGGCATTTTTTACGTCCTCTACCTTAGATGGTCTGATTACTGCCTGGATCATTTTCATGTTCTCACCCCGTCAGGGGAGCTGGCCGGTGCATGAGCGGCCTGCTCCGCCATCAGCCCTTCCCCGGGTTCTTGAGTAACGAACTCAGGGTAGGCGGAATATCCATGCTCGCTTATATCCATCCCTGTCAGCTCTTCTTCTCTTGGCGCCCTAAGGCCGATGGTGTGCTTTAACAGGGCAAACAGTATATAGCCCGTTCCAAATGCCCACACGGCAACAGTAACAACGTCGATGATCTGAGCGATCATCTGTCCGGTGTTGCCCACAATCAGGCCGCTCACACCTCCATAGGTACCGTCTGCGAAGATTCCCACCGCCAGCAGGCCCCATAGGCCGTTATAGCCATGCACTGCCACAGCGCCCACCGGGTCGTCCACTTTGAGCACCCACTCGTTGAACTTTATGCCGTACATTACTATGAATCCTGACACCAATCCTATTACCACTGCCGCCCAGGTGGGGATATAGGCACAGGGCGCGGTAACTCCTACCAGCCCGGCTAAAGCGCCGTTGCAGGTCAGGGCGATATCCACCTTTCCCGTCCTCAGGAAGGTCCAGTAGCAGACCAGTACTGCACCGGCAGATCCTGCCAGGAAGGTATTGACTGCTATCACGGATATGCGAAGATCCGTGGCTGCCAGTGTCGATCCAGGATTAAATCCAAACCAGCCGAAGAAGAGCACAAATGTGCCCAAGACAATATAGCCCACGTCGTGACCAGGTATGGCGTTGGGTGTACCGTCTTTGTTGAACTTGCCGATCCTCGGCCCGAGGAGCATTATAGCCGCCAGGGCGACAAGACCGCCGACAGCATGCACCACGCCGGAGCCCGCGAAGTCCCTTGCGCCCACCCCAAAGGACAGAGTTGAAAGCCAGCCGCCGCCCCAGACCCAGTGGCCGTAGATGCTATAGATTATGGCGGTGACAATGCCGCTGTAGATGAGATAAGCCTGAAGCTTGAGTCTTTCAGCGCAGGCGCCTGCGACTATGGTTGCAGCCGTGGCAGCGAAGACTACCTGGAACATCCAGAACATCATGGTTGAGACGTCATAGGCATCTCCTGTAAGAAACCACCCGCTCCATCCAATAATGCTATTGCCGTCTTCCAGGCCTGCGAAGAGCTTGGAGCCTCCGAACATGAGGGCGAAGCCTACTGCCCAGTAGGCCAAGGCACCTATGGAGAAGTCCATGTAGCTCTTAGCGAAGTAGTTGACTGTGTTTTTCACTCTCAAAGCTCCAGCACCTAGCAGGGCAAATCCCATCTGCATGAAGAAGACCAGGAAGGCCGCCACGAGGGTCCATGCGAAGTTTGTGGCAATCTTTAGCCCAGCTACATCGTCGGTATAGGTACCGGAGCCGTTCGGATCGCCTGCCATTGCCATAGTTGTTAATAGCAGCAATAATACGAAGGCACTTGCTGCAATAGTTGCACACTTTATAATTTTCATGCTCTATCACGATCCTTGATAGGAGCTCAACGGGCAGCCGGAACTATAAAAACCTTGTTAAAATATTTTCATACTAGTTATGAAAATCTCATCATAATATCATATAAAAAAAGACGCTTCGGTTAGGTCGCAGCGATCCTGCAGGAATTCCTGATATTAGATATTATATAGATAGCTGGAATCATAATAGTGTTTCCATTTTATGCTGTACTAAGAAAACTTCTCAAAAATATATTTAAATAGGGAACCTTTCAACTGGATACTATAAGGGTTGTTCAGATATGAATGAATATGAATTTATCATAGCAATTCCTAGTTTATATTAAATATCCTTTTAAATGCCAAGAATATGGCTATCTTCTAGCGATGTGCTATCGGATTTCCATGCACATGTCTTGAAGTTGATACAAAAATCTAATAAGTTTAACTCTGCAATTGTTTAAGGGTGATGTAGTTGGAAATTAATAGTGGAGACACAGCATGGGTTCTGGTGTCAACAGCCATGGTCATGCTCATGACGCCGGGCGTTGGTTTGTTCTATGGCGGTCTGGTTCGCAGCAAGACCGTCGTCTCGATGATAGGTCTGTCCTTCCTGGCCTTTGCTCTGGCCAGCATACAGTGGGTGCTGTTCGGCTACAGCCTTTCCTTCGGCTCGGATATATCCGGGATCATCGGTGGTTTGGACTACTTTGCATTAAGCGGCGTGGGACTGGGCGAGGCGCCACTAGCTGCCAATCTGCCCCATCTCCTCTATGTGGCCTTCCAGCTTGTATTTGCTGCCGTGACACTGGCCATCCTAACCTCCGCCGTAGCGGAAAGGGTCAAGCTCAGTTCCTTCATCGTGCTGGCTCTTCTCTGGACCACCCTGGTCTATGATCCGCTAGCTCATTGGGTCTGGGCTGGCGGCTGGATGGCTCAGATGGGGGCACTCGACTTTGCCGGAGGAACGGTGGTGCATATAAGCTCCGGCTTCTCAGCTCTGGCCATAGCTCTGGTCATCGGCAAGAGGATGGGCTATGGATCCTATGTCATGGAGCCGCACAACATACCCATGGCCATGATCGGTGCGGGCCTGCTCTGGTTCGGATGGTTCGGCTTCAATGCCGGCTCCGCTCTAGCAGCCAACGCTCTCGCTGCCTCAGCCCTGGTGGTTACCAACACCTCAGCCGCCGCGGGAGCCCTCACATGGCTTTTCGCCAGCTGGCTGAAAGGAAAGCCCAGTGCTCTGGGAATGGTGAGCGGCGGCATAGCCGGCCTGGTGGCCATAACCCCTGCAGCGGGCTACGTTGATGTGAAGGGTGCTCTCATCATCGGAGCTGTCTCAGGAGTGCTCTGTTACACGGCCCTGCTCTTTCGCGTCGGCCGCGGCCTGGATGAGAGCTGCGATGCCTGGGCGGTGCACGGCATGGGCGGCCTGTGGGGAGCTATTGCTACGGGCATATTCGCCACCGCTGCCGTCAACCCCAGCTACACAGGCCTGATCTACGGCAACTTTCATCAATTCGCGGTGCAGATAATGGCTGCCGGTGCCTCGGTGGCCTATGCCTTCGTGATGACGCTGATCCTGGCCAAGATCGTTGACCGCGTCATGGGCCTGCGGGTCACAGAGGAAGAAGAATACGTTGGCCTGGATATCGCCCAGCACGGCGAGAAGGCCTACGCTTGAAGGTGATAAGAATGAAAAAGATTGAGGCCATAGTGCGGCCGGAGAGGCTGGAGCAGATCAAGAAAGCCCTGGAAGAGAAGGGAGTTGTCGCCATGACCGTGATCCAGGTGCTGGGCCGGGGCGAGCAGAAGGGCATCAAGCTGCAGTACCGGGGCGGAACCATGGATGTCGACCTGCTTCCCAAGCTCAAGCTGGAGCTGTATGTTACAGACGAAGAGGTCGATTCGGTCATGAAGACCATCTGCGATGCCGGGCGCACCGGCAAGTTTGGGGACGGCCGGATCTTCGTCTCCCCTGTGGAGAAGTCTGGCAAGGTGAGGACGGGGGAGGTCTTCATCTAGAATATTTTTCACAATTGCAGGGCACGCAGCAGGCTTATGGGAAGCCGGGGAGCCAGCCAGCTCACAAAATCCTTGTAAGATCTTCTGGCCGCGGCAATCTCGATATATCTGTCCAGGACCTCCTCCTGGCAGGCCAGGATGCGCAGGAATAATTTCGGATTGCTGTGCATTATTTTTGAGAAGAATAAGGCATACCTGAGCTCCTCGCCGAATTCTTTATTGCATCTCTTCTCGTAGGCCTGGGCTACATTCATTGCGGGCACTTCACCAATCACCTGTCCGGCAATTTTGCCTGAGTTGAGTGCATAGCAGATGCCTTCTCCCGAGAAAGCATCCACAAATCCGGCTGCATCTCCGGTCAAGAGCACTCTCCCCAAGGCCGTCCTCCTCCTGTTGCCTCTTAGTGGTATGAGGTGGCCGTGGAGCCTATGGCCCTCAGAAAAGCCGTTTCTTTTCAGAAACTGTAGCATGGCCTGGCGGGGATGATGCAGGCGAGAAGACAGGCCGCCTATGCCCACTGAGTAGTATCCCCTGTGAGGAAAGATCCATCCGTAGCCTCCGTCCGCCACTCCAAAGTGAATGTCCAGAGTGCAGGCCAGACGCTCCTCTATCTTTTCGTCGTCCTCCTCGATCTCGGCAACCAGGCATACCCCCATGCTCTCTTTACCGTCCGGCCCCGGTATCCTGTTTTTTAGCCCATCCTGGCATCCGGAGGAGATTACCAGAAACCTGCTTTTATAGATCTCCTCCTTCGTTTTCACAGACACGTGGTTGTCTTTTTCCTGGAAGTCCAGAACCTTTTGCGTCTTTATTCCGGCTCCAGACTCTTGCGCCTTTTGTAAAAGAAGATGATCGAAGCGGCTTCTTGTTATTAGGATTGTAAGACTGTAGCCCTTATGCCTCTCCATGACATGACCCTGAAAATGGACACGTGCTCCGGTTATGGTCCTCTCGCAAATGTCGCCTGGAAGGGGAAAGTCGAGCAGCCGGTCTGCCCTTCTGGAGAGAGCACCGCCGCAGGGCTTGTACCTGGGAAACGTCTCCTTTTCCAGGATCAGGGTATCTAATCCCTGCAAGGCTGCCGCCCGGGCTGCCGCAGATCCGGCAGGCCCTGCACCTACAACGATCAGGTCATACATTGCATATAGATATTGAGCGTCAATGGATTTAATTACTTTCTGCAGTTAAATCATCTATGGCTGCTAGCCGAAGAATACGTTATAGCCAAACTGGAGAACGCTGGTGCTGGAGAGGACTGTCTTAAGCTTGGCCTCGGTCAACCAGTTCTTTGTCTCGAAGCGGATCCTGCCTGCATCCGTCTGATCTTTAAAGGCGGCTATTCTATCTTTTGATCCTACGACCTCGTTTATGGCGCTTTGTGAGGAGGTTACTATGATAGTAGGATCGCTATAACCCCCTTCAACAGTTCTCTCTATCCTTGCGCTCACCACATTCATACCCACGCGAAATATGCTTCCATTGTCTCTGGTTATGATCATGTTGATCTTTTCGCTGCCAAGCATGTTTTTCAGAACAGAAGGCGCATTGTCGATCTTGCTGTTGTAGATGTTGACATTTTTCTGTATGCCCGGCATATCCAGGGAAAATGCCTCAGCAAAGGAGATTAAGAGCATCAACAAAACTGCTAGAGAGATAATCTTGTGTCTTCGAATCGGCATTCGCATGGCAGGCGCATAGCCTCGCTAAAATAAATATCTATGCCATTGATAATGGTCCACAGAATCATTTAAGTACAATCTTTTCAAATAGTAGCCTATGGATGTCCTGGTGCTCTGCATAGACCGCGACAATGACCTGGGCCGCAAGGGGGGAGTCATAAGTCCGGTTGTGGGCAGGCAGGCCAATATCGATGCCGCTCTCAAGCTGGGAATGGCCGATCCGGAGGACTCGGATGTCAACACTATCTTTGGAGGCATAAAGGTCCTGGATGAGCTTGCCCTCTCCGGCAAGACCGTGGAAATCGCTTCCCTGGCCGGCGACCTGAAGGTAGGCCTGATCTCGGACAGCAAGCTTTCCGCGCAGTTGGAAGAGCTTTTGGAGCGCCTGCATCCTGAGGGAGTAATCGTGGTCTCAGATGGTGCTGAGGACGAGGCCATATTGCCCATTATCCAGTCTCGCATCAAGGTGAACGGTGTGCGCCGGGTTCTGGTCAAACAGAGCCCCAACCTGGAGAGCACTTACTACCTTCTCAAACAGGTCTTCACCGATCCCAAGATCAGCCATACCGTCTTCATTCCACCCGCTTTAGCTCTGCTCATGTTTGCCATCTTCAGCCTCCTGGGCTACCCCAATGGCGCGGTGGTGGCTATCACCGGCGCAGTGGGCCTTTATCTCCTATTCAGGGGCCTGGGTCTGGATGACTCTATGGAGGAGGCCAAGCAGACTCTGAGAAAATCCCTTTATGCAGGCAAGATCGCTTTCATAACTTACATTTTGGCGGTCATGCTCGTGATCATCGCCACAGTGAGAGGATTCGCCTATTCCTGGCAGTACTACCATGAACCCATATCTCCCGGATTCTTCATTTTGGTGATGATCTACCTTCATGAGAGCATCTGGTGGTATGTTGTTGCTGCTCTATGCGTGGATTTAGGCAAGATCATGGACATGTATCTGGAGGGCATAAGAGATGCTCGCATCATCTCCTATCTCTTTTTCTTGCTGGCAACGGGTCTTATAATCTGGTCTGCAACCGGCTTTATCCTGGCCAGCAATGCCGACCTGAAATTCGGCATAGGCATGGTGGAATCAGTGCAATATCTGGCCATATCGGCGATAGTCGCCATTCTCATAACTGTCGTAGGAGTCAATATCTCCAAGCGTGTAGCCGGAGAGGGGCCACTACAGCCTGTCAAGTGATTAGCAATGCTGAATATTCAAGCCTCGGGCGAGAGATGTCTTTGCGACTTTACCTTTGATTTTTACTGGCAGCATCAGGGCTCAAGACTCGATATGGATCAAACCGTAAGCGGCATCAGCTTTCGCAAAATGGTGCAATCCCTGCGTCAGGGTGAGACGGTCAATATCGCGGGGGACGCGGGCAGCCGCCTCGGCTCCAGCCTGGGGGTGGATCTGCTGCGGCTGGGGGGAAAGGGCGGACCCATTGAGGCCGCAGGCAAGATAATCGTAGATGGCAATGTGGGCAGCCGCATGGGAATCTCCATGCTTCGCGGAGCTATCTACGTTTCCGGGGAGATAAAATCGCCTCTAGGAAATGTTGTGCAGGTAGAGAGCGATTTAACCGGCTACAGAATGTTCGTTTCGGCCACCGAAGCATTGGAAAAAAGCATGCCTGTACTGGAGCCAAACACGGTCGATAAAAATGGCCTGACCATCTGCGACGGCATTTTAAGGGATACCCTGGGAGCCAGAAATCCAACAGATAAGACCGTCTGCCTGCAAGGCGATGCAGGAATGAGTACCGGTATACTCATGCGCTCAGGCTTAATTGAGGTTTGGGGCGATGCCGGCCCAAACACGGGTGTGCTCATGCAGGGAGGCAGAATTGTGGTAAGGGGCAGGTCCGGCGACTTCACGGGCGCTGAGATGAGGGGCGGCGAGATTCTGGTGGAGGGCGATGCAGGAAGCTTCACCTGCGCTCGCATGAAAGGTGGGGCCATCTATGCCAAAGAGGGCAAGAGCGTGCCTCCAGCTTGCCAGCAAATGACAAACCCCTGCGAGCAGGCTGCCATCGCAAAGATCCTGAAAATTCCAATGATACACGCCATGATGTACCGCAAATTTGTGATATTAAAATAAGAAAACAAAGAGCCTGCGCTCTTGTTATTCTTTTACTGGCTGATATTTTCCATAGCCGCTTCGCCTTCAACTCCCATCACAATGGAGAAGATCCACTCACTGAGTTTGGCGCAATGCTCAGGAATGCACTCTTCGATGCAGCCCGCGCAGGGTTCGAAGGCTTCCAACGCCAGCAATGAATCAAAACGCCTGCCGCGAGGCTTTACAGCGCAATTGAGCCGGTAGGTTCTGATGCCATCCACCGACTCCACTTCTCTGGTGATGAGATTATCTTTGAGGAGCTTGGCCACTATACGGGAGCATTTCCTAGAATCGATCTTCAAAACCTTCCATAGATCGCTCTGCAAGGCTCCTTCCGGATGCGACTTAATATAATCCAGTGCCTCCTCAGCAGACATCTTTGACCTCACTAGTTATCTTTATTCAATTGGACTTATGAGAATAATGTTGTTGCCGCGAAGGATGACTGATCCTAGAGAGCGAGTCTTCTCGCCGCCGATCAGCTCCACGGTCTCCAGGAGGTGAAGGTTCAAGTATTCATCTACACTGTTTAGAACTCCTTCCAGCACATAGCGCGGTGAGCCCTTCATCTCTACCTGAATCTTACTGCCTACCAGACTCTGTACCTTTTTAGTTGGGAACATAAACCATACTCCTTGGTAATTTGCATGAGCAATATTGCATAACTGAATGATCGATCAATTTGCGCGAATAAAATCGAGCGCAATTCTCAGGCGGATATCACGCCTTTTACGCCCTTTACATTTTTCATGAGCTCTTTCTCGATGAAATTTTTAAGCGTCATCTGTGAGAAGGGACAGCCTGCGCAGTGTCCCTGCAGCTTCACCTTCACAATTCCATCCACTATATCGACTACCTGAACATCTCCACCATCTACGCGAAGGCCTTCCCTGATCTTTTCCAGGGCGAGCTCGACGTCATCCTTGAGATTTCCCATGAATACTTCAGTCCCCTTTCACCTTTATAGATGCAACTTTGTGCCCAATGATCGTGTACCTTATCCCTTTTAAAGCTTCCTCGAGCTGCTTTATGATCTTTTCGCACTTGTCGGAGCCGACGACAGTGTTAAGCATAACACCCGGCTCCGACTGGTCTCGGATCGCTTTCAAGGCCAATTCAGGTTCCTCGCTCAGCTGGAAGGCCTTCCATGTTTTCGGCGCCATTCCCTGATACTCGATGAGATAGAAGCCGGTGATGCCCAGCTCCGTTAAGGTATTAATGACTCGAACCAGATGCTCGTGATCCACGAAAATCTTGACCATCGTCTTCATAGAGTTCCCCAATATATATCGAACATTGGACCTTTAAATAACTTCGCGATTATCCAGATATTTTTTTATCCTACCCCGGCCAAGCAGGCCTTACTATGGCCATGAGAGATATCAGAGATGTGCTGAAGAGCATGGGAATATGCGAAGACGAGATCATCTCCGCGGCAATGCAGCTTTATTTTCCCCATCCCGGAGTGGAGACGCGCGAGAAGGCAGAGGCTGTGTTTCGGCAGGAGATGTCTCTCGCGCTGTCTGATCCCAATCTGGCGCTTCTTATTTACGCCGGTGTCCTGCTGGAGTCGGAGGGAGTGAGATGCAATCTTCCCAACTTGCTTCCCGCTGATTATGAGAACGATCTGACCTGTCTGATCGCGGATGAGGTCTTGGGTCTTGCCATTGCCAAGTATGTGGGCGGATACAAAGGGCTATTTGACTATGTTCGCTATGACAAGGCAAAGCCTGGAATTCTCTCCCGCCTGGGCCCCTTCATGGATGATGTGGTGGCAGGGCTCATCGGGGGAGTGTCAGCCAATATGTATACCAGGGCGGCTGTGCTTGCCGAAAGGAGCTGCCTTTGAAAGACCTGCTTTTTGCTCTTAAATCGGGATTCGGCTGGCTCTCCACCATACCGGTAGGCATCTCCATGGAGGGCATCGAGGCCCTTATGAAGCATGTTTACGTATTTCCTCTGGTGGGCCTTATCTTGGGCGCGATCTTGGGGGGTGGGGCCTATATCGCGGGGCAGGCTCTGCCCGCCAATCTGGTGGCCATAGTGGTGATAGTTGCGATCTATAAGCTGTGCGGCATAAATCATATCGACGGGCTGGCTGACTTCGGGGACGGGGTGATAGCCCACGGCAGCCGGGAGAAAAAAGTCCATGCCATGAAGGATGTCTCCCTGGGCACGGGTGGGGGCGTTTTCATCGCGGTAATCTTGCTTTCCGCCTTTGCGGTTATCTCAGACATTCCACAAAAGCTTCTGCCCCTGGCCCTTCTGGTGGCAGAGGTCTCGGCGAAAGAGGCCATGATCTGCTTTGCCGCCTTCTCCGTCTCTTTGCAGAAGGGCTTTGGCCAGATCATGATTGAGAGGACGGGAATACGGGAGTTTCTCCTGGGCCTGGCAATATCTGCCATTGTGTGCGCGGCCGCGTTGGGTCCCCTGGGCCTGGCAGCCCTGGTTGCGTCTCAAGCGGCAGCTTTCTACGTCGTTCTTGTAGCCAGGAGGAACTTTGGCGGAGCTACGGGTGACGGGATAGGCGCGACCAATGAGGTGGCAAGAGTGGTGGCCCTGGCGGTGGCTCTGACTTTAGGGGGTGCTCTTCCCTGGATGCTCTGGTGATGGCCGGGGGGCGCGGCTCGCGGCTGAAGATGGGCGAAAAGCCGCTGGTGACTCTCTTTGGCAGGCCGCTTATCGATTATGTGGCCCTGGCTTTGGAGGATAGCTGTGTAGACAGGATCTTTGTGGCCACCACAGAGAATGTGCCCCGCACCAGGCAGTGGGCTGTTGAAAGGGGTCTATCCGTGGTCGAGACCGGGAGCTACGGCTATGTGGCGGACATGATTGAGGCTGTAAAGAAGGCCGAGGTTACTGACCCAATTATGATCATCATGGCGGATCTGCCCCTGGTCACTTCTGATCTGATCGATGAAATCATAGAGGTTTATGAGGGTCGGCCCGAGCCGGCGCTCTCCACTCACACTCCCCTGGATCTGCACAGCCGCCTGGGCCGGAGGCCCGATTCCCTCTTCAACTACCAGGGCCGGCTCATCGTTCCGGCAGGCATAAATGTGCTGGATGGCAGCGAGATAGAAAAGGAGCAGGAGGACTTTCACCTGATACTGGAGAGAATTGAGCTGGCGGTGAATGTGAATGTGGCCGGCGACCTCATGCTCTGCGAGAAGATAATGCAAGGTGATATCCTTTGAACAACTCCATAACCATAAACGGCGAGAAATTCTCCGCCGACGACCTGATGCTACTAACCGGAGAGGATGAGATCAAGCAGCCCGATCAGATCAAGGGCTACATCCTGCTCATAGCCAGGGCTCTAAGAAATCCCATGAGGCTGCCCTGGCTGATCAAGGACATCTTCAACCTCTGCATCAAAGAGGAGGATCAGAGGGATATGAGGCTCTGCCTGATCCGGGTTCAGGTGGAGGCGGAGCTGAAGATGAACCAGGATATTCAGAGGTTTCAGCAGAGGCGCTACGTGGGCCAGGTTATAGAGATCCTGCTCTTCAATGAGCTCTTGCTTGCGCCGCGCGAGCCGGTGGAAGAGGGGGATGTGGAATAAGGCTCAAACCACTTTTTTCCCATTTGATCGCTCGCGTGCGAAACCATGACGCTAAATGATGTCTTTCTTCTGGAATTCAAACTCCCCCACAACGTGCACCTCTGCGGGCATGCCCCCAAACCTCGCTCGCAGTATCAGCTCCCCAATCTCCTCCTTCATCACCCTGGCAATGCCAATGATGGACGTCGTGGGCCGGGCATTGACATCCACTGCCCAGGGCCGCTCTCCCAGCACGAAGTCGATCCCGGCGTATCCGCGCAGGCCCAGGGCAGCTGCCGCTTTTCTCGCCTCGGCCCAGATCTCATCGGAGCGGGGCGTTTTGTAGGGCACCTGGCTTCCCTGGTAGCTCATGCCCTCCCCCGAGAAGTCGATGAGCTGGCGGTTGATGGTGAGCGGCAAAAAGCCCTCCTGGCCAACGATGAAGCTGGCGGACAGGTGCAGTCCCTCATGGTAGCGGGTGACGATCTCCTCCGGGCCCGCCCGGGCAAAAGAGGTGACGCGCACGCCCTCTGAGCCGCAGCCCGTACGCGGCTTTACTACATAGCGATGGCATCCCTTCTCCACAGGATCAGGCCTGTCCACGATCCCGGCCACGGGCACGCACGCTTGTGCCAGCGTCCGGGTGCAGAGCAGCTTGTCTGCGGCCAGACGCGCCGCCGCAGGGCTGGCCCCCAGGTTCACTGTATTTTTCTCCAGGATCTCCAGAAGATGCGGCTGCATGCCGTCCGGGGCGATCAGGAGCGCAGCATCGGCCTTGCTGTCCAGGATGCCTGCAAAGTCCTCTTTTCCCTTTATGAGAAGGGTCCGGCCTGTTCCAATGGTAGGACCGGATGTGGGATAGATCACCTCATGCCCGGCCCTCGCAAAGCTTCTCGCCAGGGTGGCCAGCATGGCCCTGCCCTCCAGCTCGCACGTTCCGCCCAAGCCCGCAGCCGAGGCGTACTCTGCAATAAGAATCTTCATGGATAGTCGGGTCGTAGTTGCAGCACAAATGTACTTAATCCTAAGCTTTATATACATAACATTTAACTCGCGGGGTCAAGGGGCAGAGAAGTTCCTGCAAAACGTGCCCCGATGCCAGAGGGCTATGGCGGCACAACAACGAGGAAGCAGCAGGGAAGCCCCGGCCTTTCGGCCGTGGGAGGAGTTCACTTATTGGTCCTCTTTTCAGGTCGTGGCCGCTTTCGACCGCCAACTACAAATATCCATAACGATTATATAGATAGTTTGCCGCTTCATGCCATGAAGGGTGGCGGGCGTGCCGTGGGCTTAACGCATCCGATAATGCTCTGATGACAAGGGAAAAGGATGTTTGCTCCCTGTTGGGGCAACATGCTGCTGGCTTTTGAGGCTGCTGGCTGATCTTGATCCCTTGGTGCAGGAGATGCATGCCGTCGTGGCATTGCATTCGGATTTTGCGAGCCTGTGAGACCAAAATCGAGGCAAGCTGAAAAGTTGCGTGCCGTAACTGGCGCAGTAATTTGCCTGAGGATCTCACGCTAATACACGGTCGGGGCAGAAGCGGCACAAGCCGAAGGCGAGATGGCGAGCACCAGGCCCAATCAGAATGGGTTCCTGTAAAATGGACGCTGTGTAAGATCCCAGCGCTAATGCCGCCTTCAAGCCCGGCTTAAAGTCGAGCTTCGGGCAGGATCAGACCATCACTTCGGTGATCGGCTCCTGCTAAAGGGCGCGGTGGATTTCGGCGCTGGCCTGCCCAAAGACTTCGATTATGCAGTTTTTCGGATTATTCTTTGCTTAAGCTACAGGCATTGATTTTTTTTCCGGGGCCGAAAGCCTTAAATATCGGCAATTAACGTATATAGCAATGGCGAAAGTCGATGGTTATTCTTCCCTCCTACATCCAAGACTTTTGCCTCCCTCCTTCTTATCATAAAACGCTTTCACGAGATTCCTGAGCTTTCATGCTGGTGGACCATGACTGAGCAAAATCGCAAGTACAATGATCAGAGTCCTGCTCCCACAGACAGCCCCGCCCGCAGCAGCACATCGGCAATGATGGCTGCAAAGAGCACGGCGCGGTAGTTGGCCGACTGGTAGAACAGCTTCTCACCCCTCTCTGCCGTGGGGTGGCGCACGAAGTCCAGGTTTTGCAGCAGCAGCCAGCCGCCAGCGCCGCAGGCGGCGGCCAGGTAGAGCCATCCCAGATTTGCAGAAAGGCCTAAGGCTATGGAAAGAATGACGCCGATGATCCAAAATCCGGCTACCATCTTGGCCGTGGCCGCAATTCCGAAGGTAGCAGGCGTTGTCGGAATGCCTTTCTCTTTATCGCCGGCCACATCTCGGCTGGCATCGCAGTTGGTAAAGCCCCAGTCAGTAATGCTGATCATGGCTGCCAGGATCAGGGCGGCGGGATGAAGGCCGGGGCCAGCTTTGAGTAGGCCAGCAGGTTCCATGGCCAGCCAGACTCCCAGGGGCACCAGGCCAAATGACAGTCCCACAAAGATCCAGGAGAAGGGCGTATTTCTCTTGGCCCAGGCAGAGTAGATGGTGATGAGCAGCGTGGCCGCCAGGAGCGTCACAAAGCTTTCCGGATTGAGGTATAGGGCTACGGCTGCTGCCACAATGAAAAGAAAGAGCGACCAGAGCGAAGCCTCGTGCTTGCTCAGCATGGCCGAGGGCAGGGGGCGATTGGGCATGGCGATGCTGTCCACATCGATGTCGCAGCAGTCATTGTAGACATAGGCGCTGGTGATGGCACAATAAGCTCCAATGGCGGCAATTGCAAAAGAAAGCATTGGCGGCAGGCCCCCCTCCACGGCGTAAACAGCTAAAAGCGCCGAGGCGGCGGGCATGGCCAGATCCATTGCCGCGAGGGGTGGGCGTAGCAGTTCGATATGTGCCCTGAATCGGGAAAGACTTTGATGCATTCAGATTATTCCTTCGAATAACTCCAGATGCTCTTCGGGCTTTGTCAGATAATCCAGTAGACCTTTCTCCCTGAGCAGTGGGTACATCTCCCGGCCCTTAGCCAGCCCGAGTTTGCGAAGGCTTGAGCTGTCAGGCGCCTGCACCCGTCGCAGCTCTGCCGCCTCAGGACAGCGATCGTTCTTTATCCAGCCATCCCGGGTGAAAAAGTAAGCTCCTCCTGCTTTCTCTTTGAAAGGATCGTATAGTGACGAGAAGTTCCTGGCCACAAAGTTGGCCATCTTCAGAGTCTTGTTGGAGCGGTTTATGGTGATATGGCCATAGTCCGGCGGCACGAGGACCTTGTCTCCGGCCGAGGCATAAACTGCCACCACATCGCTGAGATCCAAGCTCTGCAGAAGATAAATTGCTTCACCCTCCAGGACCTCGTAAAGTTCAGGGTATGTGATGCTGCCGCCGGGCACCAACGGATGGTAATGGCCTGCCGTCTTGATGTATTCGCAACCGAGCATATTTGGTGGAATAATAGTGATATCATAGCGAAGGCCCTGCAAGAGGAGCTTCTCTTTATCGGCCCTGCTTAAGAAAAGGTCTCGGTACATGTAATAAAGTTCAAAGTCCTCTGCCCCGGCAAGCCAGCTTTGATCAAAGATCACTTCCTTCATGTCGACTAGCCGACGAACGTCGGGCTCCTGTCCCCTGCCGCCAAATTCAAGTTGCATATTCTCTGCCACCAAATCCTCAAGATCATTTTTTTTCTTATTTATCTTTTCTTTTTCATCTCTTGCCATGGAAAAGAGAAAAGCAAAGCTAAGCGCAGCAAATTTTTCGCGATTGGGCTATGCCAGACGAACTTCAGTTGTCTTTGGTTTTTAGCAGGCCTCTCGGCTGGTGATGGTGAAGTACTCTGTGAGCACCTTTCTGTAGTCCACAATTACATCCACCTTCCAGGTTCCCGGCAGGCGGGCGACGTCGGTACCCTTGATCTTAAGGCAGCTCCAGACGGGTGCGGCCCACATTCCCGTAAATCCGTCGATGGGCGGAATGGTGCTGAAAGACCGGGCATAAGTCCTGCCCTCAGGCCAGTACCATCTCCACTCCACGCTATGCACCTTGGCGTCCCGCCAGATGAGCAGCCAGGAGGCGACCTGCTCGTCATCGGATGTAAATGTGTATGTTCTATAAAGCGGCATGCCATTTTCGCTGATCTCCTTGGCTATGGTATGCTCGGAAAGCGGAAAGAAGGTGGGATGGGAAGCCTGCCCAATTCCGCCCAGGAGCAAGATAGTCAGAACAACTGAAGCTAGAACTCTCTTCATCATTACTACTCACCCATTACTCTGTAAGTTTATTGCGACCCCAATAGTATAATAATTAAATGTACCATAAAAAGATGACGATTGGATTTTTTGCAGAGATCAAAAGAGGTCAATCAGGCAATAGCGGGCTTATGCAAAGCCTCGCGGCAATTTCTGCAGGAAGATCTATAGCGCTCGACGCGGCATCGATCACATTTCCGTCACTGCTGGCAACTATATAGCCGCAGGTTTTGAGCCGATGGTCGACATCCCTTGCAGTCATGGCGACGCCAGGCAGATCCCGCTCTGCCATCAGACCTCGCACCTCGTTGGCCAGTTCTCCGCTGCGGCTGATTTGCTGATCTAAGAGCAACTCTACGCGATCAGGCCCGGCAGCAGCCAGCAGATCTAAAATCTCGGAAAATGCGCAAAAGGTAATCCGGGATGCTTTGTAGCTGCGAAAAAACCCTCGCGTATCTCGCAAAAAGCCGTCGTCGCAGAGATAGACGGGAAATCCTTCCAGCAGGCTCTCCGTGGTGATGAGAACGTTGTATCCATCCACGAACACCTCCCTGCCGCGCAGGGTATGCACCTTCAGAGCTTTGGCCATTCTGCGTAGCGCCGTATCTGCGGAAACGATAGTTCTCAGGAGCACGATTCTCTGCTCTTCCGGCAGGCGGTGGTGATCCGAAACATAGCGAACCGCAGAGTCATTGGGATAGCCCCGATCTACCAGGTACCTGGCCTCCTGGGCTGCTCGCTTCAGTCCTGCTCCCTTTGCGCCGACTTTCTCACCTCCAGGTAGAGATCTTTTCCGTGGGCATCTACGGCCACGATCATGGGGCCGAATTCTTTGGCCTCGAACTCCCAGAGGGACTCGGCCATGCCCAGCTCCTGAAGGTGCGCGCCTAATACCCTCAGCTGCTGGGCAGCGGCAGCGCCGCATCCTCCCGGGTAGGCCAGGTAGACGGCTTTGTCCCGGAAGGGCTCACCTGGCAGGCCGCCCTTGCCGATGATGGCCTTCACTCCCAGCCGCAGTATCTCTTCCGTGTAGCGGGCCATGCGGCCACTGGTGGTAGGCCCGGCGGAAAGGACCCTGTCATCTAAAATCAGCGGACCGCAGTGATAGAGGGCGGCCCCTTCCAGTGAGACGGGACTTCCCAATCGGCGCATGAGGGCATGGGCTTTGTCGCGCGCTGTGAAGAGCGGCCCGCTCAGAAATACCACATCTCCGGCCACTAGCTTTTGCACGTCCTCATCGGACAGGGGCGACCTGAGATGGTATTCGCTCATTGGATCATCTCCGTAGCGCTGCGATTCGCCCAGCACTGAAAGTTTATGGCTACTGGCAAAGAGGCGGTGTGGCAGAAGGCCTTCTCGATTTTTATGCCCAGGGCGGTCGTGTCCCCGCCCAGGCCCATGGGTCCGATGCCAAGTGCATTGATCCTTTCCAGGAGGGCCAGTTCCTCCTCGGATGAGCCGGGCATCTTGAGCAGAGCTCGCTTGGCCATCCGGGCCGCCAGGTCGAAGCTGCCGCCCAGACCAATGCCCAGGAATAAGGGCGGGCAGGCGTTGGCGGCGCGCTCGGCTACGTTTCTCACAATGAAATCAAAGGGATCGTCGGCGGGATTGAGCATGCCAACCAGGCTCATGTTCTCCGAGCCGGCTCCTTTGGGAAAGGCGGTGAGCGTGAGGCTCCTGCCGTCCACATAATCCAAAATAATGTCGGGCATACCCGGACCGGTGTTGTCCCCGCTGTTCTTGCGAGTCTGGGGATGGACGGCGTTGGGTCGCAGAGGGACTTTTTTTGTGGCGATTCTTACGCCCTCTGCAATCGCTTCAGAAAGGCTGAAGTCCAAAATCAGTTCGCGGCCCATTTGCACATGGAAAATGGCAAGGCCCGTGTCCTGGCATAGGGGCAGGCCCCTTTCCCCGGCGATTCTCACATTCTCCAGCATGAACTGCAGATGGTGCCTGGCGACGGGATTGCTTTCCCGGGCCGCAGCCTCTTCGATTCTCTGCAAGACCCAGTCGGGCAGAGACGTCTCTGCTTTTTGCAGGGCACGCACAGTGGCTTCTATAACCATCTCTTTCATGCTCTCTGCCCCTTCTTGCCAGGTTCGATCTTGATGGGCCTGGACTGCACGGGAAGCTTGAGGTTGGTCAGCTTGCCCAGAGCTCTCTCCATGGCATCTTTGTGCAGGTCTCCTGATGTGTGGATGCCTCCGGGAGTTCCGCGCACGGCGCGACAGGGATACTGCTGGCAGAAGAGGCCGGTCATGGAAGCCGCCTCATCAATGGTCTTGCCCACAATGCCTGCCGCAGCATGCCAGGTGGCTCCGCAGGGCGATCCGCGCACGACTTTGACCTGGCTGATGCGCCCGTCCTTCGTCTCCACCTCCAGCTCGGGCTTACCCAGCTTCCTGGCAAACTCGTCGATAACCGGAACGCCGCACTCTTCCAGGGTGCAGCAGATCTCATCCACCTCGATGTGGATGCCGAACTCCTCTGCGATCCTCTCCAGTTCGCCTATGGAGCCGGCCCGACCGATGCCGCCGGGAATTATGGCCGCCTTGACTCCGCCCTTCGCCGCCATGCGCACGATCTCAGGAGTCAGGTCGGGGTGAAATGTGTAGAGAATGAGCAGATCCGCCTGGAAGATCCTGGGATCAAGGTTCAGCTCTTTGACAAACTCTTCCGGGTCCTCGATGAAGCCGGGCAGCACCTGGGGAACCTCGACGGAGACAACCTGAAAGTCCGTCCTGGTCTTGATGGTCTCCAGAAGGCGCTCGCCGTACTTGCCACGCTTAACTACGCCAACCAGCATGCTGGAAACATCTGCCAGGCGTGTTAATATCCTTGCCGGATAAAGGATATTTATGAATCCGTCAGATACCAAATCCATGATTCCAGCCTTCCTCATCGCGGGCACCCACAGCGGTGTGGGCAAGACCACAGTCACCCTGGGCCTCATGGCCGCGCTTCGTGCTCGCGGCCTGGTCGTTCAGCCATTCAAGGTCGGCCCGGACTTCATCGACCCGTCTCATCACACCGCTGTCTGTGGACGCACCTCTCGCAATCTCGATCCTTTTATGATGGGCGAGGATGGTGTGCGTCGCTCTTTCTTCTCGGCTCTTGCCGGAGCGGACGTGGCCGTGGTGGAGGGTGTCATGGGCCTTTTCGACGGCATGGACGGCACGGAGGTGGCCAGCTCCGCCCAGGTGGCCAAGATCCTGAATCTTCCGGTCCTTCTGGTCATTAATGTGCACGGCATGTCGCGCAGCGCTGCGGCCATGGAGAAGGGCTTTGCTGAGTTTGACCCTAGCGTGCGCCTGTCAGGTACCATTCTCAATCAGGTGGGAAGCGAGCGGCATCTGTCCATTCTGAAAAGCTGCATGGAAAAGCCCATCTTCGCAGCTCTGCCTCGGCAGCGGGAGATGGAGATGAAGAGCCGTCACCTGGGGCTAGTGATGGGCTTTGAGAAAGAGCACGATGTGCAAGCTTTGGCCGTCTTGCTGGAACGGCATGCCGCCATCAACGAGATCCTGAAGCTTAGAGCGTTGCCCTGCCCGACACAGGAGGAGAAAGCCGCTGGAGAGAAATACGTGCGCATAGGCATTGCCCAGGATGAAGCCTTCTGCTTTTACTACTTCGATAACCTGCGCGAATTGGAGAGGCAAGGTGCAGAGCTGGTATTCTTCAGCCCGCTGCGGGACGATTTGCCTGATGTGGACGGCCTTTACATTGGGGGAGGCTATCCAGAGCTGCATGCCGCCCGGCTGGAAGCTTCTCCCGCTCGCGGCCAGATTAAGCGGGCCTCAGAAGAAGGCATGCCCATCTATGGGGAGTGCGGCGGCCTGATGTACCTGGGCAGCGGCATCGAAATGGAAACTGGCACTTTTAGAATGGTGGGGGCACTGCCAGGCTCTACTATTATGACGAAAAGGCTTGCAGCTCTGGGGTATGTCCAGGCAGAGGCCGTAGCGCAAAATCCCGTTGCAGGGATAGGCAAGATCATTCGCGGGCACGAGTTTCATTACTCGCGCTTTGAATGCGACAGGGATGCTCGCTTTGCGTACCGGCTAGGCAGAGGCAAAGGCATCCAGGACGGCCAGGATGGCCTGGTGGAGCATAACACCCTGGGCGGGTACCTGCATGCTCATTTCCATTCCTTTTCCACGATAAGGTTCATAGAATGCTGCAGGAATTACCGGAGAGCATAACCGTCGAAAGATAAGTCCAAACAGTGTGGAGAATAATTGAAAGAATGATTGCAAATAAGAATCATCTGGAATAAATAAATTGTTCGCGATGAGCCTATTGAAATTCATTTTCTCCGAAAAAGGCATGAGTTTCTCTTTGGAGAACAATTTTATTTCAGATTTATTTCTGAATGATGAAAGATTTAATATGATATGCTCTATCTTATCATTTTCTATTCAGTGAAAATACATAGATTATTGACAAGCGCTCCTTACATTATATAATATATAGATTCGTTCTGGAGAAAAGTTTAAATGCAGATCCGTGCCCATGTAAGCCAAATAAAGCAAATGGAGTGTAAACTATGAGCAAAATAGCAAGTGGAATTGTGCTCTTCTCTCTCCTGATGGCTCTCTCTCTGGGAGTTGCCTTCGCTGAGTCCGAAGTTGCCGAAACGAATGTAACCGAGAACGTAACCATTAACGTTACCGAGAACGTAACCATCAACGCCACCGAGAACGTAACCATCAACGCCACTGAAAATGTGACTGTTGAGACAACCGAAGTTAAAGAAGATGCTTAGACCAAAATGCCATCCGTCCAGTTGGGCGGAAAGCTAGGCAGGGCTTCTCCTGCCGGTCATTTTTCTGAATGGTTTCAATGTTTACATTTTAATTTTTATGGGCATTTTAGAAAGGTTTATATTTTTCTGCGAATAGCATTGTTTGAGGTATGAATATGAGATGCATAAGTGCGTTGATACTATTAACCGTACTGCTGACATTTTCGGCAGGGCCCGTCCAGGCGCAGGATCTCCTGAATGCCACAAATGCCACAAATG
>CAYXSJ010000019.1:0-22151 GCA_964467095.1 uncultured Methanotrichaceae archaeon
ACTCGAATACATCATTCGTGCCAGCTACGACGACTGGGACAGGTACATTTCGGATAATTGGTATGGACTGATACGTTGGCTCGAAGAAAATCCCACCCACACGGACTATGAACAGGTATTCAAGCATTTCCGTACTGACCAGGATGATTATTTACAGTTCCTTCGCCAATCTATAGGTTGGGCCATGTACTGCCTCGCTCCCATGAAATCTCGTTGACATATCATCTACGCCCTCCCGAACCTCCGCTGCAGTAGGTTCGGGTGGCTGCAATGCATGTTCTCCAGCAAGTATCATTTCGATGGCCTCTCCGAGGATGGCCTGAGCCGTCTCAAGGTGAGCCTGTGCAATGGGCAGCTCCATTTTTCGGCAGCCGCTATAATCAGCCCACATCACTCGATCTCGCGAGCCGCCCGCGGTGATTCACAAGGCAGGCCATGCACTCAGCCACGGTCTTGATGCAAGCTCATCGACCAGCCGCAAGTATCCGCCAACCAAAGCCAGCTCTGCAATCCCTGGCATGAGATCCTGGACTGCTCCAGAATGATCTGGTCTATAAAGGCATATCCCATTCCGGTGCGGCTTACTGCGTCTCTTCACGGGAACGTAGGTGTCCCCACACTGGGCATGCCGCCAGAGCTGGGGATGCTTATGCCGCTGCCACTCATATCTCTGCTGGAAGAGGAACTGGATTTCAGCTGCCTGGAGCTGGTTAAATTGGTGGCATTGGTTACATTCGGCATATCCTTGGGAAGATCCGCAGGCACATTCATAGAGACAGACTGCAGCGACATCTCCTGCCTTCCGCCGTTCTTGCGAGAGATGGCAAGAGAAGGTGTTGAGACTTTGCCGGAGGAATCGGCATAGCTCATGGAGAGATTGTCGTTGGGCCGCAAGATCAAATCCAGGCTCTTGAATGTGGACGAGGCCCCGCTCGCCGGGTCCAGAGAGGTCAACATAAGCTGCAGCGTTCCAGGCTTGAGATTGCCTGAGGTGCCCATGCAAAAGGTCCCCAGTGCCGTATTCATGGAGATATTGATCATGCCGGCCGGATCGAGGTTCAGGCCGGTAAGGGTGATTCTCCGATAATCAGTGTCTATCGATATGAGAGGAGACAATTGTCGGTTGCCGCTGATGCTGACATTGTAGGAATCATCCTCCTGGAAAAGATCCATGTTCTGCATCTGGCCCTGCCTCAGGTCAGGAACGGAGCAGGCCAGGGCAAAGCCGGGGGCAATGATGGCCGTATCTGCCTGATTTTTCCCGCTGTCGTTGGCAGTGCTGTGAATTTCGATTGCCAGATGAGAGGCATTTATCATGGCCAATGGGAGCATAATGACGGGCGGATGATCAACCCCAAACTTCAGATTCCGGACCTCTGCACCTGGAATCTCATTTACATACCGGCCCGATTCGAGGAGACCTGCTCTGCGACCGCTTTCATCCGTGATCAATGCACGGGCTTTGCCGCTCTGCCAGATCTGGATGTTTTTTGTACCCACTGCAGCACTTTCATTGGCAGCAGCACTTTCCTCCCCGCAAAAATCACACTGCTGCTGCCCGAGGCGCGAAGATAGGGAGACGATCTCCAGATTCCTGGTGCTGGCGTTGCCGGAATAGAGGCTGTCCGGCTCATCCGGGCTGGCTGATGCCAGGTAGCGCCAGGAATTGGTGAGCCTATCCACCTCGATGAACCTGCTGTCCTTGGGCCAGTTATTATCGTATACCAGAATGCGGGCCGTGCCGTTGCCCAGATCCTCCACAGCAAAAGGCGTAATAGCGTGACCTCCGCTGCCATCGGGCAGATAGATGCCCATGACCCACCATTCTCCAGCACCAGACCCATTGCCAAAGGCACTGGCTAAAGTGTCCAGCACAGCCAGGGGGGACTCCAGGACCTTCTTCGACCCACCGGGACTTGTGACCTGAGTGGTCCACCAATAGCCTATCTCACGCTGCAGCAAGACGTTTTGCAAAGCGAGATCAACGGTGCTGTTGCCTCCAAAAAGGCTGGGGCTGGTCTGATTATAATACATCAGGCTGGATAGGACCGCGATACCCTCGCAGTGTCCGAATTTCATAGCGGAGACTGCCTGATTCATCCATCGCTCGGCAGGATAAGTAAGAGTGCACTTGCCGCCGGCGGTGCTGGCGCATACTTTGTCTCCGAACATGCGCTGCATCTCCGCCGGGGTTAGATCTACGGTCTCGGGATCCGCCCCATAGTTTTGAAAGCCAAATCCATTGACATCAGGACGAAAACCGCTATCGTTTATTCCCGCTTCTCCAAGAGAGAGACTGCTGTTATCCTCTGCCCCAATTGCGCAAAACATAATCGCATTCACAGATAATATTATCAATCCTACAAGATATTGCTGCCTCATTAGTTAACCCCCGCCGCACTGGATTAGAGATTAATCAGTATTTTTCTTTAGGCATATACATTTTTTGCCACGCAAACACAAAACTTAAATTCATGCCGGGTGACTCGAGAAGAAAAGGTGAGTTTAGAAATGAAGAACTTCATAATAATGGCATCAATGCTTCTGTTCGTATTCGCAGCTCAGGCTTTTGGCCTAGAGGAAGAAGACACGCCAGCAGCAAATGATTCAATTAATGCATCACTGACGAACGAAACCATCCAGAATGCAACTCTGACCAATGAGACTATCGGCAATGAGACTATCAGCAATGCAACACTTGAGAATACAACACTTGCACAGGATGATTCGAATCCATTTGCAGACGCAAAGAACCGCAAGCCGAGTAGCAGATAGGTCTTGCTATTTTTTCGAGAAAAAAATAAAATATTACTTTTTTTCCCCTTCATCGCATCCTTCATCTGATGGTCAACTTATCCAATAACCACCTTGCCTAACGTTACCAGGAACAGAGCCATAAGCAGCCATCCTACAATCCCTTCCGCAATTCCCAGATATTTATACCGTCCCCGCAGAGGAAGCCCTTTTGAATTAGCAGTGAACGCAATTATGCTGTAGAAGAGGGCAGCGACCATTAGCCGATGGCCGTGAATATCGTGAAAGCCTTCCACGCCTCTGCCGGCCCAATAAATAAGGGAGAAAATAAGAATTATCACCATTCCGCAGAAAAGCGCATATTGAGGACGCACCCCATAACCGCAAGTGAGCCATGCCACCGTATCGAGAAACCTGGAAAAGCCAATCGGCTTACTAACCTGATTTAGATGTCGATACTCATAGTAGCATTCATTGGCATCGGTGCTCTGGCCGAGGTCCTTATAATTCTTGATCAACGAGAGGTAGGCTGCAGTATCAAAACTGAGGAGATCCCGTATCTGACTCCAGCCCACTATCAGCCGATTGATGTCTGCATTGGCCAGATACAAGCGCGAGCCCTTGCTGAAGGTTGATCCATCCAACACCATCCTGGCGATCTTTGTGCTATTCATTTTTAAATCGCCACTAAAAGCTGCATGCGATATATCTGTTGGTGCCAGGAATTGTGCATTGTCGAAATTGGCATCACTGCGAAACACGGTATCATTGAAGAATACAGGCCCATCGAATGTAGCAATCGAGAAATCGGCTGTATCGTTGAAATAAGCTTGAGAAAAGATTGAATCAGCAATAAAGCGAGATCGAGCAAAATTGGCCAGCCCGGAAAATTGCGTGCGGAGAAAGCCAACGCCGTTTGAACACTTTATGGCATGAAAGTCAGCATCTTTCTCCAGCCGCGCATCGGAGAAAGTGCAGTAAGAATTAAACTGACTGCCGTAAAAATAGATCTCACCAATGCAGCGTGCAGATTCGAAGTTGGCATAAGCGCCATTGAATTCCGAGAAGGCAAACTGAGCATCTTCCATAAATGTCGCATTATAAAAAGTCGCGAATTTGTCAAACCATACGCTTTCAAAATCGGCTACTCTATTGAAACAGGCAAAATCAAAATTTCCGCTATCCGGAAAGCGAGACATATTGAAGCTCGCTTCTCCCAGGAAACGAGTAGCATTGAAATTTGCCGCTGTCAAGAATTTTGTTTCATTAAAAACGGCGTCTCTTTGAAAAGTGGTATTCTCGAAATTCACATCCCCATAAAACGTTATCCCTTTACAGATTACATTGCCCCTGAATATTGAATTTGTTATTCTTATAGGATGTTCTTGATCGCTGCCCAAAAACAAATCGCCTATTATGATTACACGGTCATAGACAGTGAGACTATCATTTGCGTTTGCTATGATCTCCTGAGCAGAGATCTCCCTTAGCTGAAAGGATTCCGATGATGACAGGGCATTACCCGAAACTGCCCCGTTCACCACTGCAGTTAGAACCACCGCCAGTATCAGGCATATCCTCAGGATCTTTCCCTCCCTCAAGCCCAAAGCCGGCCTCAAAGTATCTAAATGTTTCCGTATTATATAATTATATAATTTTTTCCCCCCGAGCCCGGCCAATTCAAGTTTAAGAGAAATCCAGACTGCAGTTCACCCAAAGCGGCAGCTTTCCAGCCCCCACCATGAGAGCGACCTTAATCTCTGCCGATGTTGCCGCAGGACCCTTTTGCAGAAGCAGAGCTGCAACGCCTGCCGCCACAGGAGCTGCAAAACCACATCGAATTTTTCCCTTTCCAAAAAAAGATAAAAAATATTGCCGGGTCAAACCTCAATCCACGTCCCGGCCTTGCCCACGAGCGCCTCCTCCAGATGCTGCAAATTTGTGATCAATACCGAGCGACCGGTCTTCTCCACATAGTCCGCTGCCGCCTCTACCTTCGGCCCCATGGATCCAGCCGCAAACTCTCCTTCCGCCAGATGTCTTCTGGCCTTTGTCAAGCTCATCTTTGCAATGCGCCTCTCGTACGGAGTGGCAAAGGCGGTTGAGACATGAGGCACGTCGGTCAGGATCACAAATCTTTCCGCATTAAGCAAAATGGCCAGCAAAGCAGCCGTCAGATCCTTGTCGATCACTGCCTCCACGCCCTGCAAAAAATTCTCACTGGTCCTTCGCACGGGTATGCCTCCGCCTCCTCCAGCTATCACCAGGTGCCCGTGGCCTATTGCATCGGCGATGGTGTGCAACTCGACTATAGCCTGGGGCCGAGGCGAGGCAACAGCTCTGCGCCAGCCTCTTCCCGGAGACTCTATCATCTGCCATCCACGCCCGCGCCGGAGTTCTCCAGCCTCCTGTGCAGAGTAAAAAGGGCCCACCGGCTTGGTAGGATGAGCAAAGCCCGGGTCCTGGATATTCACAAGCACCTGAGTGAGAACGGCAGCGATCTCCCTGTCCGCAATTCTGTTTCTCAAAGCCCGGCAGAGAAGATAGCCTATGCTTCCTTGCGTCTCAGCCACCAGTACGTCCAGACTTTCAGATGGTATGCGCTCCCTCGTGGCCTCAATTCTGAGCAGAATCATGCCCACCTGCGGGCCATTGCCGTGCACCAGAACCATTCCCTGCCCGGCAGGCAAAAGCCGGCTCACTGCCCGGGAAAAAGATCGAGCAACTTCATCTTGATATGCCGGATGATCGGAATCAGTTAGAAGGGCATTGCCGCCAAAAGCCAGAACCGTCGGTCCGAACAGGCTCATCCCTCCTGTTTGTCTTTCCGGCTCGGCTTGACCCTGCCCAATTCTACGGATTCCTCGCTTGCGGGCAAGCCGGAAATAAACCTGAAGATCTCATCCTGCAAAAACGGCCGGTACATATCCACCAGTTCATAAAACACTGCTGTGGATGGCTTATCAATTTTCATCAGCCGGCGCAGGTCGACCGGCGTGCCGATGACCACAGAGTCACAATCGGCATTATTTATGGTCTCTTCCAGCTCTCGCACCTGCTCAGGATAGTAACCCATAGCCGGCAGAACTTTTCCAATGTGCCTGTAACTGGAAAAGACATCCTTTATGGACCCGACGGCAAAGAGCCTGGGATCAACGATCTCTGAAGCGCCGTACTTTTCCGCAGCCACCATTCCCGCGCCCCAGGCCATTCCACCGTGAGTGATAGTCGGACCATCCTCAATGACCAGTACCCTCTTGGATCTGATGGCCTCAGGATTCTCAGCTATGACCTCTGAGCCGGCCACAACTACAGATGCTTTTGGATTCAACAAAGCTGCATTGGCAACAATTGACCGCACAGCCTCTTCTTGCGCCGAGTTGGCTTTGTTGATAAGAATGATATCCGCAGCACGAAAATTGGTCTCTCCTGGATGATAGGAGATCTCATGCCCGGGACGGAGAGCATCGGCCACCACAATCCAGAGATCGGGCGAAAAAAATGGAGTATCGTTGTTGCCTCCATCCCAGACGATAACATCAGCTTCGCTTTCAGCCAGCCTGAGAATTGCTTCATAGTCCACCCCTGCATAGACCACAGTTCTCCTCCTGACATGAGCCTCGTGCTCTTCCCTCTCTTCAATGGTAAGCTCTGCCTGATCAAGGTCCTGCAAAGAAGAAAATCTCTGCACTGCCTCTTTTGCCAGGTCTCCATAAGGCATGGGATGCCTTACGACAACCGCTTTTTGGCCTGCAGACCGCAGCTTATCTACAATGTATCTGACAGCCTGGCTCTTTCCTGCGCCGGTCCTCACTGCGCAGACGGCGATCACCGGCTTTCTGGACCTGAGCATGGTATGCCATCCGCCCAGAAAAGAGAAGTCCGCACCAATGGCCAGGACCCGGCTGGCCAGCTCCATCACATTCTGATGGCTCAGGTCGCTATAGGCTAAAATGCACCTATCAACGCAGTGATCTTTGATCAACTCTTCCAGAGCTTCCTGTGGCCAGATGGGCAGGCCATCCGGATAGAGCTTGCCGCAAAGCTTCCCAGGATAAAGCCGCAAGGCGATATTTGGAATCTGTGCAGCAGTGAATCCGATGACCTCATACTGGGGCTTGTCCCGAAAGAAGATGTTAAAATCGTGAAAATCTCGCCCTGCTGCGCCCAGGATGAGAATTCTCTCTCTTCTCTTAACCTCGCCATTCATAGATGATCTCTAGAGCGCCAGTCGAGCTTGCTGAGGCACACTGACGCTGCCCAATACTTTCAGCCGGTAATCCTGTTGCAGCGTGGCCTTGAGCTTGCCAGAGTAAACGCTGAGCGTGATCTCTTTGGTCCGGCCATAGCGACCTTTGCTGATCACAATTGTATGCAAAATGCCCAGCATATCCAGCTCCGCGATGAGATCTGTTATTCTGCGATGGGTCAAATAGTCGGTCTCAACCAGAGGGCAAAGCTGTTTATACATGCTGTAAACGGCACTGGTGGTAATGTTTCTTGTTCCCTGTTCTTCTAATAGAACAATGCTGTAGAGCACAAGTTTGGACTGAGTGGGCAGAGTCTTGATAACTTCTTCTACTCTGTCCTGTTCAATTTTTTCTCGGGCAGAGCGTACGTGATCCTCAGCTACAACTGCAGAGCGAGCTCTTTCGGCCAGTTCTCCGGATATGCGCAATAGATCGAGAGCTTTGCGAGCATCTCCATGCTCCTGGGCCGCAAAAGCAGCACACAAAGGTATGACGCTCTCTTGGAGTACGCCCGGACTGAAAGAAAGCTTAGCTCTCTGTACCAGGATATCTCTAATCTGTTCGGCATCGTAAGGCGGAAATATGATCTCGTCCTCGCCAAGGGAGCTTTTTACTCTGGGATCCAAAAACTCTGTGAACTTCAGATCATTGGATATACCTATGATGCTGACTTTAGAACGAAGCAGATCAGAGTTTACACGAGAGAGGTTGTAAAGAACGTCGTCTCCTTTTCTCACCAGCTTGTCCACTTCATCCAGCATTATGACGACGACTTGTTTCTCTTCATCCATAGCATTTCTGAACTCTGCGTAAACCTGATCTGTGGGCCATCCGGTCATTGGGATATCTTTGTCAAAGTGCCTTGCCAAATGGGCCAGGATTCTATATTGAGTGTCCACTACTTCACAGTTGATGTAGATCACAGCACACTTCATATCCCCAAAGCTTGCTTCTTCCAGTTCCTTTCCTACGTACTTAGCAACTGCAGTTTTGCCGGTACCGGTCTTCCCATAAATAAGAACATTGGAGGGGGTTTCGCCTCTTAATGCAGGAACTAAAATCGACGCCAGACTATTGATCTGCTCGGTTCTATGAGGCAGCTCGCTTGGTGTGTAAGTAGGACGCAGAACATCTCTAGACTGAAATATGCCTCCCTGCGCTAATAAATCAGCAAATAACCCTTTTGAAATAGATACCAAGATAATTCCCCTCGTACAATTTTTCCTGGGTCTTTTGGGATATTAAGAGTTATGGTGAACTCCCCTTTATTTCCAATGGAACTTTGCGCCCCCACCCCATGATTTCCACTGGAAATCAAATAAAAAGAACGTAATCCGTAATGATAGATAATGAATAAAAAAACCTTGTTGTATGGTATATTTTATTTGTATATAAACTTTATTGTGGCTGAGAAATTCTTATCAGCACTATTATTACAGATCATTAGCCTGTTTTTTGCCGAAATAGAAACCTAAGATCATATAGACGTTCCAATTGAGAACAGGTCGCTTCAGAGAACGAACAATTGTGCATCGCGAAAGAGGTTAGATTTTAGCTTTATCATTCGAATTGCGACATGTTAGCATTCGGCCAGCAAGTTGACGAGCAGAGGGACAGTGTCTCCAGTGGAAATCATACGGTCCCTCTTGATCCTTGCTTTTAGTCCATATATGCTCTCTTTTCGAGCTAAGAGACCATGCATAGCCGGTATGTGGAAACGAAAGGTTCAAGCTACTGGTATGGTCTCAAGCTGGCTGGCCACATTCCAGATCAAGGTTCTGGTATGAAGAGGAATATTGGGGTCGTTGCTTATCTCATCTAGTATGGATATGGCAGATGCGGCCTTGATAGCTTCGCTTACTTTCTCATCCATGAGAATAGATTTGACGTTCTCTGCGGAGCGCCTGATGTTCCTTGGTACGGCATCATCGCTCATAATACGTTCTAGCACCTCAACGCATTGCTTAAGGACATTTTCAGCTGTCGTAGAATCACCACCCATGTCTTTGGGAAAAAGGTTAATGACGATATCCGTCTTAATCAGTTAAGCAGTGATGATATGGTCGTTGTATTTAAACGTATGTGGCATGCAGGTGATGAGACATGGATGAGGATGAAGTTCTTAGCAAGATAACCAAGCTTCTGGAGAGAGGTTGCACTATGCTGGCCTCGCATCATGACTGTGGCGCACCTCTCTTTCGTTGCGAAGGTGTTGTCGTCTGCCCGGTCTGCTCCTTTGCCGATAAGCCTGATTTGTCGGCAGGAGCTCAGTCTCCCGGCTTATCCAGGACAGAACCAGACAAAGAAGTAAGTAATGATTTAGCATATTTACAAGAAAGTGGAAATATGGGTGGTTTGTCCTCAGATAAAGCAAGGAAACTTTCTGCAAGTGGAGAGCTGGGTGATGAAGAATTGAAGGTCGCAATAGGCAATCTTCGCGCATCTCTCTTGCGCAGGCTACGGGAGCTCACTGCTGACCTGGATGATGAGCATGATCTTGATAAGCTGAAAAAGCAATTGGACTGCCTGGAAGGATTGCTGAGGGTGTTTCGATCCTTGCAGTGGTGATCTCTCATCCCAGCATTTTATATTGGCTTTGATGTCGGGATTTCCAGGTCTCCACTGGAAATAAAGGGGTTGATCAATTGGTTATAAATTTTTTTAGTAAGTGTGGTATAACCTTAATTTTATTTCCGCTTATCATGGCATCGTTCTGCATGATAGGCTGCCTGGAGAAGGCAGCACAGCTCCCTCAGACGTCTTCGATGGTGCCGCAGGATCAAGAAGCAAATCCGTGCGTTCAGATGGATTTTGATGCAGAATTAAGAAGCGATCTTTTTGGTATGCGGGGCAATATTATGCTCCCCGGCAATAGCTCGCTTGCTTATCTCATGCTCAATGCCTCTCTACATCGGGGAGAGACAGTGCAATTTAGCACCAAATATCTGCTGATGCAAATTGAGCCGAATCGGGATTGCAGCTTTGAGATTGCCAGGAATGTAAAGATTCCCGCGGGAGAATATAATTGCACTTTAGAGGCTAAGGGGCCTTCAGGCGTTCTGGCTGAGGAAAGCAGGAGAATCAGCCTGGCAGAGTCCCGGCTGCCGGCATTCGAGCAAGTGCCATGGCCGGTGGAGCTGGATGAAGAAGTCTCCGGGCAGAAGAATGAGGAAGTGCGGCCCAAAGAGGAGAGCAGTCCGCCCAAAAAGAAGAGCAATTCGCCCAAGGAAGAGCAGGCTGTTTTGGAAGAGATCGGAGATAAAAAATCCTTGGAGACGTCCTCGACTCTGCCCAAGGAGGCGAAAGCAGAGTTCGTGGGCAGCGTTACCTCGAAAAAGTATCATCGTGTGGATTGCCGTTATGCTCTCAAGATAAAGCCGGAGAACTGCATCTACTTCCAGAGCATAGAGGAGGCAGAGGAGCAAGGCTACCTTCCCTGCAAGATCTGCAACCCTTAGAATTCGCCTATGAAAACGCAGGACAGGCCGGGAGCCTGAGGCGGGCAGATCGTGCTGGCTCGCTCGATCCTCTCCTCCGGATAGCCGAGGTCGGTGAGAGAGGCCACATCTCTATGCAGGCCCAGGGATTCCAGATATCGGCAGAGGCTCTGCAGGTTTGTACCGTCATCCGTGAGCAGAAAGACGCATTTTCCCCGGCGCAGTTCAAAAGCTATGACATCCGGGTCAAGGCTTCGGCCGTGAACCGTGATGGGAACCACTTTGAGCTGACTGATTTTTAAGCGGGCGCAGGCCACCTGCAGGCTGGAGATCCCGGGGATTACCCTGCCTTTGAGATATCCCAGTCCGGAGAGCATGGGGTCGCCCGTGCTCAAAACCACAGCTTCTTCCGGGAGGTCGTGCAGCTTCTTGTAGTCTTCAATGACTTTGACTATGCAGTCTGCGTTTATGTGCTCTCTTACCAGATCGATGGCTCTCTCCGATCCGTAGATGAGCCTGGCCTGATCTACGGCCTGTGCGGCCTGTGCCGTAAGCATCTGCGGGCCGGCGCCTACTCCTACTATGATCATAATCTTGCCCTCTTCATGCCTTTTTCATATTTGCGCGTCTTATGGAACATCTGCGAGGATGCTTCCATCTTTGTGCAGCAGAACGATGCGTGTTTCAGGCAGCTTCTTTTTGGCCATCTGCAAAGCTCTGGCAATATTCCGATGCTGCGGCTCTATCTCTACCATCTCGGCTACTGTTCCGTAGCCCGTTTCATCCAGGACCTGGGGCCAGGCCCATTTGAGAATGAGGGCGGGCAGTCCGCAGAGGATGCTTTCCTGGTCTTTCTCAAAAGCCAACCGGTCGAGCTGGCTTCCCATAAGCACAGCTTTGTGATCGGGAAAGAGAACGCGGCTGAGCTTAAGGCCCGTTCTGCCTGTGGTGACGAGCACCTTCTTTGTGCCTTTCAGCTCCAGGGCTCTATCGCCGATGAAGTGATCATTCCAGGGTTCCACAAAGCCGGTAGAGCCCAGGATGGAAATGCCGCCCACTATGCCCAGGCGGGGGTTGAGGGTCTTATTGGCCAGCTCTTCTCCTTGGGGAACTGTCAGTTCCACCTTTGCTCCTGCCAGGCCCGTATCTTGCAGCGCCTGCATTATGGCTTTCATGATCTGCTCTCTGGCCGACGGGCTGATAGCTGGCCTTCCTACCTCATCGCATAGCCCTCTTGCTGCAATTCTGCCCACTCCCTTTCCTGCAACAAGAGTCGTCTCCTCTGACTTATTAGCCTGGGCCGCAATCTCCAGTCCGGCTGTAACATCGAATTTATGGTCGCCGCCGTCTTTGACGGCCAAGCAAAAACCTCTTCCTGCCACGACAGGCAAGGATACGGGGATGCCGGCCGGGGTTTCTATCTCGAGGTTATGGACCGATCCTTTCAGGGAGAGAATGGCGCCCTTGCAGGCTGCAGCTGCGGTCGTTCCTGTGGTCAGGCCGCGCCTGCAAAGAAGGCCGCTGGAGAGAATAACCCATCTGCCGCTTTGGATCTTTTGGAGAGCCTGGGGATCTGTGCAGAGCTTAATCCAGGAAGGGGGGATGGCAAATCCTGTGATGGGGTCCATGACAGGATTCTTAAGGGTGTTTTTGATGTTGTTATTGTATGGTCCGAGCATAGGCATTTATGATCTCATTGATGGCCGCGACGGCGATGGGAGTTCCTCCGCGCGTGCCTGCTGTAGATATGGACGGCACATCGATCTCTCTTAATCGTTCCTTGCTCTCTGCAGCGTTGACAAAGCCCACGGCAGTTCCTATGACCAGCCTGGGAACGACCTTTCCTGCCTGCATGAGGTCGCATAAAGTGAGCAGAGAGGAAGGCGCATTTCCTATCACTATTATCGAGCCGGAGAGCTTTCCCTGCCAGGCCATGACCCCGGCCGAGGTGCGAGTAATACCCTGCTCTTCTGCCAGAGCATCGCCCTGATCGATGAAGGTCTTAATAGAGCTATTGTGCCCTTTCTTCAGGATTCCTGCTTGCACCATCTTTATGTCCGCGAAGATGGGCGCGCTTTCCCCCAGAGCCTGCATGCCGGCCTCGCCGGGCCGGCCGCGAAATCTCAAAATCTCGGCCACGCCAGGGTCTCCAGTGGCAATGACACATCTCTGCTTGATTCTATCCTCAAAGGTGTCATCTCCAATCATCTCTGAGATGAGAGTTCGGCTCTTTCTGCTTATCTCCAGGGCCTCAGGCGTTGTAGCCCCAATATCCGTATAATCTTCCATCATGGGAAATCAGCTCCAAATGGCTTTAATAGCAGTATTTGCTGTCATATCCTCGTTTGGTGATTATTCTTCCTTCCAATATGCGGGAATTGGCCGAGGCGACAAGCAGAGTGAAGCGGAAACCTGCCGGCTTTGCGGCCAGCAGATCCTCTGCAGTGAGAACCATGATATTTTCTCCCTCACGGGACACGTCCTGGGCTAGAGCGACCGGCCGCATTGGATCGACCTCTTCCAGCAGAGAGGCAATTTCCTGCCCTTTTACATTATAGGCCACCACCGCAAAGCCGGCTCCTGCTAATGCAGAGAGGCGTGCGGGATCATGGGCCGAGGAGAGAAGGGAAAAGTCGCTAACCAGGGGCGCGCCTGCCCTGGCGGCCACTGAGGAAAACGCGCTGACTCCGGGAGAGATGTGCACGGGCAGCGTTCCTGCGGAAGGGTCCAGGATTCTCCAGCCGGAGCTGAAGATGCTCGGGTCGCCGCCAGTGAGGATGGATGCCTTGCCGCCAGCTCCGGCGACCTGGGCAGCTTCCTTTAAGCGGGCGGCCATCCTCTCCGGGCAGGGGCCGCTGTGGGTGATCTTCTGAGCGGAAGTGATGCCGCCAATCAATTTCAGGTATCTCTCCGCCCCGTAGGTCTTCTCTGAGCTTTTTAAGATGCTTCTCGCTTCCTGCGTTAAATTTTCGGGGTCGCCCGGGCCGATGCCCACAAGATTTACTGCTGCCTCCTGGCATGCCTTTCCCTGGAAGGTGCCCTGGCCAAGGATGATGACCAGAGCCGTCATGTTGATCCTCTCTCGCAGGCTCTCCTCCTCGATCAGCTTTTCAGAGCTCGTGTAAAAGATCTCCTCACCATCGCGACCGATATTTTTTGCCACCAGGACATCTCTGGGCCCGCAAATGTCCAAAGCGCGCAGGAGCTGCCAGTCGCGCCTCTTGCTTTTGGGATTGTAGAGAGCTACGGGCATCTGTGTCTCTGCAGCCAGGCGAAGGCGTCCCTCTATCTGCTGCCAGGGTGTGAGCAGATCACTGAGGCTGATCACGGCCACGCATTCGCGGAAGGTGAGGCCGGCGCGGCAGGAGGCGGCGGTAAAAGAGGTGACTCCGGGCACAATCTCGACTGCGGAAGGCTGCCCGGCCATTTCCAGCCCCAGGCCCGCCATGCCGTAGACATTGGGGTCCCCGCTGCTCACCAGTGCCACTGACCCCTGCTCCAGGAGATTGACTGCCGCTTTCACTCGATCTACCTCCTTTCCCATGCTGCTGGACAGGACCTGCTTTCCCGGCAAGAGATCGCTGATCAGCTCCAGATAGGGCTTGTAGCCGACCACGAAGTCTGCACAGCGTATGGCATTTGTGGCGGCGGCTGTGCGCAGCCCCGGTTCGCCGGGGCCGATGCCCACGATGGAGAGCTTATGCCTACTCTCCGATGGCAACTGTTACCCTCCCGTAGGCTTTCTTGGGAAAAATGAGTCTTGTCGCCAGAGCCAGGACGGCTGGCTCGGCCACGCCGTTAAGGCCCAGGTCGCGAGCGCGGGAGGCAGTGCTCGGTGCTTGAGAATTGAGAGCTTCCCTGGAGAGACAAATCATCTTCCTTCCCAGAATGTCGGCCGCTTGCAGCATGCCTTCTTCCTCACTCTTCAGCCAGGCAGTGGCCAGTATGCCGATCTCATCTCGCTTTCTGCCTGCCTCACTTAATGCCTCATCAATGGCCTGCAGCACCTCCGAAGCGCTCACGCCCTTCCTGGCTCCGATGCCAACAACAAGGCCCCTTTCTTTCAAGACAGCCACATCCTCATCCACCACCACAATCCTGGGACCCTTTAGCCTCAAGACGGGAACGTCTTCTTTGAGGAAAGCCAGGTTGATGGCTTTGGAGGCCTCTTTGTTGACGACCGTTGCACGAAGCTGTGCTGCCATCTCTTCCAGGCAGGGCCGGCCGGAGGCGTCGGTGGCGGTAGTGATGGCCGCAAAAAGGCCTAGGTGGGCAGCCAGGAAACGGGCCAGCTCATTGGCTCCGTGATGACCCCCCACAACCGGCACGGCGCAGGAGAGAGAAGAATCGACGGCCACGACAGGCCGGTCCGTCCATTTATCTTTGATGTAGTGGCAAAGCATTCGCACAACGATTCCTACCGCCATGACCGCTATTACCATCTCATGCTTTTCCAGCATCATCTCCATTTTCTCTTTCTCGTAAAGGATGATGGTGGGGGAATAGCTCTCCTGCAAAGCCCGGGCTATTCTCTCTGCTTTCTCTCTATCTCTGGGAAAGACCAGGACGGCTACCGATCGCTGTGTCGATCTCTGTATAGGTGAGACCTCCGAAATCCGGTTCTTGTCACCACGCCGCCCACCAGGATGAGGGCGCTCTTGCTTATGCCAGCCGCCTCTACCTTCTCGGCGATATCCGTCAGGGTTCCCTGCAGCACCATTTCATCCGGCCAGGAGGCATGGTATATCACAGCCACGGGAGTGTCGCCGGGCCGGTCCAGGTTGTCGACGATATCCCGGATCTTGTCTATGCCCAGGAAGACGGCCATAGTTGTGTTGTGGCGGCTCAAAGCGGCCAGTTCGTCTTTCTCCAGGGTGGTGCCGGCGGGCCTTGTCACAATCAAGGACTCTGAGACTCCTTTCAATGTGAGCTGGGTCTTGAGGGCGGCAGCGGAGGCGAAGAGGGAGGAGACGCCGGGCACGACCTCCACCTCCACACCTGCTTCCTCCAGCGGCTTCATCTGCTCGAGGATGGCGCCATAAAGCGAAGGGTCGCCGCTGTGCAGTCGCACCACCTTCTTGCCCTCCCGCAGGGCGGCGATGATCCTGGCGGTGGTCGCCTCCAAGGATATGCCGTTGCTGTCCATTGTATCTGCTTTCAGGCCTTCCAGCAGGGCTGGGTTGACCAGAGAGCCGGCATAAACCACCAGGTCCGCCTCCGAGATGAGCCTCTTGCCCTTGACGGTGATAAGATCCGGGTCTCCCGGGCCTGCGCCCACAAAGTACAGCTTCATCTCTGCCTCCGTGCCAAAAGAACAGAAAAGTAGTCGCTTCTCTCCGGCAGCTCATCCTTGACGATCCTCTCCTCTGCAGTGCCGAGCATCGTTCCCAGCACGAACTCATCAAAGCCGCGGCTCTTCAGCTCCTCTGCCAGCTTCCTGGGCCGGGTGGCCTTTATCCTGATGACCATTTCCACAGGCGAGCCATCCGAGACCTCAAAGGATTTTTCCAGGGGAGCGGAAAAGCGCGAGGCAAGGGTGGGCACCACGCCCACGCCGGGAATGGTCTGGATCTCTATCTCCGGATGATTCCGGCGGATAACTCTCTCCAGGTGGCTGAAGGTAGAGAAGGTGTTGACATCTCCGATGCAGGCAAAGCCAGCCTGGCCGGCTGCTGCAGCCTCTGCCACAGTTTCGGCATTATTGCACCAGATCCTCTCCAGCTCCTCTTTGTCTTCAATCATGGGAAACTGCAAGATCTCGGGCCGGCAGTAGGGCCGGGCCAGCTGTGCGGCCATCTCTCCCGGCACAAAGACCTTTGTGCAGTTCTTCAAAGCTGATGCTGCCTTAATTGTCATGAGCTCCGGGTCGCCCGGGCCAAGGCTGATGCCGATCAACATTTACCAATCACCATGAATATGGGGTTTACCGGTTTTAAGGCTATGTCTCCCCCTAAATCGTAGCCCCTTGCGATATGAATCTGGATAAGCTCCTGAAATATTCCAGCCTCTTTCATCATCTGCGCCACGCGAGCGGCTATGCCCAGGCGTGCCAGGTCTACCACGATTACGCAGCCGGGGGCGGCCTTCTCCAGGAGCAGAGGGAAAAACTCATCGATGCCGCGCGTGCCGCCGATAAAGCATCTGTCTACTCTGGGTAGCTCAGGCAAAACGGTGGCTGCATCGCCCAGGAAAAATTCCCCCGGAACATTAGCCCTGCACATTTGCACTGCCTCCTCTCGTCGGTCGATGCCGAAGATTTTGTCAGTGTAGCGAGAGGCGGCCAGGGATACGGCCCCCGAGCCGCAGCCGATGTCCAGGAAGACCTGACCTGGCTTTATGTTCAGCTTTCCCATGGCGATGGAGATATTCTCCTCTTGTGTCGCCGTACCCGGAAGCTTCATGGTTCTAGTGGAGACGCGGGCTGGAATAAAAGGTTAATGCAAGTAAACTTTGCTGGAGTTAAATTAAGTAATTCTTTATTTGAGCACTACTATTATTTTTTCGTCATGCTCTACTTATCCCCTTCTTTTTTTTTACTCCTCAATAGCCGGGTCCTCCTCCTGGCCATCGCCAACGCCGGCCAGATCGAAGTATCCGGAGATGCGCACGATATCCAGCCGGGAGATCTGGTAAGAGCCGCCCTTTCTTTCCAGAGGGGGATTGATCTCGATCTCCTGCAGGGAGAGGCCCGTCTTGCCGGAGTTGTAGCTCTGGAAGATCTGCCCCCAGGGAACGAGGTGCGCGGCCCTGGCTTTGCCGGCACCGTAGCGCAGCTCCACCGCCAGGATACCCTGCCTTCCCGAGCGGGTGATGAAATCAGTCTCGCGCGACATCTGATGCGCTCCGGCGGCAAGGCTGAAGTGCTGCTTGAAGTAGAGCGACTTTGTCTTGCGCGCATCCAGGCTCTTGCATTCGATGGCCAGATAGTACTCGGGAATTTTGGAGTCAACCAGTATGTCCATGAACTGGGCGGAGAAGCGAGATTGTTTGAGCCGGTAGGCTATGGCGGCGATACCATCCTTCTCAAAGAATGAGTTAAGGGCGCTCACCAGCGCCCACTCGAAGTCGCCCATTATGTATTATTTTATACTGGTCTCTAAAAATATCTTTTCCTCTGATCACTTTCGCTCCGCACGCATTCCTCTCCTTTAATTACCTGGAAAAGAATCCTTTCCGGTGCGCTCTGGTGGGGACAGCATGGTAGTGGGAAGAACTCTGTGGGACTTTGTCATTGAGGCATTTCAGACGCCTGGCCTTGGCGTCATTCTCATAGCTCTGCTCATCCTATTCGAGATTATACTACTATTGGTATTATTAATGGTACATAATGGTCTCCTCGACCTAAAACTCAGCTATGGCGGCCTGGGTCTGGAGCTGCACCAGCTAGCAGCCCTGGTGGCATGAGGCCATCCTGCTTCGAGGCCGTTTATCGGGTGTGATACCAACTTTGAAAAAACTTAAAGTAGCAGGCAGAAGAAGCACTATTCATGGATATTGAGGAGATCGCCAGGGTTTACAGCATGAAGGAGCTGAAGCCCGTTGCCAAGAAATACGGCATAGCTACGCGCTGCGTAAAGAAGATCGATATCGTTAAGGCATTTCCGCCGGAGGCACTGGCGGAGCTGACGGGCGAAAAGCAATAAGCGGGAGCTTTTTCATGGCAATACTGGGGCGATTCATTCGCGCAAGAACCATCTCCGACGCCTGGCACAGGGGCATTAGCCTCATCTGGCGGCAGGGAGCAGAGATCACTGATGAGAGGGGCACCAGGATTCGTGAGCTCCTGTCTTTGCAGATTGTGGTGGAAAATCCCTATCTGGAGATGATTCCTTCCGAGTACTCCTGGAACGAGGAGCGTTTAGAGGAGTACGCCCAGCAGCTTTTATCCGGCAAGAATCCCGGCTTTGAGTACACCTATGGCGAGCGCCTGCGTGCCTGGTCCCTGCCGGGAATGCCTGCCCTGGATCAGATAGAGCAGGTCATCTTGCGGCTCAAGGCCTCTGCCAATACCCGCCGGGCCACGGCTGTAACATGGATAGTGCCGGTGGATGCGGCCAAAGACGAGGTACCCTGCATGATTGTGGACGACTTCAAGTTGCGCGATGGGCGTCTGCATCTCTCTATCTTCTTTCGCAGCCACGACTTTGCCGGAGCTTATCCCGCCAATCTCTACGGCCTGGCCAGGCTGCTGCAGTATGTCTGCTGCGAAGTAGGCGCAGAGCCGGGATCGATCTCAACCACCAGTGCCTCAGCGCATATCTATGAGCATGATTGGGATTGGGTGGGGAGGATGCTCACGGATTCGGGCTCAGAGGAGATTTGAGGCAAGAATAGCACAAGAAGCGCACCGCAAAGAATATCTGCTTTTATCGATTTCTCCCTTCGTTTATGGTCGATAGCCTTTTAATGATCAAGGCCGAGGAGGTCCTGGAAAAGATAGAGAAGGGCAAACCCGTGGAGTATGAGAATGTCATCATCTACGGAGACCTGGATCTGCATCAGCTGGATCTGGCCTTTACTAAAAATAAGCTGAAAATCATAAAATCAATAATTAAGATTGAGTACTCCGTGATCAAGGGAGATGTATTCTTCGATCATGCTGCCTTCTCAGGGCTGGTGGACTTTGACGGCACGTCCTTCACCAAATCGGCTAACTTTTCAGGCTCTCACTTTCAGGAGGATGCTGGCTTTTCCGATTCAGAGTTCCAGGGAGAGGCCAACTTCTCCCGGGCTCATTTTGCCACCGAGGCTAATTTCTCGCGGGCCAAGTTCAATGATGCCGACTTCGGCCGGGCGAGGTTCGAAAAAAACTTCCATCTGGTCAATGCCAAGGTATATACATTGAAGCTGTCCGATTCCGTATTCCCGGAAGGATCAAGCATTCACCTCAAGGACTTCAATTTTAACCGCATAGCCGTCCGCTGGAATTCCATCAAGGAGCACGTTCCCTTTAACGGCTCAGTGTACCTGACGCTCATCAGAAACTTCAGGAACCAGGAGCAGTTCGAGGATCAGGATGACTGCTATTATCAGTACCGGAAGGTAAAGCAGGCGCGATCGCATAAGACCTTCCCCAAGCTTTTCGATCGTCTGGCCTGGATCTCCTGCGGCTACGGAGTGCGCCCATCGCATACTATTCTCATGAGCTTAGCCATCATCCTGCTCTTCACAGGCATCTTCTTGGCGGGAGATGCTCTGCAGCCGAGCGGCGCGGAAAGGGATGTGCAAGATAAGGCGAGCGTGTCGCTCAACGATGCCTTCTACTTCAGCAGCATGCAGTTTTTGGGCAAGACACCGCAGAATTTCAGCATCAACGAGGGTTATGAAATCATGACTGTGATGGAGACCCTGATGGGATGGCTGCTCATGGCCCTGTTCCTGGTCACACTTAGCCGGGTGATGCTGAGATAGGATAGAAATCAGCTCCATGCGAGTACATTTCTCATCTGATAGATATATAGGGAGAAGGCAATAGCAAAGAAGAGCGCTTCAGCAGCAATCACATAGAACAGTCTGGGCTCGATTGTTTTTTTCAAGTAGCAGTAGGTGGATACTATGACCAGCCAGTACCTGACGCAAGTTCCCAATGCCAGTAGCGACAGGTTGTGAGGAGCCCAGAAATATGTGTAGAGATATCCGCTCCCAAATGCAACGACTACGCCTGCGACAAAGTGTCCTAACAGCGGGTTTGACATGGGATCAAAATCAACTCCCAATATCGATTTGAAAATATCGGGCTTTGCCATGACTGCTAAACCGCTGGCAATGTTCAGGATACCACCGATCAGGATCATGCTCTCCAAGTAGCTCATTGTTCCTCCTCCAAAAATTCTTATTTTTTGTATAAACGGTTTGATTATTATATGACTCTTTCTATAGATCCATCATTTCAGGCTTTAGCATGATGTCTGGCCAGAGACCTTTTCCGGTTGCACTTCTGTGGTTGGGGATGTTTCGTCAGAGTTTAAAAATCGCGATCATTTTTTGACAGGCCTGCTTCTATTGATTAGATAGTACCCCAACGATAGCGATATTATGACTGCCGAAAATCCGAGCAGTTCCATATCATTCGGATCGTTGTTCATGTCCATGATGATGACTTTCCTGGCTATAGTGATCAAGGCCACCAGAAATACACTCAGGACATTAACCGTCTTATCCAGTTGAAATGTCTTGAAGGTCTCCAGAAGCTCCACTCCGATGAGCACCAATAGGATGCTTCCGAAAAAGTTCAATAGTTCGTTGATCTGCAGGCTTACAGGAGGCAATATCAGGTATTTGGACAGGGTGTAGATCACGTCCAATGTGGCTATCAGCGTTACAAGAGCCAAGGTCCAGGTCAAGAGGGCCAATATCGTATTCTGAAACCGGTCGAGGTACGTCATGAATCCGAGTCCTTCTCATGAAAAATATTATATGTTTCAATATAAAGATCTTTCTTATGCTTGCTTTTCTTATCATATCAGAAGAAGCCATGTTGATGCTGGCTGAAATATTTCCCTCCAAGAACGCCAGCCATAAGGAGGAGAGAGGCAATTTAAGTCGGAGCTATGGGGCTTGATGACTGGCCAGGCCCGCAGCTCCATTTATCTCATTCAGCATAATCGATTTTATGGGCTCGCTGCTCTGGTATTCTGAATCAGTTCTATGGCAAAATGACATAGAACTATTGCAAGTTGTACGCACCGGCTCGTACAACCAGCTCGGTATGATGAAAATAGCTCAAAAGCTCTTTGGGCTAAGTCCTCATTCCACATACTACAGAATGGAGCACAATTCTACTTGTTCGATCTCCTCATATCGGTCTATTCAGGCTACGGATAACGGTTCTTGCAAGGGACTTTTACGTAGCGCACACCCGCCGCACTTATCGGCCCGGATAAGTATTTATAAAAATATCTTGTGGTCGTATGCCATAAAAAGTGCCGGAAAAATAGGGATGAATTCTTGCAGGTTACACACCCTTCTTAGAGATGAGATCAGCCCGTATACCCCAGCTCTTTGGCCTTAGCGAAGGCTGCAGCAGCTTCTGTAGTCAGAACGACTCCTTTATTGTTCCAGGCTCCGGCATCTGTAGGGTCGAGCCGTATGGCCGTGTCAAGGGCCTTGATGGACAATAGACAGGTTTAGATTTGATCTGTGGAATTACAAGGCATATCCAAAGGCGCATTGGAAAAGGATACGCACAACAAATGTTATTGAGCGAATCAATAAGGAACTCAAACGCAGAAGCAGACCTGTTGGAGCATTCCCGAGTGATCAATCCCTGATGAGATTAGCAGGATGTATCATGATAAATATAAATGAGGAGTGGATCACGGGTAAAAAGTATTTAACGATGGACGAGGAGTAATTGTAGTAGGATACAAGGCGTCTATGAAATTACATCAAAATCGAGACACTACCATTTAGGATTCGGCTTAGAACAGATATTGGAGGTATGACTAGTTAGAGACATGTGCGAATATGTGCAAGACTACAATCGAAAGGGCTAAACATTCAGTGCATGGTCATCCAGATCTGTAGCTGCCTCGCTCAACTCGATATCCCAGGGAACCCCGGTGGCCCTCAAGAACCTGGGCGCGATCCACGGCCAGGAGGGCGACAGCCTGCGGGCTCTCTACTACCTGCGCCGCTCCTACGAGGCCGACCCCAGGGACCCGCAGACCGCGTACGGCCTCGCCTTCGCTTACATGGAGCTGGGAGACAT
>CAYXSJ010000020.1:0-16764 GCA_964467095.1 uncultured Methanotrichaceae archaeon
GGCAGAGCCTCTCCAGCCGGCGGGGGTCGAGGGTGATGTTGTCGTCCGGGAAGAAGATGGATCCGGCTCCGTGCGCCTCTGCGTCCGAAATGTCCTCGATCACTCTCTCGAGGGAAAAGCGCCGGAAGTGGCGGCCGTACATGAGATTGATGGAGCAGAACTTGCAGCCCTGGGTGCAGCCCCGGCTGGTCTCCACGCAGTCGATGGGCACATCAAAGCTGTAAAAGCCCCTGGTGATGAGACGCGCATCTCTTTTGGGCATTTTGATCTCCTCCACCTTGAGCAGCGGGCGGGCAGGATTGTGAGCCATTCCTTTTCTTATCCCTCCCTCTTCGTGGTAGGAGAGGCCCAGTATGCCTCGCGGACTTTTTCCGGCCAGCCGGGCCTCTACCAGCTCCCGAAAGGTGGCCTCGCCTTCCCCGCGCACAATATAGTCGATGAGGGCCGCATCTTTGCTTTCGCCGATCTCTTCACAGGCCAGCGTGGGATGATAGCCCCCGAAAACAGTCTCTGCGCCTGCCTCTTTGGCGATGGCTGCCAGGGCCAGGGCCTCCTGGTACTGAAAGCTCATGGCTGTCAGGCCCACAAGATCGTAGCCGTTTACGATCTTCTTCACATATTCCCGGTGGTTTTTCAGGCCGTGGATGTCCGCCACATGAACCGTGCATAAATCATCCACATGCGCCGCCAGGGAAGCGAGGCCCAGATTAGGCACACGGGCGATGCGATCAAAATCAAGCTGTACCACAGGGGACGATAGTAGCAATACCTTCATTCGGTTACCTTCTCATGGCTTCCTTCAGCCTGGCTTAGCTCTCATTCACTTTCAGCAGCCGAAGTCCCGCATTCCAGTCGAACTTATTGGCCCGGCTGATGTAGGCAGCAACCTCTTTCACTCCGCTCCAGCCACCGTAGCGATAGGCATTGGACCAAACCCGGCCAGAGGTGCGTAGGGGCGTGCTCCAGGGATAGACCAGCTTAAGCGACCGGTCAAGAATTTTGGGAAATTCTTCCGGCCTGATTTGAGGATGATTCCATACCATGTGCTTGCCGTCGTAGTGATGATAATCCTGATCCCAGATGCCGAACTTCTCCTCGAGCTCCGTCCACATGGGCGTCTGGGGAAGAGGAGTTATAACGCAGATCTGGGTTATGTCCAGCTTCAGCGCGGCCAGCTTCTTTATGTCCTCACGCAGCGACTCCTTGGTATCCTCCTCAAAGCCGATCATGTAATAGCCTATGGTGCCTAATCCCCTGGCCTGCAGCATGCGCAGCGTCTCTAAAATGTCTTCGGTGCCTTCCTTCTTCTTGATATCGTCCAGGCGCTCCTGATGCAGGTTCTCGATGCCGATGGCCGCTCCCCCAAAGCCGGCCACCTTTCTGCCGTTCTTCTTCCTCATGTCCGCCCAGTCATCGATCTTGGTTCTCAGATAATCAGCCCGAGCCATGCAACCCCAGACCATCTGATACTTGTCTAAAAGCTCGACCACAGCATCGGCATGGCGCCTGTTGCACCCGAAGTTCTCATCCTCAATCAGGACCACATTGATGCCTTGCTCTTTGTAGTAGGCTAAAGCTCGCTCGATGCTCTGCAGAGAGATGATGTTGGGCTTATTGCAGAAGACCGGCGTCTGGCAGAATTTGCAGCCCACTGGACAGCCGCGCGTGGTGAACAGCACTCCGTAAATGTTCAGCTTGATATTGAAGGGCGTATTGAGATACTCTATAAGCGGCGGGTGAATTATGTCCTTGATCTGCCGTCCGAAATAAGGTGCAAGCTCGCGCTCCGAGTAGCCCACGAAGACCCTGTCGAACCTGTCCTGCACGGCGGTGGTCAGCGCGCCATAATTTCCCGCCCAAACCTCGCCTGCGCCAGCGGCACGCGCCGCATCCACCATCTCAATGGCTTCATGAGTCTCGCTCAGGTAAAAGGATAGCCCCACCACATCCCAGCCTTCTTGCAGCTTCTTTTGGTATTCATCCCAGGTGGGAAACTCCAGGATCTCCAGCTCAGGAATGTTCTGCTTTAGAAATCTCAGGCCAAAGGATTGGATGCGCGGCCAGTAGAATCTGAACCATGACCTGGCATTGGCTCCGATGTAGTCGTAAGGCTCGGAGCCCTTTCTATAAATGGTAGTGAACAGAACCCGGGAAGTCATAAACGCTCTGTCCTGTCCCATGGAAGATTAAGCTTACGATTATGCATATCCGTCCGGAGGAGGATGACGATTCTCCATATCTCTTTTCTCCGCCAAATCCAGCTCTCTCTCGTCCATCTCCTTTTGCACGGCATTGAAGACCTCCGATACCCCCGCATACTTTCCTGCAAACCATCCGCAGGCGAAGATCTCTGCGTCCTCCTTGCTGATGTGAAACTCTTCTATAAGCCGGAGAATCCACTCAGCCGGGGTTTTGGAATCGGAGAAAGATACCCGGACTTTTTTGGCAATCTCATCGGCGCGCTCCTTGGATACGCCCAAAAGCTCGTAAAGAGTTGTATTTGCCATTTGTCTTCCGCCCCTCACGGCTCAATCACTGAATTGGATTTTTGGGTTTTCTGTTTCCACTCACTCATGCGCTCCGGTCTTTCTTTTCGCGATCCAGGAGGTTCTCATAGGCTTTAGCGGCCAGGTCGCCGACATCGATGCCCATCTCTCTGGCGATCAATAGGACCACGGCATCCAGCTCCACCAGCCTTTTCAGGGAATCCTGTTTCTCATTGGCAAGAGCAATGACCTCTTTTCGGCTCAGGCCCGTGTGGGAGGTGATAAGCCTTATTCCCTGATCCAGTATACCCTCCTCCGTGGACGGCTTAAATCCCATGGGAACATCTACTGCTGCGGCATCAAAGATAGCATTTACCATCTCACCTTCCATCTTAACCATGCCTTCAGCTTCCGCCTCCCTCAATAGGGCGCGCACCTTCTCCGGCGGCCCCCATTTCAGGTCGAGGGATAAGGCAAAGATAAAGTCGCTGATCTTCAGGCTTGTCTTGCCGCGCTTCTTGAAGGGCGTGGCCACCAGAAAGGCTTTTTCAGAGTCCAAGGAAACACCGGCCTGTTGGTCTGATACATAACAGATATAAACTAGCCTGTCCAGAGGAGAAGCTTATTTATTCCTTTGAGAGAGGATTTATAAATGGGAAACGTAGTGGGATACTAACTGTAGTAAAATCCGGCGTATGCCATCGTGTGGTGTTAGATGAGGCTAATATACCCGATAGTTATTCTATTCCTGCTGATTGCCGCCAGCTCCGCCCAGCTGGAGGCAAACAAGGAACGATTCGATGTTGTGCTCCATCCCGGTGACGTGGAGGAGAGGACACTTGAGGTAACCAATATTGGAGATGCTCCTATCTTAAAGATCTCAAAAACTCAGATGAGTGGAACTGCCATGGACTACATATTCCTGGACATGCCCAAAGATGAACCGCTCATGCCTGATGACAAAGCAGTGATTAAGATCTACTTTGCCCTGTCTCCTGAGGCGCTTCCGGGAACTTACACGGGATTTATATATTTGCTGGACAGCGCACCCCCCTCGCTGCCCCTGAGAATCGACTTCGAACTCACTGTCATCGCAAAGGAGAGCTATGGCATTGGCATGACCATAGATGATGCCAAGTCCGCCGAGCTTTCTGCCAACGCCGAAGATATCGCTCAGTTCGATCTGGCTGTCAAAAACCTGGGCGCTTTTAGAGATGTGGCCTCCATCGACGCCGGGCCGCTGCCGGATGGGTGGAGCCTGAGCTTGAAGGATGGAGAAAAAACGCTCGACTTCCCCTACGACGTGCCTTTAGATCCGGGCACAACCCATACCATGAAGCTACAGATACAAACCACTAAACCCGGTAAGAAAGGCAACCTGACCATCGTAGCCACATCTTTGGGCAACCAGTCCAAGAATTCTTCTGTTGAGGCCGTGGTTGAGTTTGCCATAGCAGTTCGAGGCTACAATGTGGAGATCAAGGTCCCGGAAAAAATGGTGACCAACAAGACCTATAAAGGCACCTTCAACATCATGCTGGATGTCAAGGAGAAGGTAATGGTGGGAATAGTAACGCCTCCAAATCTCATGGTCATACCTATATCCCAGATGGTAGATGTCAGCCCGAATAGTCCTGGCGTTGCCAATTTCACCCTGCTGGCTTCGGGCAGCGGCGAATATCCGCTTGTCTTCCGGCTCATGGACTCACATGGCATCCCCATGCCCGAAGAGATAGCAGCCATCAACGTAGTCTTGCCGGAAGGCATGGTCGTGCTGACGGGAGACGACTTCCTCCACAGCACTATTGCATCCGTAAGCAGCATGGGCAATGGAACAGCCGATTTTGACATAATTACCGTTCCTCCTGGCAAATTAAGTGAAATGTATCAGGAGAAGCTGCAGGACTATGCGAGGATAGTGATTTTGGGCAATCAATCCATCGTCTCTAAAGACGCTGAAAAGTTAATGGAAGGAGCAGAAATCAAGCGCATCGATGCAAGCAGCCTTTACGAAGAGTGCTGGCTCTTTGCGGCAGAAATCTGGCAGAACGGAACCGCCGAGGTGGTCTTATCCGGCTCTCGGCCTGCGGATATATTCAGGGCTTATCAGGCGGCCATGATGACAGGCACGCCAATAGTAATATGCGAGGGCGATGTGACCAAAAACGCCACGGCAGCCATAAAGGAAATAAGCAAACGAAATGTTACCCTCTCCAGGGCGCTTTTCGCTGGCGAGATTGGGGCGGAGTATACAAAGCCACTGCAAGACGCAGGCGTCAAAATGCAGGATTCAGGCGTCAAAATGCAAGAGGTGAAAGCGTGAGGCTGCAGTTTTTAATGCTATTCATATTCATAGCAATATTGTCCTTTAGCGAGCTATGCTTTGCAGAGGACGCACCCCTGGAAAGAGGAGTTAAGGGCGACATAGAGGATGTGATTTTAGTCGGAGCAGACGACTGGCATGCATCCATTGCAGCTACTCCTCTCGCCATCTGGTCTGAGGAAAATAAGACCCGCACATTGCCAATACTTATTCTTCCCAAAGCAGTCCATGCAGGCGACAGAAACGGCTGGGTGGAAGAAGCCGATCTGCAAAGATATGGTACCTCAGCCATCCTGAGCACATTTAAGGCGGCAAATATCAGCACCATAACCATACACGGAGCAGGAGACCAGGTAAAAGCTCTGGTTGAAGCTGCCCATAAGGATGGTCTGAAAGCTTACATTACAGCGACCCTTGAGGTTCCCGTCATCTCCGAGCCGCAGAAGACAGAGGACATAGAAGAGTTGCCGCAAGCCAGGAATGCCATGCTTGCTCAGGCAGGCCTTGGCATACCAGTGACTGACGATTCCAGAATCGATAAAAGCTTGCTGCAGGTGGCAAATCCCGATATTGGCGGCAATGCCACCCTCTTTTGCCCGGCCAATCAAGAGGTAAGGGATAATCTCTACAATCTGATCGAAACACTGATAGACGACTACAAAGCCGATGGCATTGTGCTCTATAATTTCGGCTTTCTGGATGAGAATTACTGCTACTGCAATGTCTGCAAGGAGAAGTTCTATCAGGATACCGGCATAGATCTCAGCAAGGTAAATGCCAATAGCTATAACCAGGAGAGATGGAAGCAGTGGAAGCAGGATCAGCTCTTGCAGATTGTAAATTATGCCCGGAATATAACCTCGGATCTTGGTCCTGTGAAGCTTGGCGTGGCTTTTGACAATCCCTTCGATCGCAGCCGGGGCTACAACTTCGCCGAAATCTCAAAGGTGACTGACTTTTCCTTAATAACTCCCCTCTCCGCACAGGATGTGGGGCAGGCCTGCCTTCTCAGCGAAAAACCGGTTTACGTCCGTTTGAGCGACGATTACCTCGGATATGTTCTCTCCACCCAGAATGTAGAGGGCGCTGTGAAGTATATAGAGGATCTCATAAAATCTGGCGCTTCGGGAGTTGCTTTCGAGTATAACGTTGTTCATACACCAGTTTGGTCGGAGATGGAGCCGCCTTCATTGGCTGCGCACTGGTTGCTTGGCCAGTTGGATGGAAAGACCCTCGCCATTGGAGAAGTCTCCTGGAATTGCAGCGCAAAAGTAGAGGCAAATAACAGCTTTGATATGGCGGAAAAGATAAGCAGATACTGGAAAAGCTCGCCGGGAGCTGTAATTGTAGGCGAAAATTACAGTGCTGCCCTCAGTGCCGCACCAATCGCCTCTTATCTAAATTGGCCGCTGCTCTTTGTGGACGGAACGCTGCCGAATGAGACGGCCGGCGCATTATCACGCCTGGATGTCAAAGAGGCTGTGATAGTAGGTCCAATCTCGCCGGTCGTGAGGCAGAACTTGAGCCTGATGAATATCACTCTGCAAGAAGGAAACAGTCAATTTCTCATCGAGCAGATGAAGAAAAGAGGCGAGAATCCGAACATGGTAGTTTTTACCAACTCTCACGATCTCTCGCTTCTACCACCGGTGCCAAATCCCACCGTAGAGCGAACACTTATTAATGATCTGCTGGTAAGAACCGAGATAAGCCCAACCCAGGTGCCGGCAGAGGAGCTGGGAGAGATTGTAAGGCTTAACATTACCATGAGCAATACCGGCAAAGAGCTACTGAAAGATGTGCGATTGCTGGACATCTTCCCCATGGGCAGGCTCATAAAATGGCCCCGGCCAGAAAAAGGCGAGGCAAATGTCACAGATCCCTATGGCGGTCAGCCGTCGGATGCCATAAATGCATTCCTCAACGGGTCCATGCTTCGCTGGAATATAAACAGGCTTGAGCCGGATAAGTCTGTCAGTCTCAATGTAGAAGTAGAATTGCTCTACCCCATGGACTCCGGCTGGGAAGAGCGCCTGGACACAGGAGCTACGGCCGCATACGAGGGATTTTCCTATAACCATACCATTGAGAATTTGGACGACGATCCGGTAATCAATCTGACCTATCCCACCTGGATCTACTCAGGCAGAACGAACATATCCTGGAGCCTTAACCGGGATGCAAGTTACACAGCCCTAAACCTCTACAGCCCGGACAAACGAAACGCCAGCCTTCGGATCACAGATATCGAGCCGGATAAGCTCTATGAGGTGCGAGTGCAGATGCTGACCCCAGGCAAGTGGACATTCAATATTGAGGCAGGCGATGGTTTTACTCGCAGAACGAAGAACTACACCATCGATGTTCGCTCTAATATCGAGGCTGTGAATATTACGGCATTCAGCCACACCAAAGTACCCCGGCTGTCCATGGTTGCAGCTCATGCATCAGCAGCTCGCAAGGCTATTCTGGTGGACGTGGCCAAAGACCCGCAGCAAATCGATCCATTGAAGGAAGAAGAAGCATTAAGGCTGAAGGTTGATGATCTTGGGCTCCCATTGCAGTATCTAACGATTGTGGGCGACCCTGGGTCGCTGCCCTTTATCTCTACCGGTCTCATTCAGAAGGTCTCGGATGTCATGGAGTATGAGGTTTACAGGGACTACCAACTGCCCATAGATAATGAGAATTATAGCAGCATAGCAGTGGGCAGAATCATGGGGCTTTCCGTATACGATGCATCTCAGCTCCTGGCTCGCACCCTGGCCTATGATCGGCTCAATGGTTCCTGGAAGAATAATGCGCTGGTCATATCTTCGCCGCCTCTCTCTTACCCGCAGGCTCCCATTGCGATGAGCATCAGAGACTATTTGCAGGAAGCAGGATTGCAGGTCAAGGACCTGCGCTATGAAGAGGCCACCTACCAGCAAGTCATCTCGCAGATGAATAACGGCCAGAGCATTGTGAACTTCGATCATCATGGCAATGAAAAAGCATGGCAGCTATCGGATTGGTCTATGATGGACTCTTCACTTACCGGTGCGCATGTGAAAGAGCTTACGCTGGTGCCCCAGACAACCACCGCAAGTGCCTGTGTTACCGCAAACCTCAAAGGATACTATCTCAATGTGACCGGCACCAGGATGTATATCCCAATGAACCTGGAGGACTCCATAGCTTTGGCCTTCGTAAGAGCTGGAGCTGTAAATTATATTGGAGAGTCTGCCATGTCCTGGATATTCTTGTCGGATGATTTCTTCAAAAAGTTTTATCAGTCCCTGATCTTTGAGAATGCGACTGTTGGAGAGGCCGTTATTGACGCAGATAACCTATACCGGCTGAAGTTTCAGGGAGCAAAGAACATCAAGAAAATCTCCGATTATGACGAAGCCTTGCCGGAATGGGATACATCTGTTTCAGAAATGCTCAATCAGACGGCCTACATGGATGTCATTTTAGGAGACCCCAGCTTCCGGCCGGCTTTGCAGAAAAAGCCATCTCTTCCCTACAGCACCGTGGTGGAAATCGTCAATGCCACGGACGAGAACAAGAGCATCGTCAAGGCGTCCATAAAGCCCACCAACGAGAGTGCAACCGACTGGATCTATTGGATCGAGACAGACAGCACCAGCGGGGAGCTTAATCTCAATGCACCGCCCGCCATAATCGGTGAGGTATTGCTGCCCAAAGATGCAGATAAGATCGTGGTTAAGGAAAGCGGGCTTTCTGTCTGGCATGATGAATACACTTTAGGCGAAAAAAAGAAAGTGATGTGGCCTATCATACGGCCGAGGCTTGGTGAGGAGAGAAGCTTTTCAATCGAGTATGTTCTCATCCCAGGCCAGGTTCAGCGCATCAATGTGACAGCAGGCTGGAATGCCATAGCCATATACCTCCAGCCGAAAGATCCCATCGCCTCCAAGTACCTGACGAATAAGCCCTACCGCAGCATATTCTCCATTGCCGGCGAGGGATGGGACTTTGGCATGAAGGAGGGGGGCATGATCAATGTGACCAGCATCAGGCCGGGCGAGGGCTACCTTATCGATAGCGCCGACAACTTCACCATAGAGATCCCAGGCAAGCCTGTCGATCTGCCCTATCGCCTCGATCTGCATGCAGGTTGGAATATGATAGGCCTTCCAGTGAACAGGACGGTAGATTTAGGCAACATCACCGTGAATGCCGAGCATAAGAGGTACAAGTATCAGGAGGCGGTTAATAAAGGCCTGGTCTCAGCTTTCGTCTGGAAGTATGAGGGTCAGGGATGGACGCACCTGGGAAAGAATGAGACACTCGTGCCGGGAATGGCCTACCTCTTCGAGGCCATGGATGAGGCAAAGCTGGAGTTCCGCTGAAAAAATATCCTGGAGAACTCCCCCTTTTAATTTTATTTTTTTGTTTGCAATTCTTTTCTAATTCTAATTCTTGAGAGCTATTTCCCCCTTCGGTGCAGCTCCCGGATCATCTCCCGGTGCATAGATGCCATCATATCTCCTTGCATGCCTATCAGGAATAGCTGGAAGCCCACGATGATCAGGATCGCCGTCAGGATGGTGAGGGGAATATGCTCGATGCGCCAGTAAAGCCAGTCTCGGGCCACAAATAGGCCGATGAGAAAGCCGGCCAGGCCAAAGAATGAGCCGATCAGGCCGAAGTAGAACATGGGATTTTCGGTTTTGGCCATGCGGAAGATGGTGAGAATGATCTTGAGGCCGTCCCGGAAGGGATGCAGCTTGGTCTTGGTGCCAACTGGCCGGGGCATGTAGGTTATGGGCACCTCGATGATGCGCAGGCCCTTCTTCACGCTCTCAATGGTTATCTCAGACTCGATCTCAAAGCCCTTCATGGTCAGGTCCAGCCGGCGTATGCCTTCCGAAGTAAACGCCCGGTAGCCGGACAAAATGTCGGTTAAGTGAACACGATAGATGGTGGCGAAAAAACGGTTGATCATTTTGTTGCCGAACATGTTCAGCCACTTTAGGGCCCCTCCCTGCACATTGCCCAGCCTGTTTCCCACTACGTGGTCTGCCTTTCCCCTTAAAACCGGCTCCAGGACGGTAGCTGCGTCGGTTGGAAGGTAGGTGCCGTCCCCATCGATGAGAAGGATAAACTCCTCCTCGATCTCCTCGAAGACCTCTTTTAAAGCCTGGCCCTTACCCGAGCCGGACTGGGTAAAGATGCGTGCACCGGCGGACTTTGCTTTGGCCACGGTGCCGTCGGTGCTATGGCCGTCCGCCACCAGAATGTTCTCGAAGCCCAGGGCTTTGAATTCCCGGATCACCGGCTCGATGGATTCCTCTTCATTGAGAGTGGGGATGAGAACGCAGACGTCTTTGTAGCTCACGCGAAGATCAGCTCTGGCCATGGTTATAAAATAAAGGGACGAAGCGGATTAAATAGCTTGCTTTAACAAAAAATTTCAGTCTTTCATAGCTCTACGGATGATCCCAACGTAGCGCTCTTTCAGCTCCGCCATGTCGCCTGCAGCGGTCTCGATGTAAAGCCTCAAGATGGGCTCGGTATTGCTGGGCCGGATAAGAATGCTGCTGCTATCGGTAGTGATCTTCAGCCCGTCCAGGGTATCCGGCTGCATGGGAGCGAGAGCATCCTTTAGCCGCAGCATTACTCCCGCCGGATCCTCGCTGAGGCGGATGCTGATCTGCTTGTAGGGATATTCCTGGATCTCATCCGCGAGGGCGGAGAGCTTCTCCCCTTTTGATATGATCTCGGCAATGGCGAGGCTCATGGCGAAGGGGTCGTCCGAGTACTGGAACTCAGGAAGGAAGAAGTGGCCACTGCGCTCGACACCCAGCACTGCGCCCTCATTCTTTACCCGGTTGGCCACGAATACATCGCCCACTCTCTCCCGCAATACCCTGATGCCGTCCTTTTGCAGCTCGTGCTCCAGCATCATAGAGCAATCAAAACCGGAGATGACCAGATCGCCGCGTTTGTATCTTCTCCGGGCAATGATGATCGCCACCTTCTCCGGCGGCAGGACACGGCCCAGGTCATCGATGATGATCCCCCGGTCTGCATCAGGATCAAAGCCCACTCCAAAATCCGCCTGTTTCTTCACTACCTCCCGGCAGGCAGGCTGCAAGGATTCTTCATTGGGAGCCGGGCCGCGACCGGAAAAGAGGCCGTCCATGCTGCCGTTGATCACAAAGCAGTCCAGGCCCAGATCTCTGTAAAAGGATGCCATAGTGCAGGCTGAGCCGTTGCCCATGTCAAGGACAGCTTTGAGCGGACGGTCCAGATGCAGTTTCTCTGCAACATATTGTCGGTAATCGTCGATGGCAGCTGCAGGAGAACAATCCTCTACTCTTCCCTTTCCGGAAAGAAAGCCTCCTTCACGGTAGTACTTCATGATGGACGACTCCTGGTAGAGCAGGCCGTAGCCCTCGCCTGTTCGAAACCGCACGCCATTGTACTCAGGAGGATTATGGGAGGCTGAAATGTAGGCCGCTGCCTTGAGGCCCATTTTGCAGGTGGTGTAGCCCAGAACGGCAATGGGAATGATGCCGTAGCTGTCCACATGGCAGCCTGTAGTCAGAACGCCTTCCAGAAAAGCCTTCTCAATAGATGGGCCGCTAATTCGCGTATCTCTGCCCAAAGAGACGCTGCCCCCACCGGCAAAAGATCCGAAGGATTCGCCCACGCGCCTGGCCAGCTCCTCTGTGAGATCGGTGCCGTAGACACCTCGAACATCATAAGCTCTAAAGACGGTCACGAGACTCCAGTTGACCCAAGCATTTAAATTATTTTCTACTACATCCACTCGTAGTGCCTCATAACCTCAGGCACAAACTCGTAGAGCAGGCTGTTTTCTACATACCCGAAGAACAGGCACCCTTCGCACCTCTGGACGATCTCCCTGCGCCTCTCTTTCGACGACTGCCACACTTTTGCCAGTCCTTCGGAGACATTGCCCAATGGTTGGTTATGGGCCCGGCAGCTCTCAACGGTGCCGTCCGGTGACACATGCAAAATTATCTCCCCGGCATGGCAATTGAATCTCGGCTCCAGATCCTTTATCATCTTCAGGTAGGTCAGGGAGTTGATGATAGGCGCTCCGCTCCTCTTCAGCTCTATCAGCCGATCCAGCGCCGTCTCATATGCAGGAATATCTCGTATCCCCAAAGAGCCCCACACCTTCTCCTCGATGCCAAAGGACTCATGCATGGGCTCAAAAGAGATCCAGCATCCCAGCGACTCTGCCAGATGCACCAGATCCTCAAGCTCGCCCACATTTTTTCCTGAGATGACACAATTCATCAGAATCTCGTGGCCCGCCTGCTGCGCCGCCCGGATGCCCTCTAAAACGTCGGCAAGATCGATGCCCCGCAGCTCTTTGTAGCACTTGATGCCGTCCAAGGAGACGGAAAGTAGGTCAAGATCTGCAAGCTCCCCGGCTCTATGCCGTAAGAGAAGGCCGTTGGTGATGAGAGAGGTGACTAGACCCAGCGATCTGGCATGGTGCAAAATTTCCGGCAGATCCTCTCGCAGCAGCGGCTCCACCGTCCAGGCATTGTAAACGCCTATGCCGAAATCATGCGCCTCATCCAGCATGCGCAAGATTTCCGGCGTGCTCATCTCCCTGCCCGGCCTTCTCCAGTACTCGCAAAAGGGACAGCTCAGGTTGCAGCGGGCGGTTATGCCATGCGAGAGCACAAAAGGCCTTTTTCGAACCCTCATCTGCCAGAGCGCCCGGGCGGCCATGCGAGGCGAAAAGGATCTCATGAGGAAATAATCCTATCTCTCTCTTAATTGCTCTTTCGATACTTCCACGCTCATCACAAAGAACCGAAAATTATAAAGAATCCCCACGAGACTCTAAGATAAAGGATTGATGATGCTCGATCTACTCCTGCAGACGCTCGACAGTACAGTCTCTACCATGATAACCGTCTTTATCATGCTCTTTCTCACCGGCATCATGGTGGAGATGGACGCATTCCGGCGCATATCGCATCTAGCCAGGCCGCTGGTTTCCATATCGCACCTGCCCCCTGTATCCGCTTCAACCTTTGTCATCAGCCTGGGCTCAGCTCTGGCCGCCAATGCCATGATTGCCAGGCTGAAGGCAGAGGGGCAACTCAGCGAGCGCCAGGCGCTTCTCAGCGCCATCTTGAACAGCGTTCCCGTCTACTTCCGGGAGCTTTTCACCTATCAACTGGCTTTTGTGATTCCGGTTCTCGGCATCTTCGTAGGTGGAGTTTATGCAGTTATCTCAATTGCTACAGGCATCATAAAGCTGGCACTGGTCCTGGTCCTGGGGCGGGCGTACCTTCCCGGCGACTCATCTTGTGTTTTCGCCTCGCCCGCATTGTCTTCCTCGCCAACCCAGTCTGCTGCGCCGCTGCAGCCGCTCCAGCCCCAGGCACAGAAAAATTTAGGGGAGGCAGCCAAAAAATCCCTGCGAGGACAGAGCCGCATATTCCTCAGGATCGCAGGGCTCTACTTCATCATGACTTTCCTGGTTTTGTATTTAAGCAGTGAAGGCATCCTGCAATCGCTTGACGTAATACCCCTGGCTCATTTCTTTGCCGTTCCTCCGGAGACGATAATTCCGCTCACCATTTATGTAGCAAGTCCCAAGGCAGGCATAGCTCTTTTAGGGCCACTGATTCAAAACGGAGGCATATCAGAGGCAAAGGCGATCATCGTCCTCATGCTGGGCAGCATGTTCATGCTTCCCTTCTACTCGCTGCGATCGCTTCTGCCCAATTACACCTCGGTCTTCGGCATGAGGCTGGGCCTCTCCCTCGTGCTAATTTCTACAAGCATCAGCGTACTGGTCAGAATGTCGGTGCTGTTGATGCTGCTCATTGTCACCTGATGCCTTAATTCTTTTATTTTTTCATAATGTCGTTTATCGACGCTCCGACAAAGGCTGCCCCCACCACAATATTGGAGAAGTAGGTAGCTACACGCCAGAGGATTACCAGCGGTCCAAGCAGCATGGGGGGCACAAACATGGAGTAGAGATAGCTCATTGACAGCTCGGCCACGCCGCTGCCCCCCGGAGTCAGGGGCAGGATTGCAATTATTGCCAGGATAATCTGGGATGTTATTGAAAGAAGGAAATTGGGTTCCGCTCCCATGCCCACCAATAGAGCTGAGGGAACCAAAAAGTCACACATCCAGATGAGAGCGGTAAGAGCTGCCATTACCGGCGTGCGGCGCAGCGTCTCTTTGGCAAGCTGAATTCCAGCTTCGCGAAAGAGCCAAATCTCTCGCTCCAGAGAGAAGACAATGGGCCTGTTGCCGGTCTTCTTCTTAAGCCACAACATAAATCCGGCAATTCTCTCCGGCCGGCTGACAAGCTGCCAGAGAAAAGTCAAAAGCAGGAGAAGAAGAACGAAGAAAAAGGCCCCTATCTTCAGGCCGAAGCCGGTCAAAAAGTTGGAGAAAATGAGAAATAACGCCAGAGCCGCTACGAAGAAGATGCTATCCAGCAATCGCTCGCCCACAGCTACAGCCGTTGCGCTGCCGTAGCTCATGCCGTCGTCTGCCAGGATCTTGATGCGCAAAGGCTCGCCTCCGGCTGAGGAGGGAGTGAGAGCGGCAAGAAAATTTGACGCCAGTGTTGATATAAGCGAGAGTCGAAAACTTATTTTATGGCCGGCAAGAGAAGCCAGGAGCTTGAGCCTGACGGCATAAAAGATCCAGGAAAGCATATGCAAAACAAGCCCCAGGATCAAAAACCGTCCCTGGACCTGAGAGAGCATCTTCCAGCTTACATTGGTTTCAGTAAATTTTAATATGAGAATAATTGAAGCCAGGCTCATAAACGTTGCAAGCAGCGCGGCCTTTACCTTTTCATCCTTAAGCTTATTGCTCAAATTTCCTTCTCCGCGATCGTGCCAAAGCCAACTTCAATTGCATCATTAGCATTTTCTGACTGCTTCAGGTAACGGCGCGATAGATCGATTCCATACTATCAAGCACTCTCTTCCAGGAGTAATTCTCCTCCACCGCCTTCCTGCCTCTTTGCCCAAGGCACATTCGCAGCGGCTCGTTTCCATGAAGCTCAAGGATAAGCTCGCATAGTTCCTGCGTGCTGGAGTAGACCATGCCGCCATTCTTTGCCACCTCGTTTACACCCGGAGTATCAAAGGCGAGGACGGGCGTCTCGCAGGCCATGGCTTCCAGGAGAACTATGCCAAAAGCCTCCAGACGATTTTGGGTAGGCAGGACCAGCAATTCAGCACGAGAGATTGTATCTATAAACATGCTTCGCTCCAGCCTTCCTGTGAACTTTGCCCGGACATGCAGCTGTGTGGCCATCTCCTCCAGCAGGCTGCGGTCGTAGCCGTCTCCCACCAGCACCAGATCCAGGTCCGCACTCTTTTGCACCTCGCTCATGGCAAAGAGCAGAGATTCAACACCCTTGTAACTGAGCATTCTGCCCGCATAGAGCACATAATTCTCCTTCTTACTAACCTGTGGGTAAAGGGAGACATTCACTGCATTGGGCACTATTTTTACCTTGTCAAGATAGTCTTTCAGAACAGGTGAGGTCTCAGCATAGCTCTTTGTGGTGGCGATTATTATCTCTGCCTTCTCCAGGACGGGCCGGACCAGTCGCTCATTAATCCTCTCTAAAGTCGCGGCAAATGGACGGGGCATGGTATGCCCATTTACGATTCCAGGGACCACCACATCATTGTGGTAGGTAACAACATGAGGCGAGGCTCCTTTAAGCATGAAGGCAAAAAGAGGGCTAGGGATATGACTGTGAAAGACATCTGCCTCAAGTTTTGGTAATTTAATGGGCATTGGCGAATAAAATAAATCAATGCTCGGTATGCAGACCAGCTCTCCGGCCCATCTTCCGCAAGAAGAGGCAACGCTAACCTGATGGCCCCTTCTGGCGAGGCCGTCGGCCAGCTCTTTTACATGATACTCCACTCCGCCTACATGGGGCGGAAAATAAGGAGATATCTGGATTACCTTCATGGATGCAGGATTGCCTTTTCTGCTCTGGCAGCATAAATCTAACCCTCTATGGTCGGCGTGCCCGGCCCGTCTATGCGCGAAATATGTGTATTCCTTTTTTATACTCTGCCTGGCATATATACCGTGCGGAGATTATTGTGACTATTACTACGAGGCTCTTCGGAAAGTCGGGCCCGGCCGTCACCCAGGTGGGCCTGGGCGGAGAAGGCGTGCTGCGAACATATGGGCAAAACCCGGATGCCAGGGCCGTGATCGAGCAGGCCGCTCTCCAGGGCATAACCTACTTCGACTCGGCGCAGGCCTATGCGGGCAGCCAGGGCTATTACGGCTCTTTCTGGCGCAGCCATGCGCAGCTTCGCTCCGGCATCTTTCAGACCAGCAAATCCGCCGCCCGAGACTACAGTGGCGCGAAGGCCGACCTGGCCCAGTCCCTGGAGATCATGGGCCTGGAGAGCCTGGACCTGTGGCAGATTCACGATGTGCGAACCAGCCAGGATATCGAGGAGATCGAGGGGCCGGACGGAGCCCTGCGGGCATTCGTGCAGGCCAAAGACGCCGGACTGGTGCGTTTTTTGGGCGTCACCGGCCACCATGCCCCAAAAGTCCTGGAACACGCAGTGAAAAGCTGGCCGGTGGACGGCGTGCTCATGCCCGTCAATCCGGCAGAAGCTGTGCTGGGCGGATTTCTGGACCGGGTCATGGCCGCTGCAAAAGACCGGGGCCTGGCTGTCATCGGCATGAAGGTGCTGGGAGGATCGCACTACATCTCCCCGAAGGATGGAGTGACTGTAGAGCTGCTCCTGCGCTTTGCCCTCTCCCAGGAGATCAGCACGGCCATAGTGGGCTGCTCCAGCCCCAGGGAGGTGCAGACGCTGGCCCGGGTGGGCAGTGATTTCCAGCCCTTGGAGGCAGAGGAAGAGATGAGGCTGCTGGAGCTATTCCGGCCACTTGCCAGGAGGCTGGCGTACTACCGAGGAGTGATTTAGG
>CAYXSJ010000020.1:16864-21829 GCA_964467095.1 uncultured Methanotrichaceae archaeon
GCGCCCAATCCAAATCTTTTTCTTCTTGTTTCCCTTCCTATAAACGGCTCAAGTTGAAAGGATGATGCATATTTGAATCGGCTCAAAAAATGGTTTCGCTACAACAGCAAGAACTCCTACAGCATTGCTGCCCTGATGCCGCTGGTAGAGGCCGGCATTGCCCGGGAGCCGAAGGACGGCATCATGCTCTACAGTTTTGCCACTGCCCAGGCAGAGGAGGTCTACAGCGAGGTTGCTCGTGCGGCAGCCTGCGGAGCAGTGGATGCCATTTACATTGCCGGCGGCCCTCATCCTTCTGCCCTGCCCGAGGAGGTCCTGGAGCACTTTGACTATGTGGTGATAGGTGAAGGAGAGGAGACGCTGCCTGAATTGCTGCAGGCAATTGAAGAGGGCAAAGGCCCGTCAGCCGTTAAGGGCATCGCCTATAAATGCCATGGGAGGGTCATATTCACGGAAAAGAGGGCTCCAGTGGATTTGGACTCTTACCCTCCCTTCGCCAGGATCCTGGCCCCAATCGAGATCTCTCGCGGCTGCCCCTGGGGCTGCACCTACTGCCAGACGCCGCGCCTCTTCGGCTCCTGCATGCGCCACAGGTCTATTCCTATCATCGCCAAATACGCCCTCCACCACAAAGACATCCGCTTCACCTCCCCCAACTCACTGGCCTATGGCTCCGATGGCAGGAGGCCCTGCCTGGAGAAGGTTGAAGCCCTGCTCAAGGCCCTGGCCGAGCAGAAGAAGCCCATCTACTTCGGCACATTCCCCTCAGAGGTTCGGCCGGAGTTCGTCTCAAGGGCAGCCCTGGAGCTTATCGTCAAATACTGTGCCAACAAAAGCATTAGCCTCGGCGGTCAGTCCGGCAGCCCTGACGTGCTGCGACGCATCGGTCGGGGCCACGGGCGCGCTGAGATCGAAACGGCCTGTGAACTGGCCCTGGATTGTGGTATCGTGCCGCAGGTGGATCTGATCCTCGGCCTGCCCATGGAGCATGCGGAGGATCAGCGCATGACCCTTGATCTGGCAAAATGGATCGCGTCCAAGGGCGGCAAAGTGCGGGCGCACCGCTTCACACCCCTGCCGGGAACGCCCCTGGCCGCAGAGCAGCCCGCGCCTCTGGCAGGGGACGTGGAGGCGTGTCTGGGCAAGATGGCCCTGGAGGGGCGCTTGACCGGCACCTGGTCGGCCATGAGCAGGACAGATTGATGCACATTTATTGCGCCAGGCCCCATCTAGAGGTAGAATTGCTTGAAAGGCTTTCTGTACTCGTCCTGCAGCTCGTATTTTATTACTATCTTATCGGGCACAATCTGAATCTCTTTTACGGACTGGGTGAAGAGGTACCAGATAAAACCTCTGTCTGGGAGCCTGTACTTATCCGGTAGGGTTGAGGTGAACTCAGAGGTGCCCAGGATGTAAGTTCTGAGCATCTCGCTTCCTGAGGCAAAGAGGAAGGGAAAGCTAACATTTTCAATCTCGCGCTGGCAGGAGCCCCGCAGACGCAGGCGCTGGGCCAGGAACTCCAGGTAATCGTCTTTAGTTACCACCAGCTCTCTGTACTCGCTCATTGCAATCACCCTCGATGAACTGGCAGATGGTGAGATAAAAGTTATCGTCGATGAAAAAACTAAACCATCAGCTCGATTCTCTCCTTTTGGCCTGCCTGTATCGCTCCGTCCCGGCTGGAAGAATGAGAATGATGAGAATGAATGTGTTCGATGGAAACGCAGCCTTCCTGGATGCACTTTTTGTCTGCAGAAAACGCAGGGATCGGGGAGCCGAGGTCATTGATCTGCATAATTAAGCCGGTGAAGGCTTCTATCTCTTTTTCCAGCACCTCTTCAGGCGTGATGTATATGCTTCGCTCTGATACAACAGTGAGTTCATCGGGGCCTCTGAAGACCAATCTTCTCTTGCCGTCCCGCCGCAAAGCTCTGTGAATATCTCTATCATGAGCCAGCACCATGCCGGGTATAATCGCCATGTCTTTAACATTTTTTAGTCCAAGCATCTCAAAGTCATCCAGGGTGATCAAATTGCCGATCTCCTTTTTTGTGGCCACAACATTTACCTCATCTCCCAGTTCTCTGAATATCGATGATAAAAGTGGATAGGCCACAGAGCTGGTAATAATAGTCGCGCTCTTCTCAATGGCTGGAAGCCTCTTCAGCTCCTTCTTATGGTGGGCCAGGGCAAAGGGCGCTCCCGAGAGTGGATCCCAGAGTGGGGTGCCGATAACCCTCATGTCAAAGTTCTCGTTGATTTCCGTCGCGATCCGGCGAATATCTTCCACGCCGTAGGGAGTTACACCCGGCATTACAGGCTCATTGCCGAAGATGAGGCCCTGCTCTCGACTATTGGCAAATGACATGAGCATGAGGCCCTTGGCACCCATGTCCTGCAAATCCCGGCAAGTCTTCTCCAGTTCCCGGCCATCGTTTACTCCTGGAATAAGGACGATCATGGCGTAAAGTTCAGATCTCTCACAGAAGGTTTGAAAATTTCTAAGGACCATCTCTGGATGCTTATCATTTACATGCTTGCAGCGAAGATTTGGATTGGTGGAGAAAATTGAGAAGCTGATCCTCTGCACACCGGCATCGACCAAAAGATCTGCATCATCTTCTTTTACAAATCCTTTTCCGCTGGTGTAATCCAAAAATACCGGCACACGGCCGTTGCTCACCCTCCTAACCAGGTTGAGAAGATGTGGGTAGCAGCTTATATCGCCGTTTCCCTTGATGATGATCATCTCGGGCGTGGAAGAGATGCTTTTTTGGGAGACCTCGAAGATCAGTTGATCCAGGGGCTTATAGCCTGGTTGGATCTCGATTACCTCTCTTGAGCAGTAATCACAGCCCTTTTTATGTGGTTCGCATCTCCTGCATCCAGAAGGTTCTACTCTTTTAACACCTTTAAAGTAGCAAAAGCTGCAGAATCCCTTGCAATCCAGACCGGGCCTGCCGCCAACATCCACAGTCACTTGCATAGTTACTGATCACAAGTAAGGTAGTTAAATCTTGTGTAAAATTATTTAACTTATTATTATTCTTATTAAAAATTCATTACATTATTATCAACATTCCCCCCTCAATATCTGGGTTATTGTGTCCTGGGATGCGCATTCCGTCCCATGTGCAGTGGAATGTCACTGTCCAGAAGCTTTCTTGCCAGGCATAGCTCTGCCAGGCTCATCTGTCCGGGAGCCGTGCTCTGTGTGACAAAGCCGTAGGTGAGAGCCGATCCGTAGAGTGGTGCTACGGCGCGTAAATGCCTGCCCAGTCCGCCCATAGCGATAATGCAAAGGGGCATATCTGCGGCCAGCCCTGCATCCAGTTCTGCATCCAGCAAAAATTGCAGTATCCTCAAATTATCCTGTAGACTTTGGGGCGTCACAGCGATCTTGGCAATAGCAGCTTTTGTCTTCTTCATCTCCTGATATATCCCGGCCAACTCCAACTCCGCAGGCATGCCCTGAAAGTCGTGGTAGGACAATATCACCGGTTTTTTTATCCTGGCAATGGCATCGTCTCTTTGATCTGCCAGAAGCTCCAAGTCCACGTAGTCGGCATAGTTGGCAGCCCTGATGAGCAGATCTATTCTTTCTATTTCGCTGCCCTGGAACATTCCGCCTTCCGTCTTGAGGCGAGCTGTGGCAATGATCGGCTTGGCTGTGGCCTTTCGGATTGCCTTTATGGTTTGAAGGGGATCGTCTCCGGCGAGCAGGTCCAGGCGCAGCTCGATCATATCTGCTTCGCTAGTGGCCTTAACATCCTTTTCCGCGTCCTTTCCCAGGACGGCTACTATGCGCGACTTGTGATTCATGGATTCATTGCTCCACTCCACTTCACTGCTCCACAATGCTCTCCTCGATCTTCATGCCGAAGTGGCGGGCGCTCTCTTCCAGATGCACCAGCACCTCATCTCCGGGTTTGAGATCGGTAACGGGCCTTGGCAAGCCGTCGGAACCGACCAGCTTTATGGTCTCGGCGTTTTGCAGCAGAGTGCTTATCCTCTGGCCGGCCACCTCGGCCTCGATGAGGATCATGGGCCTCTTCTCAATCTTGGCGCGGCCAACTATGGCCGTTCTGGCAAGGCCCTCCTTGCTGACAATGGTAACCTCGTCTCCCGATTTAAGCTCGGAAAGGTAGCGAGTCTTCTCTCCCACCCGGATGTAAGCGTGTACCGCACCGGCATTCACCCGGAAAGGCCGCGCTGCGACATAGGGGCTGTCCTCTGACTCGCTGTGAACCAGGAAGAATCCCCTGGCCTGGGAGCCGATGAGCATACCCTCTCCAAAAGACATCATGCTGGCGGTGTCCACGCAGACTCGATCGCCCATGCCCACGGCTTTGACAGCGCTGACCGTGGCGGAAATAAGCTCTATGCGGCCTTTTTCCGACTGCTCTACTGCATCCATTACCCTCTTGATCTCAGAAGGATCGGGGCTGTCCAGCAGCACACCATCTGCCCCCTTTTCCAGTGTGGCCAGGGCCAGGCGCGCCTCCTCTGCCGTCTTGACGCCGCTAATGATCTTGACAGGCGCGCCCTGCAGTCCTGCAATCATGTTCTCCAGGGGAATGACCTTCCAGTCCGTGCCGATGACGAGAAGATAGTCTACAATCCTGCCCATCTCTACGGCGAACTCTTCGTACTTCTTGTTGGCAATGACCACATACGCTGCCTTGGCACCGGAAACTGTCCTGGCGAGAGCCTCGTCCAGGGAGCTGCCCGGATCTTTGGGCAGAGCCATGGTACCATCGCCTTCGCCGCCCTTTCCCACAACCAAAATATCCTCCGTTCCTCTCTCTTTGCCAAAGCAGGCTACCTTTATCTTGCCCAGTTCCCGCACGCGCTCGATGTTCTCTTTATCCACCAGCACGCAGTCGAAGCCCGACTCGAGTGCGGTGGTAATCCTGGGTTTGATCTCCTCCCATGCTCCCAGGGCCATGAGCCACTTCTCTTTCA